>NZ_JBBYHS010000012.1:0-198891 GCF_038290035.1 Flavobacterium calami
CAAATTTTTTTGGGCTATCAATTTTGTTTTCTTTACAAGAAACTAAGTTCATTAAAATGAATATAAAAAGAATTTTTTTCATAGATTTTTTATTTACGCAATTTTGGTCAACTGACTGCTAACTCTTTTATATGCGAATAAATTTAGCCTGTTTTATTCTATATTGGTATGTTATGCGCATGTTTTGGTTTGTGTTGTTGCGTTTTATTGCTATACAAAAATAAAATTATTTCTTACATCTCGAAGGGATTGATGTTTTTTTTGTAATGAATTGACTGATTCATGTATTTGTTTCGGTTGTTCTACTGTTGTTTTGACTTAATGGTTTTCTGTATCCAACTTAATCAGGCTTAATAATTTTGAATTCTGAGGATTTTATTGTGTTAAATCATTGTTACATCTGTTTATAAATTTATCCTGGTATTTACAAAAGTTTCTTTTTAATACTGCCCTAGCCCTGATGGAAACGGCATCCTTTTGTGCCGGGGTTCGGCACAAAAGATATAGTGTACAGCAGGAAACAGCTTCTAATGCAAAAACTGAAAATTTTAAAAACCAAAAAAGCTGCTCCGGGGCAAGGTAGAGCAGCTTTTTACAACTAAATAATTGGTATTACTTAATTGCTTGTGTTCCGGTATGTGTTGGTGTTACTTGTTTGATTGTTCCGTCTGGATTGAATTCTAGTTTGTCTATGCAGACTTCACGGTGAAAACCTCCTGCTCTTCCCATTTTTATTCCGGTTGGGTAGGAGAATCTGTGATAAGTAATGTACCATTCGTCTTTGTTTTGGATTTGTAAAACCGAATTATGTCCTGTTGCATAGATTCCCTGATCTGGGATTCCCTGAATTACGATGTTGTTTTCGGGAATTTCAATGGGTCCCAAAGGCGATTTTGAAGTTCCGTAGCGCACTTTGTAGTTCGGGCTTCTGGTGTCGTCTTCGCTCCACATGAAATAATAGGTTCCTTTTCTGTAAATCACATACGTTCCTTCACGGAAAGTCTTGTCAACTTTTATCAATTTTACATCTCCTTTGAAAGAAATCATATCGTCATTCAGTTCGGCTACAGCCATGTATCCGTTGCCCCAGTACAAATAGCTTTTGCCTGTTTTTGGATCTGTAAAAACATCCGGATCGATTTCCTGACCGCCTTTTGCTCCTTCGGGTTTGGTGGCTACCAATGCTTTTCCGCTGTCTTTGAACGGCCCTGTTGGATTATCAGAAACGGCAACACCTATTTTTTGCGCTGCGGTGAAATAATAAAAATACTTGTATTTTCCTTTTACCTTTTTCTCTACGATACATGGCGCCCAGGCATTTCTGTTCGCCCAGCTCACGTCTTTTGGAAGATCTAAAATTACGCCTTCGTCTTTCCAGTCCACTAAATTATCTGAAGAGAAAGTCTTAAAATAATTCCCCGACCAGTCGTTAAAACCATCGCTGGTTGGGTAGATGTAATATTTTTTGGTTTTGTTTGAATATAAAATATCGGGATCGGCATAATAGCCTTCTAAAACCGGGTTGTTATTGATTTTTGGAAAATTGGCAGGAGTCCCCCATTTTGCAAGTAGTCTTTTTAATTCGGTACGGGTTATTGGCAAAATAGTTCCATGGCGCGGTTTGAAATCCATTGAAATTTCATCGTCAATTGCTTTGAAATTCTCTAAATCGGTACTTTTTGTAAACTGATATCTTCCCTTTTTGTACACATCATACATTAAAATATACTCATCCGAATTGTTTAGTTTGAAAACGCTTGACCCTTCTACAGATTCTTTGGTTTGCTGGAGGTAATTGTCGTTTTCTGTCCATTTTCCTGAAGTCAGATCGGTTGTAGTAGCCACTTTGATTCCCGGATTTTCGGTTTCGGTTTTGTAAAAAAGATGATAAACACCGTCTTTTTCAATAATATCGCCATCGATACAGGCTTTTTCAGATTTTGGAACGAATAATAATTTTGGTTCGCTTTCGAGAGCCGTAAAATCCTTATTTGCATAGGCGTAATAAATTTTGTCTGCATCTTTATTATGCTGCATACTGAAGTAAATCAAATATTTACCGGCTTTGGAATCATAAATCGTCTGCGGTGCCCAAACACGTTTCAGGTTTTCATTTCCTGCAAAAGCGATCTGAATATTCACAATACTGCTTTTCCAGTTTACCAGATCGGTACTTTTTAGCAAAACCATTGCACGGTTACTGTCCCACCCTTTTGATGACGTCATATCGGTCAAGACCATATAAAATGTTTTACCGTCATCGCCTCGTAAAATATGGGGATCACGCACCCCACCTGTTGAACTGATAATCTTACTGTCTATTACAGGTTTGTTATTATTGAGGTGATAATAATGGTATCCATCAGTACTGACTGCGTAACGAACTGCCTCGTCTTCGACAGCGTTTCCGGTAAAGTAAACAAACAAATAAGCCGTTAAATCCTTGCCGGCTATAACCGGAGGAGTTCCTGTTGCGGGCTGCTGTGCCTGTAGTATATTGAAAAACGCTACTAGTGCTACAAGACAAAAATGTGTTTTTTTCATTATCAATTAGTTTTATTTTAATGCTTTAAATTTTATAGTGATGCAAAATTTAAAAGGTTTCATTTAAAAGTGTTTTCGAAATCATCTTAACACGAATCACTGCGAAAGAATACGGAGGCAGTTCCTTTGAAAAAGCTTCTTTCGTAGCTATTTTTTGAGTTACCGGTCTGGCCGTTGTTTTTTCCGGATTGCCTGACATTAAAGTGTAAGCTGCATTTTCAGCAGTTGAAAAATTTGCAAAATCCATAGAAGGCGTTACGGCAACCGGAAGCAGATTGACCAATTTTACAATCAAATCTCCGGAGTCATTGTCCTGAACTGCAGATACACCAATTCGTTTACTGACTTCATTATTGGTATCAGAAAGTTTTATCGAACTTTGCAAATAAACATCTCCCGGATTTTGTCCGTACAGCTTTTGCACAAAATAATTTACGGTTGGTTTTACTTCACTTCCTGTAAAATAAATCAAGTCTGTATTCCACTGTACATGTTTTTCACGAGCCAATAATGGTGCGTAAGATGCCATAGCTACCACATCCCCATTTCTTTCAACCCCCGTAAGATATAGTGCTTCTGCCAGGGCGTTGTAAAATTTGTTGCCCCACGAAGCGTATTCGCCTAAATATACTTTTGATTTTGAGCGGTCGTAACCGTCATAAAAATCCTGATTATTGATAAACCAGCCCGGACTTTGGTAATAATGTTCATCAACAATGGGCAGTTTCAGATCATTGGCTATTCTCCAGCCTTCGTTATAATCGGTTCCTTCATTGAATGGGCCAACAGTACCAATTACAATAATTTTAGGATATTTTTGCTGAACGGCTTTTACGATCATTCGGTAACGCTCTTCGAAAACATCACTGATAAGATCTTCATTCCCGATTCCGATATATTTTAAGTTGAAAGGTTTTGGATGACCGGCTTCGGCACGTTTTTTACCCCAGACACTGGTTGCGCTTCCGTTTGCATATTCAATTAAATCCAAAATATCCTGCACATATTCGTCCATATCTTCCATCGGAATACCAAATTGCTGTCCGGCACCACCGTCAGAGGAGTTCTGACAGGGAACTCCAGCCGCTAAAACCGGAACCGCCTCTGCTCCCAGATCTTCGCAAAACTGAAAATATTCAAAATAACCTAATCCCATTGACTGATGGTAATTCCAGATGTTTCGTGAAGGAACACGGCTTTCCAAAGATCCAATGGTGTTTTTCCATTTGTAAATATTATGCAATCCGTCTCCGTGCGCTACACAGCCTCCCGGGAAACGGACAAATTTAGGGTGCATCTCTGCAATGGTTTCCGCCAAATCTGAACGAAGACCGTTTTTACGATTTTTAAACGTTTTTTGAGGAAAAAGCGAAATCATATCGATGGAAGTTTCTCCCGTTGTACTGATTTCTAAATGGGCATCGATTACTGTTTTTGATGGTTTTAAAACTGCATTTAATTTTTTCCAAGAAATAGCTGGTTTTAATACGGCTTCCGCCAAAGTTTCTCCATTAGCTCCTTTTAGTTTTACAGTACATTTTTCGCCTTTCGCAAATATGCTAAAATCATATTTCTCATTAGCTTTCAGGGCAATTCCATCAAATCCTGTGTTGCTGATTGCTCCTTTTGTAACCACTGCGTAATTTGGATTATTAGGATGAATTGGATTGTCTTTTGATATTTTAAAATCGCCGCTCCATGCCATCGTAGCATTCCATTTTTCGTCCCTGCCTTTTTTATCGCTTAAGGCATATTCGAAATCACGATTCTGGATCAGTTCGCCATACAAACCGCCATCGGCAGCATAATTGATATCTTCAAAAAACACACCTGTAAGCATGTTACTTATTTTTTTGGACTGCTGGCTATTGATGCTGATTTGCGCCGTAACAGGTTTTAAACCTACAAATAGTAAACTGTCGCTTTTGGGAGAGGTATTGTTTTGTTTGTCTTTAAACTTTACAGATTGCATTGTTTTGGTCAGCAATTCTACCAGACTCCAATCCACTTCTGTAATGGTGCCTTTTTGAATGTCGCCCTGTATTATAACTTCAATTAGTTTAGGGGATGTGCCTGTATATGTTTTTGCTTCAGTATAATTTTCAAAATCTTTGGTCGTATTGTAATATCTTGTATTATTTACAATCCAATGGATATCGTACTGATCTTTTTTTTCACTTACCGTTATACTTTGAATTACCGGTTTATCATCCGTTTTTTTTATCAGATTCTTCATGGCTTGAACATAACGCTGACTTTTCCAGTTAATCAGGTCTTTGCTGGATGCGTGAGCCAAAACATCGTCTTTCACACTCCAAAAACAGTGAAAAATTCCCACATCATCTTTAAATAAAAAAGCTTCAGACATACTTTTTCCTGTTGGTCCCCAACTTCCATAATCGGATTTTAAGAAAGGATGTTCCGGACCAATAGCAAACCAGTTTTTCTGGTCGGAACTCCATGCAAAATGGAGTCCGTTTTTACCATTATTCTTTACTGTTGAATAAGCAAACAGATATACTTTTTCCGGCTTTTCTACTGTTGGTTTCGAAATAAAACCGGACAATACAAAAAGTAAGATGAAACCCAAAAAATTATGCTTCAAAAATTGCTTCATTATTTTTTGCTTTTTAATTGATAAAGAACAGAACTATGCGGTTTTAAGGTTACGGAAACTTCTTTGGAAGAAACATTCAGTTTTTCACCTGTCCACATGTTTATTCCTCCGGTAAAACCGGCTATTCCAAGATCTGAAAGACTTACTGAAACGTTTTGAGAATCTGTATCCGAAATATTAATTAAAGCCAGGTAAACACTACCATCTTTTGGATTTTTTGAAGTCACGGCAATTTTTCCGTCTTTATGAAAAAGCTGTTTCACATCTGTGCTTTCCTTGTGCATTTTTACCACATCTTTATTCGTTAATAATGATAAAGTGAAAGCATCGTTGCTTGGCAAATCTCCACCAAAGAATAAAGGCGATTTAAAAATATTAAAGAAAGTGATCAGTGTATATTGTTCGTCTTTTGTTAAACGTGTCATTCTGTCGTTACCACGTTCTCCACGGATAGAAATACGTCCAAGCGGAATCATATCACAATCAGGCCATGTGCCCGGTGCAATGTGCGGATACCATTTTTGAGCCACATCCATAAGGTGTGTAATGTGCGGCCAGGTGTCCCAAACGTCATCAACCATTCTCCACATATTGGCATGTGTTGTTACGTGTGGAGCTGCTGAAATTGGTGTTTCTCCAGGTGAAGTACTCAATACTATTTTACGCCCGCATTTGTCGATAGCGTTTCTGATTAAATTGATTTCGCCTTCGTGATACGGTCTTGATAAGTCATCAATTTTAATGAAGTCTACTCCCCATTGTGCGTACAATTCAAAAATAGAATCATAATATTCCTGAGCTCCCGGTTTATCTGCCAGAATGGTATAATTATCTTTTAACCATTCGCACTGCAAAGCTGTTGTGTAAATTTGATCAGCTGTAACTCCTTTTGCGCCTTTAATCGGCATCTTCTCTTCTACCGCTTTTTTAGGAATTCCACGCATGATATGGATTCCGAATTTCAATCCTTTTTTATGAATATAATCTGCCAAAGGTTTAAATCCCTGATTGTCTTTTGCAGAAGGAAAACGGTTTACAGCAGGCAGATATCGTCCGTATTGGTCAATTACGTAACGTGGATCTTTTTGGTTGTAACCTCCTGCTTTGTCGTTTTCTACAAACCATCTGATATCAACCACTACATATTCCCAACCATATTTTTTTAGCTCTTTTGCCATATAATCGGCATTGGCTTTTACTTCGTGTTCTTCTACTGTGGGACCATAGCAATCCCAGCTGTTCCAACCCATAGGAGGCGTTTGTGCCCATTGCTTGAATTCACCTTCCTTAAAAACTTCTTTTTGAGCATTTGAAAAAAATGGTGTTAAAAAAAATCCTAATCCTAATATTATTATGCTTTTTATTTTCATATCAGTAAAAAAATAAGTGTTAATAGTACACTTCAAATATAATAAACTTTTTGTCATTACAACAATTAACCTGCTTACTTAACAAAAAAGCAGGCAGGTTAATTAAAAAGTTTTAGAAAAAACTTACGAATCTATTTCAGGTTAACTGTGACATTGACCGATTTTAGCCATTGACTTGTAAAAGTGACTTTTATTGGTTCTGATGAATCTCCGTTTGCCTGAACATACGCCGCAATATGACCGTGATACACTCGCTGTACATTATCTGTGTAATCTGTCATGTCGCTGTTGTTTCCGGCTTCCAATCCTAATAAAGTTCCCGGACCACTGATCGTACAGGTTACTTCATTATCAGAAAGCATAACCGGAAGACCATTTTGATCTTTTACCTGAACCATTATTTTAGCAACTCCTTTGTCTTTGCTAATTGTGATATCTTTTTCGGCAATTGTTAACTCAGCAGGTTGTTGAGTAGAATTAATTGCATAACGGCTTACTTCTTTATCATTTTTATCTAACCCTACAGCCTCTAATTTTCCTGAAGCAAAAGGAATATCCCAATACATAATTCCGGTTTTTTCGTCATATAATTTGGTTTCCCCTACTACTTTTCCGTTTAATTCCAAACGAGCTTTTGCAGCATTCGTATAACAAACCACACGGATTTTTTGCCTGGCTTCGTAGTTCCAGATTGCCCAGGCATCTTTAGAAACATCTTTCTCATCTTTCAGTGGATAAGTCCCTAAATATGCCATTGGTTTATCTGACCATAATGACTGACGGAAATACCCTCTTGGCTTAATTATCCCCGCAAAATCTACCAATCCGGAGTAAAATCCTCTTGAAGGCCATCTTCCTGACTCACCTAAATAATCGATTCCTGTCCATAAAAACTGTCCGAAAATATGCTTGTTGTTTTTTACGGCCAGCCATGGTTCCATATCATGCACATTTTCACTTCCAAAAATTACTCTGTTTGGATATTTTTCGTGATCCGACTGGTATTTACTTTCTGTATAATTGTATCCTGTAATATCCAAAGCTCCCGGATATTCGGTTTCATTAGACATCGCAACACCTGCTAAACCTGCCGTTGTCGGACGGGATTTGTCGTATTTTTTTACAGCAGCAACCAAACGTTTGGCAATAGCTCCAAGTCGCATCGCATCAGGCGCGTCTTTTTTATAACCTCCGTAAGCCGCTTGTCCGAATCCATTTTTTCCCTGATCTAAAACCGGGTGAGAATACGGATCGTTTGGATAATCTACCTCGTTACCGATACTCCAGCCAAAAACAGAAAGATGGTTTCTGTCACGACGCACAAAATCTTCCAGATCTTTTTCTGCCCAGTCAGCAAAAATATCAAATGAACCTTCAAATCCGGGAGTTCCGTAATTCCAGCCTTCCAGCCATTTACGTTTTGGGAATTCCCATTCGTCATACGCTTCGTTCAATACCAACAATCCTAATTCGTCGCAAAGCTCATAAAAATCAGGTGCCTGCGGGTTATGACTTGTACGAATTGCGTTTACACCAATTTCTTTCAAAGTTTTCAATCTCGTTTCCCAAACTTCGCGAGGAACAGCTGAACCTAAAACTCCGGCATCGTGATGCAGACATACTCCTTTCATTTTCATCCATTTTCCGTTAAGGGCAAAACCATTATTTGGGTCGAATGTGAAATTTCTGAAACCTGTTTTTGTAACTGTTTCATCGATTTGCTTTCCGTCTTTTAAAACGGTTGTTTTAAGCTTATATAAGTTTGGATTGTCCAAGTCCCATAATTGTGGATTTTTGACATTTAATTTGGTCGAAATTTTTCCGTTCTGATTGGCTGCTACATCCACTTTAGAAGAAGATTTCGCAATCGATTTTCCGTCTTTCGAAATCAATTCATTAATCACCGTAAGAGATGATTTTGATGCAGAACCATTTTCTACCTCAACCTCAACATTCAAAGTTCCGTTACCTTTATTCACTTCCGGATAAGCATAAACTCCCCATTGTGCAATGTGAACCGGATTTGCATATACTACCCAGACATTTCTGTAGATACCCGAACCTGTGTACCATCTTGAATCGGCACTCTGGCTGTGGTCTACACGAACCGAAATGGTGTTCTCTCCTCCGTATTTTACGAATTGTGTCGCATCATAAGCAAAAGAAATATAACCGTTTGGGCGTTTTCCTAAAGAATGTCCGTTGATGAAAACTTCGCTTCGGTTGTAAACGCCTTCAAAATACAAATACACTTTTTCTCCGGCTTTGCTCTGCGGAATATTGATTGATTTTCTATACCACGCAATTCCACCCGGTAAATAACCGGTACAGCTTGCCAGTGTTGGACTCAACTGGCCTTTTACGCTCCAGTCATGAGGTACATTTATTTTTTGCCATTTACTGTCGTCAAAAGCGGTGTTTTTTGCATCCGGAGTTTCCTGAAGATTGAATTTCCAGTTGTCATTAATTTTTTTAGAATCTCCAAACGAAATCTGACTGCTCGCTGACAGACACGAAAAGAGTAATGCGGGTAATAAGATCTTTTTTGTAAACATTTTTTAAAAGGTTCTAAGATGCTAAGAATCTAAGTTTCTAAGCTTCTTTCGTTTATTAATTAGATTTTTGTTTTTTTAATATTGTAATTCTCCAACAAACGTTACTACTGATTTTGCCGGAATTTCCAGATTATCCAATTTCTGTATTGTTCCTCTTTTTAGATTAGAAATTTCAGAAGTTATGTAAGGTGTAAATTCATTGTTTTTTACAGTTCCTTTTGATAAATCGAACCTGTATTGCTGAGCTGATTTTCCGCAGTTTACAGCTACTACAATCAGCTTTTTGTTCTGAACGTCTTTGTAAGCTGTCAGCATCACATCATTTGCGGCATCCAGTTCAGTTTGATTCGGAACATCAATTCTAAGCATTCCCGGGCGTACAAAAAGTGAATAATTCCCTAAAGCCCAAAGCAGTTTGGAATCGTGAAATTCTCCATCGTTTCGAACATAATCCGGTGCTGTTCCTCCGTTGCTTTTTCCGTCGTCCAGATAGATTAAACCATCTTTGTAATCTACACGGGTAATGGATGTCCACCACTGCCATGAAGCTGCATTTGCAACAGCGATATCATTATGAATTAATCTCGCTACGAACAAAGCCGTCTGCATACCTAAATCTCTTCCTCCGCCTGAACCTCCCGGAATTTCAGCTTCTCCCGGATTTTCTAAAATGCAGTACTCAGACTGCCAATATTTTAATCCCGGTTTCTGTTTTACTTCTGCAGCAATTAATTTTCGGCTTAAAACTTGTTTTTCAATTGGCCAGGTGGTAAAATAACTGTGTCCGAGAATCACATTTTTTACATTTGAAAATTTCGAAATATTCGTTTTTGTATTTCCGAAGAAATAATCAATCTGATTATCACGATTTTCTGCATTTACATTTTCATATAAATAATTGATTTGTGCAGCTTCGGCAATTACAATTTCTGTACTCATTTTGTTTGTTTTGAGTTTTTCAGAAAGTGCTTTAGTCACCTCATATATTTCCTGATTGGTTGCCGGAGTACCTTCCTGACTGTTTTTGTCTCCATTGTTAGCCATCCATTCCCATTGCGGTTCGTTTAACGGACTGACATAATCGAATTTTATACCTTCATTTTTCTCCAGTCCCTGAATACTTTGAACTAAAAAATCGGCAAATTTTGGAATTGCACCATCTTTTAGATTCAGTTTATTTTTTCGGGAAGAAAAAGATAATCCGTTATGTGTCATGTGAACCGGCGGACTGTTGGTGAATATCAGAAATTTTTCGACTCCTCTTTTTTTCGCAGCCTGCAAAAACCATCTCTGACCTTCCTGTTTAGAAAAATTGTAGGTTCCATCAGCATTTAGGAAACATTCGCTTCTTCTCCATTCGTCAGAAACTTTACTGTTTTCTCCTTGTTCTGTGCTTCCGGCACCTAAATTAAATCTCCAGATTGAAAGTCCTATTCCTTTTGGATTTCCCTGATTATCAATTTCTTTACTAAAAAGTAAATCAGCAATAGCATTCTTTTTTTGTTCCGGCCAGTTTTTACCCACGAATTGCGTTCTCCATGCATCCGATCCTCCAAAACCGTCCATCGTCTGGACTACATTATCTGTGCTGATAGTGATGGTTCGCTGTCCATAAGACAGCGAACTCATTACTACTAAAAGCGAGATATATATTTTTCTCATTTATTCTTTGTTTTCTAATTGACGTTATCGTCTAGTTTGTCATTCCGAGGAACGAGAAATCTCACTAGAAATTCCGCAAAGTATGTCGCCAATCTTTGTCGATTAACGAGTGTGATTTCTCCTTACGTCGAAATGACAGTATCGTGGTTAAAGCCTTTGAAACGTTATCTCTTTGTATCACTATTTATAAGTTCCCACATAAGTCACTACTGATCTTGCAGGAATTTCTAAATTCGTAGCATCAACAGCTGTTCCTTTTTTCAAACTCAACGTTTCAGAAGTGGTGTAAGGTGTTAATTTACCATCAGTTAAAGCACCTCCGGTAAGATTAAATTTGTATGTTTTTGCTGCTTTGCTAATGTTAACGGCAACAATTACCAGTTTTTTGGATGCAACATCTTTATAAGCCGTCACCATCACATCGTTTACTGCTTTTGCGCTATCAATACTTGGAATCTGAACTCTTACCATTCCCGGTTTTACGAAGAAAGAGAAGTTTCCTAAAGCCCAAAGTGTTTTCGAATCCCTGATAAATCCGTCGTTTTTACAATAGTTGGCATCACCGGCACCATTACTTGAACCGTTGTCCACGTGAATCAATCCGTCTTTGTAATCACCACGGCTAATCGCTGTCCACCATTGCCATGAGGTTACACCTCCAACCGCAATATCGGTACTGATGATACGGGCTGTCCAAAGAGCCAAAGAAATTCCTAAATCTCTTCCCGGGCCTGCACCACCCGGAAGTTCTGCTGTTCCAGGGCTTTCTAAAACGCAATATTCTGTAGACCAAAGGCTCAAACCTCCAATAGATTGTGCTCTTGTAGCTGCCAATTCCCTTGAATTTACAAGTTCTCTTAAAGGCCATGCCTGCCAGTAACTGTGCGCCGAAATGGTTTTCTTAACGTTGCTTAAACCGGCAATGTTTTTAGATGAATTAGATGCAAAGAAATAATCGATCTGGTTCGATCTGTTTTCTTTTCCGGTGATAGTTTTATACAAAGGCTCAAAAGATCCTCCTTCTCCCACTACAATCTGAGAGCTCAATCCTTTTGATTGTAATTTTGGAGAAAGCACATTTACAAAACTGTGAATATTTCCATTCGTAGCCGGAGAACCTTCCTGACCAGAACCGTCCCATTCGTATTGCGGTTCATTAAACGGACTTATATAATCGATAGTCAATCCGTGTACTGATTTTAATTTATCTAAAGAGTTTACCCAGAAATCAGCCAGATCCGGCATTTTTCCTTCTTTCAGATTGTAATACTCTTTGATACTTGCATGCGCTTTTCCGTTTTGAGTTAAATAAACCGGAGCACTGTTTGAAAATGCTAATAATTTATCTACTCCACGTTCTCTTGCTGCTTTCATAAACCAAACCTGACCGGCTTGTTTATTCATATCATAAGTAACTCCGTCTGTTGTAAAACATTCCGTACGTCTCCATTCGTCAGTAATATCGCTGGCGTCACCCTGTTCTGCACTTCCTGCACCCAGGTTAAAACGCCACAATGACAAACCAATACCTTTTGGATTTCCTTCGGCATCAACATCTTTACTGAAAAGCAAATCTGCCATTTGATTTTTTTTATCCAAAGGCCAGTTTCTTCCAATGAAATTACACTGCCAGGCATCAGAAGCTCCAAAGCTTTCCATCGTCTGAAGGTTTGCATCCAGATTAATTTTTAGTTCTGCAACAGCATTATCAGAATCAGAATTTTCGTTTTTATCTGAATCACAACTTATGAATAAAGAACTTGTGAAAAGCAAGCCTGCACACAGCAGACTTACTTTATTTATATTATTGAATCTCATCTTAATAGTTAGGATTTTGAGTAATTATACCTCCACTTAAATCTCTCTCGATTTGTGGTATTGGCCAAAGCAAATGTTTCGCAGGATCAAAATTAATTCCTTTGTCCTGTGCTTCTCTCGTATTTGTCGTTTCGTAAGGATCAGTAGAGCTTAAGTTGTATTTTACAAAAGTTCCGTTTGGCCCCATCAAAGTTTCAATAACACGTTTTCCTGTTGTTGGATCTTTTTCACGACGGATATCGAATAAACGTAATCCTTCAAAAGCTAATTCCAGACGACGCTCTTTGTAAATATGATTTAAAAGCGTTGGTCCTGAGATCCCTGTTTTTGGTTCTAAATCTACACGATCCCTGATAATATTGATGTCAGCCAAAGCATCTCCGCCTGTATGGTAATTGGCTTCGGCTCTTGTCAGATACATTTCTGCCAGACGAATCAACGGAACATTTAATGGTAAATGACCATCTTTTTTATCCAATGTACGGCGTGTTGCTACAGGAATATAATATTTACGGCAGATACGGCCTGATTTATTGTCGTTTAAACTGAATTTATGAGTCGGATTCAAAACCTCATCACCATAAGCGGCCTCTCCCCATTTGGTGATAGTGCTTCTGCGGCGGATTTCATCATTTTCAGAAAGATAAGCATTCTCTAAATCACTGGTTGGCATACACCATCCCCATCCGTCAATAACATCTTTGGCATCATTGCTTGGGAAGTTTTTCTTGTCTTCACCTCTCGCTCCTGACAAAGTTGGCAGCATAGAACCTAAAGCTTCGTTTTGTACAGAAGATGACTGAGCTTCCAAAATAGATTCTTTACCGTTATGATTGTTTACATTCCAGATGTTCAGGAAATTTTCTTCCAGTGTATATGGTCCTTCAGTGATTACTTTGTTAGAATATGTTTTTGCTTCAGCCCATTTTTCCTGGAATAAAGAAACACGGGCCAATAAAGCATAAGCAGCCCATTTGTTGATTCTGCCGTTTCTCGCTACTGGAATCCCTTCGAGTTTTGCTGCAGATTCTTTTAAATCGGCTTCTATTTGTGCATAAACTGCTGTTGCCGGACTACGCTCTAGTTTTAAATCGGCTGTTCCCAAAGATTTTGTATACAAAGGGACAGCTCCAAAAAGATTGACCAATTCATAATAGCAATACGCACGAACAAACAGAGATTCTCCCATATATTGGTTTTTCTGAGCATCCGTAATTGGCGAATTTACCATCTTTTCAAGTCCAATATTTGCCGACTGGATCGTATAATAATGTGCTGTGTAAATACTATTCATATCCCCCATATTATCAGGAGTAACGATGTATTGTGAACAAGGTCTGTGAGCAGAATTATCCTGACCCGTATTCCCCATCCAGGCATCATCAGTGGCCATTTCGTTTGTAATTCTTGGAGCAAGCAATGTGTACCAGTCTTTAGAAAGCAATAATCGCTGCGTCAATTCATTGGTATAGTTTTCACATTCCTGCGCTGTCTGAAAGTAGTTGTCCAGCGTCTGCGTTCCTCTTTGTTCTTTTTCAATAAAATCCTCGCAAGAAACTGCAAACATTGAAAAAGCCAGTATAGATAAAATTATTTTTTTCATGTCTTTCTATTATTAAAATGCTACATTAAGACCCATCAAAATTGTTGGCTGAACCGGATAATTCCATCCTCCAAAACCTGATCCTTTAACTCTGTCATCTTTATTAGGGTCTCCTCCTGCCACTTCAGGATCAACACCTGTATATTTTGTCCATGTCCATATATTTTGACCTGACAAAGACAATCTCAATTTATCTAACCCGAATTTATTATAGAATGAAAATCCTACCTGAAGGTTTTTAAGACGTACAAAAGAACCGTCTTCCACATAAAAAGAAGAGAATTTAGTAAAGTTTTCGTTATTGTCGTCTTTAGACAAACGAGGAACATAATTAGAAGTTCCTTCTCCGTGCCATGCCATCAGCTCTAATCCACTTACTTTGTTTGTTAAACTTGCACCATTGTATAAATCTGAAATATTCTGGTTTACGATATCATTTCCGATACTTGAATAGAAATTAGCCACCAGATCAAACTGTTTATAAGCGAAATTTAAATTTAAACCCACATTATAATCAGCCCACGGAGAACCAATTTTTGTTCGGTCTTTATCATCTAATTTTCCGTCTCCGTTTACGTCTTTGAAACGAATATCACCCGCTTTTGCATAAGGCTGCAATTTTGTTCCGTGTTCGTCAGTATGAGCATTAAGCTCGGTCTGATTTTGAAACAAACCATCTGCTACGTATCCGTAAAAATATCCTGGCTCTTCTCCTTTTTCAGTTAAAGTTCTGTTTCCTGCCCCATAAAGTCTTTCTCCTTCAGCTGATAAAGAAAGCATTTCTACATCTACTGTTGTAAAAGTTACATCTACACCGTACGAAAAATCCCCTTTTTTATCTTTATAGGAAAGTAATAAATCAATACCACTTGACTGCATAGCACCTACGTTTGTCCAGATTGTTGAATACCCCGGAAAACCACTGTATGTTGGAAATTGCTTCTTGAATAACATATCATTTGTTTTCTTTTGATAGTATTCTAATGAACCTGAAAGTTTGTTTTTCCATAATCCGAAATCAAGTCCAAAACTGATATCTTCAACCGTTTCCCATTTGATATCTTTATTTGCCATGGTTGACGGATAAGAAGTATCTACCATTTCACCTCCAATTACGTAGTAACCTTGTCCAATATTAGATTGATAAACTGAATCCGGCAATCCCTGATTACCTACTTTACCCCAACCAGCTCTTAATCTAAGATCATTTATAACATCTTTGCTGCTCTCCATAAAGCCTTCATTAGAAATTCTCCATGAAGCAGAAGCAGAAGGGAAATTCGCCCATTTATTATTTGACATAAATTTAGAAGAACCGTCACGTCTAAAAGTTCCTGTAAGATAATATTTGTTGTCGTAGTTGTAAGAAAGACGAGAGATGTATGACATTATAGAACTTGACCAGCTATTTCCTCCGCTATCACGATTTTTAGTAGCTGCATTTACCTCTCTCATCGATTCTGAATTATTAGGTACACCTTCTCCATAGCCCCATGTATCATTACCGTTATATTCTTCCATAGTACTACCAATCATCAACGAAGCATTGTGTTTCTCTGCAAATGTTCTTGAATAAGTTGCAGTAGTTTGCCATGTCCAGTCATGATTTGTAGTCGCTTTTCGCTCAACACTGTTAATTTCTGCCTTTTCATGAGCAGCGTCAATAACAAAATCTGGTCTGAAAATACTTTGTACTTTATTTCCCACTTCAATGGAAGCCTGAGTACGAATCACAAGTCCTTTGATAGGCGTGTATTGCAAGTATCCGTTGGTATTTAAATTATACTGGTCTGTATAATCGTCATATCTTTTTACAGCGGCAACAGGATTCCAAACGTATGAAGGAGAACGTGCATAAATGCTGTATTCATTTTCTGTTCCGTTTAACTGATCTGCCGGCTTGTAAATTGGTGTAATAGGATCAATTTTAACAAAATCAGCCCAATTTGAAGGACCTCCCCAGCTTTCATAACGAGGGTTTAAAGTGATTCCTGCAGAGAATTTATCTGAGAATTTAAAATCATTATTGATTCTCATGGTGATTCTTTCCCATCCTCCTATTTCATACATTGATTCTGAATCGTAATAGTTTAAACTCACAGCATAAGTATGTTTTTCTGAACCTCCCATAACACCTAAAGAAGCATTTGTTACAGGAGACGCTTTTCTTATTCCGGCACCCCACCAGTCTGTAGTTTTTCCTCTGTACTGAGAAGCATTTGGCAAATAATCTGAATAACCAGAATTATTATAAGCAGTATTCAAAATATTTGCATACCCTTCTGCATCTGCCATATCATACGGATTCTCCATCATCTGCATACCTGAACTCAGATCAAAAGTAAATCTTGTTTTTCCCACTTTTCCTTTTTTAGTTGTAATAAGAATAACTCCGTTAGACGCTCTCGAACCGTAGATTGCACTTGCCGAAGCATCTTTTAGAACCTCCATAGACTCAATTTCGTTATTACTTAAAAAATTGATACTCGTCCCCATCGGAATACCGTCGACCACATAAAGCGGATCTGTACTAAGGTTTATCGTAGAAATACCACGAATCAAAACTCTTGGCTGTGCGCCCGGACCACCCTGTCCTGTAACCTGAACCCCGGAAACTTTTCCTTGTAAAGATTCTGTGACGTTACCCACAGTCATCGTCTGAAGCTCTTTTCCTTTTACAGAAGAAATAGAACTCGTTACATCGCTCTTTTTAACGGCAGCATAACCAACCACCACAATTTCATCCAAAACCTGGCTGGATTCTTCCAAAATCACATCAATGGTTGTTCTGTCTCCTGCGTCTACCAGTTTCGTTGTAAAACCGATGAAAGAAAATTCAATCTGAGTATTTTTATTCGGAACAGAAATCGAAAAATTTCCATCAAAATCAGTTGCTGTTGAATTAGAAGTTCCTTTAGCAATTACATTAACACCCGGAATCGGCACATTGGCTTTATCCTTTACAGTTCCTTTGATTGTTATTTGCGCAAATGATGCTGTACTGCATAATAAGGCAATAAAAAACCATATATATTTAAATTTCATATTTAGCTGTTTTATTTATTAATGTTATAACAAAACTATTTTTTTGTTATGAATACCCTTTCTAACTCGGTATCAAGAACTACTTTGTAAACTCCTGGAGCTGCAGGATATTTAGCATTTCCGTTTTCACCAGGTGACATGGTTGCAATACCATTTTTGATCAGCCTCCATGATGGATCCCACCACTGCCCTGTGAAAGTTGCTTCCATAGTTCCTGTCAATGTATATTCGCCTACTAACTGATAAGGGTTGTTTGGGTTATTGGCCAAATGCAGGCCGGTTTGAGTCCAGGCTGTCCAGGTGTCCCAGTTGGCTCCCTGAATTCCTCCTCCGCAAACACTTACGAAAGGTCTTCTTTGGGCTGCGTCATCATGCCATAAACCGTTTGCAACATCTGCCCATACTTTACTTGTAGGAGTATATTTTTCTACAGTATATTTTAATGTATTTGGATTTACCTTGATTTTGTAATATCCTTTTGTCGGTAAAATAATCGGAGAGGAAGCCACATCGTCTGCCAATTCCCCTGATGCATTTAATCCGAAACAGTGTGGGGAAAAGTCAGATTCCTGACCTAAGAAAAACACTTCTTTATTGTCTTTATCGGCATAATATTTAAATTCGAAATCCTGTCCGGTTTTATTGTGAAAATACATCGGAACACCAACAGCATCTGTCGTAAGATTTGTTCCTTTTGGCTGATCCACCAAATAGATTGCCGGATATTCATTCGTAGCTACAATATTGATATTTAAAGTTCCAGTATTCGGAATCGCAAATTTATCTTTAGCTGTAATAGTCAAAACGTAATCCGCGGCAGTTACCGGCAAAGTATACGTTTTATTGAAAGTATAAGTCTGAGGCGAACCAGACAGCTGAATCGTTTCATTAATTCCTAAAGCCTCACACTTTACCTGAACATAATCGATTCCGGAATCATCGTTTACCACAAAATTTACCGGCATCTGATTGCTTGTCGATAGTAAAATAACCGCTCCTTCTTTTGGAGTAACCATGCTTATTGCAGGAGCAGCAAATTCTCCATCTAAACGCAGGTTGATTTCTTCATTAACAGTATTTCCGGAAACATCTGTAATGATAAGTTTTATTTTGAAAGTCTCTGAGGCTCCTCTGTCTGCAGGTACTTCGAAAAAATAACTTAAATCGTAAGTTTCCAACAACGGATTTGTTGCAAACGTAATCACTTTATCAAGGGATAATTCAGGAATCTGAATTTCAACACTCTTTAATCCCAAATCATCTGCCAGAGCGGCTTTGATTTCAAATTTTCTGGTCGGTGCACCATAAATTTCTTTTGTAGCAACAACTACTGTGGGATTGTCAGAACTCGGAAAACCCGATTCGTTATTTTGGCATCCCGTAAACAGGACAGCAAAAAGGGCAAGAAAAAATAAAAATACATTTTTTTTCATTTCTTTGATTTTAAAGTTAGGTTAGTTAGTTTTTTTTATTTCTAATAATGATTGTATTCTATGTAGGTTGTCTTATCACTATTTTTTGAGGCATACAGAATAAAAGAGTTTTTAAAAGGTTGTTTTCATATACTATCTATGGTATTTAGGATTAATTATTTTTCTTTTTTATATATTCTTTTTGAATTCGTTTTTAATTAAACCCGCAGTTTTTTTAAACTGCGGGCGTGATAAGCAATATGACAAACCAGCTCATACTCTCTGTTTATAAAAAATGCTCAGTTCTTTAAACAGATCAAAAACTTATCGTAAAACAAACACTTATAACATAACGGTAACTTAACTAACAATCATTACCTTATAGATGCAAAGTAATGCGTAGTTTGAAATTTCAATGAGGGGTAAAATGGAAAAAAAAGGAGGTCAAATTTGTAATTAGCCATTATTTTATACATAAAATTATCAACTATAAAAAAATAACTACACATTTTTAAACAATACATAATTAACAATTGAAATAAAAATTCATCTTATAACGGTCTGAATTTTGAAAAACTGACTTCTTTCAGCATGATAACTATTTTTTAATTTTAACAAATGGTTAATTTTAATAAATACTTGTTGCTCCTTCTTTACCTTTTTCTTTTTGAACTACAAGAATAGATTTTAGAATTTCAGGATTTTTAATCACTTCCGATTAAATGATTCGCTGTTCATGTATTTCAAAATTGAAATAAGCATTTGTTTAGCAACTGGGCGTTTATCTAAATCGGTTGTTAAATCAAAAGAGGCAATCATCAGTTTTCCTGAGCCTGTACTTCCTTCAAAAAGTGATGCCAGTTTTCGGTTATTGGCAAAATTGTCTACCATTTCCACAATTGGATTTCCTCCTTCAATTCCGTCTGTAATAAGCGTTGTAGAATTTACATTCAAATCCCACCATTGCCAGTCGGTATTCATAGCTGTTGGAAAATCTTCCAGTGCTTGGTGCGATGGGTTGCAAAGTACTCCCATTGTGCCAGTTTGTTTGTAAAAATGGATTGGACTCCTAAACACCTTCGCCTTTTTCAGAAATCAATATCACCTGAGCGGAGTCGAAAGCTTTTATGCGTAGAGGCTTCGCTCGGCCTGACAACTTTTAAATTACACCCTGCAAGTTCTATTTTATAACATTCAAATCTGAATTAAAAGAACTTTTATACTTTTTAATATACTCTGAAGGTGTCATTCCGAATAACTTCACAAATTGCTGCCTGAAGTATTTAGGATCTTCAAAACCAACCTCAGCACTTGCCTGTGCAATATTAATATCTTCAGTAAGCATGAGCATCGCAGCTCTTCGGATTCGTAGGGAACGAATAAAAGCATTTAAAGTCTGTCCCGAAATGATTTTGATTTTGGTATAAAGCGTTCTGTGGCTCATGCCCATTTCAAGCGCAAAGGTTTTAATCGTAAAATCTCTCTTATGAATATTGGCCTCTACGATATCAATACATTTTTTTAAAATTTCCTGATACTCCACCGGGACTTTCTGTGTGTTCTCTTTTAAAGTAATACTGTCTAAGAAATAGGTTCGTAAATTGCTTCGGTTACGCAATAACGATTCAACACGAGCCACCAAAATATCATTATCAAATGGTTTTGTAATATAATCGTCGGCACCATCGTTTATTCCCTGCAAATGGGTCTCCGGATTTTTTGATGCAGTTAACAGAATGACCGGAATATGAGACAAATCATTGCTTTCTTTTATTTTTCGGCATAACTCAAGACCGTCCATTTCTTCCATGGTAATATCACTGATTACCAGATCTGGCATGTGTTTTTTGGTTAGTTTTAGCCCCTCTGCACCGTTTTCAGCACTGTAGACTATATAATTCTCCGCAAACAATTTGATCAAATATCCCCTGATTTCAGCATTGTCATCTACAATTAAAACGGTTCTTTTTTCAGTAAGCATTACTTTTTGCAGATCTGCTTCAGAAAGTGGATTTCCGTGTACATTATTTTCATCTGAGTCATCAATAATTAATTCATCAAACAGCTGGCTCCTTTTTTGAATATCATTGGTTATTTCAGCATTCTCAAAATGCCTGTCACCTTTCAGAAAAGTCAATTTAAACGTACTCCCTTTTCCGGGTTCACTACTACAGCTTACGGTTCCTTTATGTTTGTCTGTAAAATATTTTACGATATAAAGCCCGATTCCGAAACCGGTTCCAATAGAAACTTTAGAATTGATTTGTTTGAACTTTTCGAAAATTACCTCAATATCTTTTTTCTCGATTCCTTCGCCATTATCTGTAATTTCAAGCATTACCTCATTATCATTTTCAGTCAGAATCAGGTTGATTTCACCTCCATTTTGTGTATACTTAAAAGCATTGGACATCAGGTTGAATAATGAAATTTCGATTTTTTCATAATCTCCAATGATTTCAATTTCATGATCCGGAATATTAAAATTGTACTTAATATTTTTGTCTTTTGCCTGATTTACAAAACACTGATACACTTCATTACAAAGATTATTTACATTTATAGGAGATAATCGTAGGGAATCTGCGTCATTTTCGGCCTTTCTAAATAGCAAAAGCTGATCGACAAGACTTAAAAGCCTGCGGGCATTTCGATGCGCAATTGCCAGATCACTTCCGGAAGAACCATTTTGAACACTTTCTTTCTGAACTGCTTTTTTAAGCGGATTAATTATTAGCGAAAGCGGGGTACGAAACTCATGTGAAATATATGTAAACATCGATGACTGTTTCTCAGCAATTTCTTTTTCCTTTTTGCTTTCGAGTTCAGCTATTTTTACTTTATATTTTAGCTTCTCCTTGTTTTTCTGATAATTCAAATAGACAAAAAGACCTCCGGCAATAGCCAGTAAATACAAAGAATAAGACCACCAGGTTCTGTACCACGGCGGTAAAACTTCTATCGTAACAAGACTGATTTCTTTGTTCCAGCCTCCTTTAAAATTAGTGGTTTTTACTTTAAAAGTATATTTCCCTTCAGGCAATCTGGAATAATTAGCTTTTCTGTTCTGCCCTACATAATTCCATTGCTGATCCCAGCCATCTAACAAATACGCATAGTTGATCTTGTCGGCATTGTTATAATCCAAAGCAACAAATTCGAGCGATAAAGTGGTCTGGTCGTAATCTAAACTGACTTTTTTTATTTTATCTGAGTTAGTATCGATCTCTGCATTACTTTCCTCAATCGACTGATTGTTTACATAAAAATCGGTCAGCAATAAATTATTTTCCTGATTAAAACTTTTAATAGCTTCCGGTAAAAAGCTGTTAAAACCATTAATTCCGCCAAACAAAAATTCTCCTGTAGACAATTTAACTCCGGCATTAAAACTAAACTGATTGCTCTGAAGCCCGTCATTTACTGAGAAATTCCTAAAGGTTTTTCTTTTCTTATCAAACCTGCAAATACCATTATAAGTACTCATCCAGAGATTTCCTTCCTTGTCTTCCAGCAGCCTCAAAATAGTATTCGAAGGAAGGCCGTCATCAGTAGTAAGTCTTTTAAACGTATTTGTTTTTCGGTCAAACAATAGCAATCCTCCCTCCTGCGTTCCGAGCCAAAGATTTTTGCCTTTATCTTCATGAATACAGCGAACCGGATTACCAATTGTAATTTTATTAATTTTTCTGCTTTCCTTTTCGATAGAATACAACATCGAATAATTTCCGCCCCAGAGTTTTCCGTCTGAGGTTTCTGTCATGCACTGCAGATTATTGATCGATGTATCAAAAAGTGTAAAACTATTTTTAGTCCGGTCAAAAAGATACAAGGAACCTTCATTTGTTGTGCTTGCCCAAATGTTTGATTTTGAATCTTTATAAACAAACCAAACATTTTTTTCCACTTGTTTCGTAACAGGATTATAGCATGAAAACTGTGTTACCGAGTTATCTTTCGGATTAATTTTGTTGATACCTCCTGCCCAAGTAGAAAGCCAGATTTCGTTGTTATCATCCCTTACAATGCCGGTGATAAATTTACTCGAAAGTTTATTGACATAATTAATATAGGTATTGGTTTTACGGTTCCAGTATTTCAGGCCCGCACCATCTGTTCCTACCCATAAATTGTTTTTTTCGTCTTCGCAGAATGACAGAATAAAATTTTCGGCAGGATCATTGGCATTGTTTCTCACCGTTTTAAAATACCGTGCCGTATTGCTCAGCATACTGATTCCGCCACGCAAAGTACCTATCCATTTGTTTCCCGCTTTATCCTCGTACAGGCTCCAGATCGAATTACTTTTTAATAGTTTATTTTCTTTTATTGAACTGTAAAGAACCGCTTTTTTTCCTGTTCCGGTAACTTTATAAATACCATTACCATCTGTAGTCACCCACATTTCTTTTTTCTTATCAATAAGAATATCCGCAACGGTACATCTGCCGGAAAAATAATTTTCAGAGAATGAACCTTTTTTTATGTCAAAAAGAAAAAGACCTTCATCTGTCCCAAACCAAAGGTTGCCAGATGAAGCCACTTCCATTGTTTTTACTTCTATAGAAAACGGAAAGACAACTTTTAACCTTTTTGAGGTATCATTAAAAGTACAAAGCCCTACATTTCGTACATATATCCAGCATCTGTTATTTTTTAAATCGTTTTGAATAGCGACAGCATCATAATGATGCACAACGTTTCTGTTTCCGGGCATCACAAGCGGAACACTCCTTCCGATAAAAGAACCATTTTCAAAAATAAGCAAGCCTAAGTTTTGAGAGGCAACCAAAACCCTGTTTTCAGAAACAGCCTTTACCTGATGGATAATATCCCTCACAATTTCAGACTTTTTATTTAGGGAAATATATCTGACAGGTTGAAACCCTGCACTGGTTTTGTTGTAAATGCAGACACCATTTGCCCCGCCAATCCATATATTATTCTTTGAATCCCCTTCAATATTATAAATTGTATTAAAAGGCAATGACTTTTTATCATTGATGCGGTTTCGGAATACCTTAAAATTGTATCCGTCGTAGCGGTTTAGTCCGTCATAAGTCCCAAACCACATATAACCATCATTATCCTGAAATATGGTAACAACCGAATTATTGGATAACCCGTCTGATATATCAAGAAATTTAACCTGAGTTTCCTGCGCAGAAACCGGTACGTAAAATCCCATGAATAAAATCAGAATTATAAAAAAATTCTTCAAGGTTGTTAATTTTAAATTAGAAAGCATAATTAAGCATTAAAATTATCAATAATTTAAAAAATCACAACAAAAAACAAATAAAATCACAATTGCCCGTCTATTATTTAAAAGTTTAATTTCGGTAATAAAAAGAAAAAAAATGATAATTTTAACAATGTCTTTCTTAGATTAAAATTAAAGCAAACTAAAAAAATATCTAAACTATGCCATGGACTATTCTTGAAAATTTATGGAAAAGAACTACTAATCCTGAAAGTAAATCTGCAGAAAATACACAAAGCTGGGATAATGAAATAAAAACGTTATTTCAGTTAGGCATCAGCATGGAAGATACTTTGCAATTTTTATATTTTGAAAAACCTAATTTTGAAACTTTTAAGTCATGGATTAATGATCGTAAAAAAGATATTCATACAGAAAGCACAGATTTGACAGAAAACGTCCTTTCTGAAAAAGATCTTGAATTTTGGGACAAGAATGGTTATGTGGTTGTAAAAAATGCTATTTCGAAAAAAGACTGCGAAGATACCCAACAAGCCATCTGGGAATATTTACAAATGGATCCCAACAAAAAAGAAACCTGGTATATAAGGCACGAAGATCAAAAAGGATTAATGCTGAATTTTTCTGATCATGAGACCCTGAATAAAAACCGGTTTTCTCCAAAAATAAAAAAAGCCTACGAACAACTTTATAAAACAACCAACATCTATAAAACCATAGACAAGGTAAGCTTTAATCCTCCTAAAAATGAAAATTTTGTTTTTTTAGGAAGTCCGCTACATTGGGATATTAGCCTAAAACAGCCTCTTACATTTGGGTTTCAGGGTTTGCTCTACTTAACCGACTGTGGACCCGACGAAGGTGCTTTTCATTGTGTCCCGGGTTTTCATAATCAAATTATTCAATGGTTAAATGATCTTGGTCCAGATGAAAATCCAAGGGAAAAAGCTATTAAAACATTAGAACCAAAACCTATAAGTGGTAATGCTGGTGATTTTATAATCTGGGACAACACTTTGCCACATTGTGCAACTCCAAATAAAGGAAAAAGCCCAAGAATGGTTCAATATCTTACCTATTTACCAAATGATTATAATGCTTCGGGAGAATGGTTATAACCTTAGAGAGGATAATTTTTAGAAGATAAAAAAAACATTATATCTTAAAACACCTCTCACGAACAAGCCTTTTATTACTTTATTCCAAAGTTTCTATATTAAAAGCCCCGTCTTTCATCTTAAAAGCCCACGAAGCCATGCCCTCAATAACAGGTATCAGCCCTTCTCCCGCTTTACTTAGCCTGTAAGTTACAAAAGGCGGTACAACCGGTTTTGCTTCTCTTATCACAAGACCGTCAGCTTCTAACTGCTTTAAATGCTGAATCAGCATTTTCTCTGTCACGGCCGGAATGGCTCTTTTCAATTCGCTGTAACGCTTATCTCCATTCGATAATTGATACAAAATTATAGGTTTCCAGTACCCTCCAATTTTTTCCATTACAAATGTAACAGGGCACTTCTCTAAAGCATACTGCTTATTTTCCTGAATAGTCGATGATTTTTTAATTGCTGTCATAATACATACTTTAGGGTAAGTACTTGTATAAAAGTAAGTGCAAAGATACCTTTGTATCAACAAATAAAAAAATATATTATGAAAATTATAATTTCAGGTTCTTTAGGAAACATTGGAAAACCTCTGGCAACTAATCTTATTGCTTCAGGACACGACGTAACGGTAATCAGTAGTGATTCAAACAAAAAAACAACAATCGAAAATTTGGGTGCAAGAGCTGCCATTGGCTCTGTAAGTGACGCTGCATTTTTAACTGAAACATTAAAAGATGCTGATGCTCTTTTTGCAATGACACCACCTAATTTAGGAGGTCAAAATATCATTGCAAACACAACTGAAGCCGGTCGTGCTTTCGCAAAAGCGATATCAGAAACAAAGATTAAACGTGTTGTCATGTTAAGCAGTATTGGAGCTGATTTGCCCACTGGAAACGGACCGATCGCAGGACTTTATCATATCGAAAAATTGTATAACGAATTAAATACATCCATTACTTTTTTAAGAGCAGGTTATTTTTATACCAACTTTTATAATGATATCCCAATGATTCAGGGAGCAGGTATTATAGGAGGCAATTTCCCATCAGATGTAAAAATACCATTGGTTCATCCCGAAGATATTGCTCAGGCTGCCGCCGAAGAAATAGTAAAAACTTCATCAGGTAAAAATATTCGTTACATCATCAGTGATGTCAGAACTCCAAAGGATGTGGCAAATAGTTTGGGAGATGCCATTGGTAAATCTGACCTGCCATGGGTTGAATTTACAGACGAGCAATCGTTTCAGGGTATGACTCAGGCTGGAATACCTGAAGAAATTGCAAAATTATATACTGAAATGGGGACAGGTTTAGCCAACGGAAAAATTGCTAATGATTTTATCACAAATAATTATAGCATTGATGGAAAAATTAAACTGGAAGATTTTGCAAAACAATTTGCATCCCGCTTTTAAATCTTTCACAACCAAACAAAAGCCGTAAAAAAAATTACGGCTTTTTTGTTTATTAACCTTCTCTCATTATTTGATATATTTGTCCTCTTTTTTTTAAACTACCAACAAAATAATGACAATACAGGATTTAACTGGCAGCTATTCCATCTCAGGAAGTAATCAGGATGGTTCAGATGAAATGACGTATAAAGGCACACTGACACTTTCTCTTGACGAAAACAACCGGATTAAAGCCAAATGGATAATCAATAATAGTCAGGAACAAAAAGGTTCGGGATTTTTTAAAGATAATATTCTCGTAATCAATTTTAGTTATAAAGGAGAAGACAAAAAAACATACAAAGGAGTTGCCGTTTACCGCTGTATCACCAAAGATTTACTGGAAGGGTTCTGGTCCGAAAAACACGGAAACCCGCTCTATCTGGGAACTGAAATTTGTCTTAGAACAGAAACTTGTGAAAGACTAAACTAAAACCGTTGGGTAGAAATTAAAAATTAAGTGTCAGGCTAGCATCAATTCCTTGAAATTATAAATGATATTTACTTCCTAATATCCGTTTTTGGATCTATTTTTAATCATTTGACCCAAAGGGTGAGCTAATATCCTTTAAATAAAAAACCACTTATTTTCCTGACAAATAAGTGGTTTGAAAAAGAAAAAAAAATATCAATCAGGATTTGCTAGTATTTTAAACAATTCGGCATTTGAAATGTAAAACTGATTTTCGATACTAATTTGTGATAGCTTGGCACTCACCAGATTATTTTCCCTTGAATTGATGAGAAATATAGAACTTTCGCCAAAAGAGAACAATTTTTCTTCCGAGTTCAGCATTGTAATGTAATCTTTTACGAGATTGTCGATTACGCCTTTTTGACGTTTTAAAGAAGCTATTTCCGTTTGCTGTGCCTTTATTTTATTTTTAAGTTCCAGTCGCTGCTGATCTATATCATACTTTAAATCCTGAATTTTAAGTTTTGCCAGCTTTAAGCTTCCGCGTTCTTTTCTCAAAAAAATCGGAATACTGAAATCGACGTTAAACTTATAATCGTCGGTATTAAAAGAATCAAAATAGGAAGGTTCGGAAATATAATTGTACCCCACATTTAACTTGGGAAGTAGTGAATTGGCTTTCAGTTCCCTGCTGATTTCCAGCATACCCATTTTGGTCTCCAGAGCCTGAATCTTCGGATGAGAATCAAGACCTGCAACATCCACCATCATGGTATCCGTTCTCAGCGTTTCTTCCAGCGTTTTAATTAAATTTTCTTCCGGTTTAACTGTTTCTCCAAGTTCAACGGGAACATTTTCGATCCATAAATAATTTGAAAGATATAATTTTGCTTTGGCTAATTTCAGGTTTCCGTTTTCTACATTTAATTCACGGTTTCGAACGGTAATTCCGGCTTCAACACTATCAATTGAAGGAGCATCGCCCAGTTCAATCAGTTTTTTTACACCCTGAAAACGAGTACTGGCAAAACCAAGATACCTTTTATAGAGCTCGGCTTCATTATAGCTTTTTCTCCACTCAAAATACGCTTCACTGGCTTTGTACAAAACCTCAATCGCTTTTAGTTTTCGCTGTGCATCACTCAGTTTTACCTGCAGTTTTCCTTCCCTGACATCCGCCATTCTCTGATTGATGAACATTCCCTGACCTAAGGCAACATTAATTCCTAAAGAAGTCAGACCGGCTTCCGGAGTTTTGTTCTGCGGATTGTAATATTGTCCGTCTGTCTGGTCAAAACCTGCTTTGATTTCGATTCCGTACCAGGTAGGAATTTTAAAACTACTGTTTAGGAGCGAATAATATTCTGTCCCTTTAAATTCTTTTTTATTGTAATCCACTTCAATTTTAGGATCAAATCCCCCACGGGCAAGCATCAGAGCCGCCTGAGCAGTACTAATCTCAAGATTGGCCTGCTTTACCAGCGGATGATACTTTTTTACGTATCCTAAAAACTCGCTGTAACTTAATTCTTCTTTATTAAAATCCTGACTGTATACATTAGAAAAGCCGAATAAAAATAAAAGAGAAAATACTGTTACAGCATTTTTCAAATTATTTTTTTTCCTTACCATCCTTTGCCTCTTTTTCGTCTGACTTATAATAATTTGGAGGAAAACCATTCAGGTTTCGCCATATTTCGTACCCTACAGAAACTGTTTCCAGTAAAGCAATGCTCTGTGCCCCAGCTCCAATACTCAGTTCTTTTGGCCATTTATTGTCCTTACCATCAGGTGAAACAAGTACCCTGTATTTTCCGTTGGCACTTATAAAATTTTCGATTGCCACAATTTTTCCTCCATACGTTCCATAAGACAATCCAGGCCATCCGGAAAATACAATTCGCGGCCATCCGTCAAACCAGACACGAACTTTTGCGCCTCTGTGCACCAGCGGAAGATCGATAGGATCAACATAGGTTTCTACCGCAATATCATAACTTGCAGGCATAATGCTGACAATTGGGGTTCCTTCTTTAATAGTCTCTCCTAAACCTGCCAGCAAAGCACGGTTTACATATCCGCTCTGAGGAGCTGTAATGTAATATAAACCGTTTCTGATACTGTAGTTTACATATTGATTTTGCAATTTGTTAACCTGTGCTTCTGTATCGTATTGTGTACTCAAAGCAGTGTATTTATCACTTTTTGATTTCGAAATTTTCTCCGTATACTCAGCTGTAATTCTGTTAATTTCGACTCTTGCATTTATCAGTTCGTTTTTACTGCTCAAAAGCTTGTTTTGCTGTGTCACTATATACGCTTCAGATTCCTGAAGTTTCAGTCTTTTTTGCTCCACATCTGTAAGCGGTTTTAGACCTTCTTTGTTAAGTGCTGTCGAACGGTCAAATTGTGTTTTAGCGATTCTTAATTGTGTTTTTATCGCTTCAAGATCCATACTGTCGCTCTTGATTTTCAGTTGAGCCTGCCTGATTTTATTCTGGGCCTGCTGTAACTTTAGTTCTCTTTCGGTATTAAGCGATTGCGCCTGAACTTCAAGCGAATTTACTTTATCTCCATACGATTCAACCGCCATTTTCTTGGCATCAACCTGTTGTTTTGTATTTCCAACAAGATTAGGATCCAGATAATCTTCTTTTACCTCAGAAATAAAAACAATTGTATCTCCTTTTTTCACATAATCCCCTTCCTGAACATACCATTTTTCAATTCTTCCGGCAATGGCGTTATGTACGGTTTGGGGTCTCTGATCGGGTTTTAAGGTTGTAACAGAACCGCTTCCTGAGATGTTCTGAGTCCATGGCAGGAAAAGACAGGCTACACAAAAAATTAAAAATCCGATTATAACCTTGTTTAAAATTTGATAATGTGGTCTTCGGGCAACACTGGTAATCGATTTGTATTTGCCCGGAGTTATAAGTACATTATTATCTTTAGATATATTGAGCATGATTAAAGCTTTATGTCATTAATAATTTTTCCGTCATCGATCGTTATCATACGGTCACATTTGTTCTTCCAGATATCGTTTTTAGAAGTTACAATTACCGTCCAGTCATTTTCTTCAGAAAGTAAAAAATCTATAATCTTACCTGAAGTCCGTTCGTCCATTTTATCTACAGGATCTTCAAGAAATAATATATTCGGTTTATGAACAATACTGCGTGCCAAAAGAATCTTCTGAATATCTGAAGCAGAAAGTTCATTACCTCCCGGGTGAACCTGGTGTTCCAGTCCATTCGGGAATGTTTTGATATCGGGAGTCAGGCCAACATTGTCCAAAGCCCATTTAAGATCATCATTGTTCAGTGTTTCGTTTCCAAAAAGGATATTTTCGCGAATGGTTCCGGCAAAAAGTGTATCGCCTTGTAAAAAAGTTCCGGCTTGTGCTCTGTAAGTATCCTCGTTGAGACGGTTCATATAATTATCGGTTACATAAATAGCACCGCTTTCAGGCTCAAGCAATCCTGACAATAAACGCAATAAAGTACTTTTTCCGGCACCGTTTGTTCCTCTCAAAATTATTTTTTCGCCCTGATTTATTTTCAGGTTGATATTTTTAAGTGATTTTTTATTATGGTCAGGATAATTGTATGCTACACTCTCTGTTTCAATATTTATTCCAGTTTCAGTAATAGCAGATGTTTCCGGAATACATGAAGTTTCCATATCGGTCACCTGTCCAATTTTTTCTAATGAAGTCAGTACATCGTAAAAAGATTCCAGCCCGAAAATGATTTTTTCAACCGAATTAATCAACAGTACAATAACTATTTCAGCTGCCACAAACTGCCCTATGTTCATTTGATGGTGAATTACCAGAAAACCACCAATAGACAACAAGGCAGCTGTAACAATAACCTTAAAAATAATCAGCTGAATGTATTGTTTTTTCATTACCTGAAAATGCTTTTCACGATAGTTTACATATTTGCTTACATAGCCGTCATTTCTTTCCAGCGCATATTCGAAACCTCCTTTTTTGCGAAAACTGTCGCGGTTACGGGCGATTTCCTGAAGCCAGGCTGCTACTTTATATTTAAACTTTGATTCGTTAAGACTCGTTTCAAGTCCGTCTTTGTACGAAAATTTAAAAATGATATATAAAATTACGATAAACAAAAGACCAATTACCGTAAAGAAAGAGTGATACAAAACCAGTAATATGATTCCGAGACCCACCTGTAAAAAAGCGGTACAGAAATCCAATAAAAGTTTTGCCGTGCCTTTTTGTACCGTCAAAGTATCAAAAAAACGGTTCGCTTTTTCCGGAGCGTATTCAGAATACATTTCTTTGAATTTGATTAAGGGCAGTCTGTAGGCGAATTCAAATGAAGAACGAACAAAAATGCGCTGCTGAAGATTTTCAACAATCCTGAGTTGCAAAATGGTCAGAATTCCGCCAAAACCTACTCCGATTGTAACTAAAATTACTAATACAATCCATGATACACTAAGCTGTCCGCTCTGGATAAAATTAATAATAGCCTGAATTCCTAATGGGAGTGAAAGGTTTACTAAACCTGCAAAAGCAGCATAAAAAATGATTTGATATACATCGCGTTTGTCAAGATGAAGTAAGTTGTAAAAACGTTTTAATGGTGTCATGAATTTATGTTATAAATACAAGATTAACAGATAGATACTAATATACGACAAAAACCGTATTAAGGTATTAGAATTTCTTCTAAACCTCTTTAAAAAAATAAGTATTTATGCTATAAATTCGGGAGGAGGTAAATGAATTTTACCGTGAAAACCAAATGAAAATATCTGATTATCAATATAATTTTTTCTTTTTGTACTAATTTGAAAGTACAAAACAGTCAATGAAGTATTTAAAGGGATCAGATAATCTAATGAAGGAACCCCTTTGGCAAGTTTCGTTGTTTTTGTCTCTTTTGTTTCGTAGTCATCCAGTTCTTCCGGAATTCCGTCACATTTGAATATCTTCTTAAGAAAATTACAGGTTATGCCTTTAACTGTACTTGTCTCGGCATTATCGGCTATGATGCGTCCAAAACTATTGGAAACATTAATACTACTGATTAGAAAGTACCCAATCAGCAACACCTGTAGGCATTTACATAAGATACTATTTTTAATTCTTTTCAGCATTTATTGGTTCTTAGAGTGGCGCAAGTTAGGGCGAAATTCTATGGCCAACATTAAAATAACATTAGAATTGGAATTGGTTCTGTTATTTTTTTCTTAATGAAAAAACGAAAAAAGAAGCCCGAAAGCTTCTTTTTAGTATGGTATATGTGACTAAGTTTAATCCCAGCTACTGCTTTTTGAAACTGCCAGTTTTCCTCCGCCAGTAAAAAATAAAGCCAAAGCTGTAAAGAAATACAATCCTAAAAGTTCAAGCGCCCAACCTCCGTGTTCACTCAATTTGAATATATCGGCACTATGAGCCATTAATACAGCAACCAAACAATTGAAGGCAAAAATAAGAGCTGCTAGCCTGGTTCTAAAACCAATTAAAATGGCAATTGGAGCCAAAATTTCGCCAACTAAAACACCGTAAGCAAAAAATCCCGGAAGTCCTTTTTCAACAAGCATACCGCTTATAAACTCCAGCCCTCCTCCAAATTTTGCCAAGCCGTGCAAAAGCATTAGTAATCCAATTGTAATACGTAGTATCAACAAACCAAAATCATTGTTTTTTCTCATTTTTTAATCATTAAATTTAGTAAAACAAATCAGTATTTCATTCCAGCCTTTGTGCTGTATGATTAGCTGCTATCTGTAAAAATAATAAAAAAATACAATGCCGGGCAGACAAAAAAAATACTTATTTCGGAAGTTGCCATAATAAATTCATACGTCTGATATTCTGACCATTCATAATAAAAATATTCTTTAAATATTTCAGCACAGAACAGGACACATTGAAAATTCAATTTACATACATTTGAAAATAAACTAACATTTAACACCACAAACCTCATTAAACCAAAAAATAACGTAAAATATTTGTTAAAAAATTAGCTTTTACTGCTTTTTTACTTCTATCTCTTCTATAATATTGAAATACTAAATATTGAAGAGTAACACTTTTTTACGGTATATACAGACCACTTACTATGGCATCAAAAAGAAACCCAATCACTATAAACCTTAAAATGGATTCCGGATCACCTAAATTTATACAGGTAGCTGATTTTCTGGCAACAGAAATCCTGAACGGAAAAATGAAGAACGGACAACAAATGCCTTCTATAAATGAATTGAGTACTCAAAATTCGATCTCCCGGGATACTGCCGAAAAAGCTTATAAGATATTAAGAGATCAAAAATTAATTGTTTCGGTTATGGGTTCCGGCAATTTTGTTTCTTATGCAGGTTCCAAAGCCAAATTTGATGTTTTTTTTCTTATCAATAAGCCGTGTACCTATAAAATGGAGGCTTATAATGCTTTTGTGGATACCGTTGGAAGCAAGGGTCACGTCAATATGTATATCTATTATTGTGACGAGCAGCTTTTTATCAATGCTTTGAAAAAAAACATCAACAATTACAACTATTTTGTAATCATGCCTCACTTTAGAAACAGCAGAAAAACGCATATCAATTATACCAACAGAGTATTGAAAGCGATTGAAACCATTCCGAAAGATAAACTTCTGATACTTGATAATTCGTATTCCGAAATTTCGGGAAATTTTACTGCAGTTTATCAGGATTTCAAAGAAGATATTATTTATGCCCTGACAAAAGCTTTTACAAAATTAAAAAAATACAAAAAGATTATTTTGGTGTTTCCAACCCAGACCTTATTCCCTATTCCGGTTGGTTTATTGCATGGTTTTAAAGAATTCTGCCAAAAGCATTCTCTTGATTTTGAAATCATCGAAGAAGTAAAAAATGATTTGGATTTTAAATCAAAAGAAGCTTATATTGTTATTGACGATAACGACCTCGTAGAACTGGTACAACAGATAAAAGAAAAAAAACTCCAGATAGGTACTGATGTCGGAGTGATTTCTTATAATGAAACCCCACTCAAAGCACTGCTTGATATTTGTGTATTGAGCAGTGATTTTAAGGCAATGGGACAAAAAGCCGCTGAACTGGTTCTCAGCAATAAAAAAGAGTTTTTCAAAAATCCGTTTGGATATATTGAACGTAGTTCTTTATAAAAAATGGCGCCGTATTAGCGCCATTTTTACCGAAATATTATTTCTTATCTATCTTATAAAGTCTTCCCTGATCGGTTACAGCATACAGGGCTCCGTCATTTCCCTGGGTAATATCCCTGAATCGCTGACCTTCCTGAGCCAGAAGTCGTTCTTCACCCACAACACGGTTATTTTCTATAGCCAGACGCACAATATGCTGACCGCTTAGTGCTCCTATAAAAAGATTGTTTTGCCACTCCGGAACACGGTTACCGGTGTAAAAAGTCATTCCGCTTGGTGATATCACAGGATCCCAGTAATAAACCGGCTGTTCCATACCATCTTTTTTCTGGATAGCCTCACCAATTGCCGCTCCGCCATATTCTATTCCGTAGGTAATAACCGGCCAACCGTAATTTAAACCTGCTTTTAAACGATTGATCTCATCACCTCCACGTGGTCCATGTTCGCTTAACCAGATTTCACCAGTGCCAGGATGAATTGCCAGACCCTGTGGGTTTCTGTGTCCGATAGTATACAATTCAGGTAAAGCTCCGGACTGACTAAAAGCAGGATTGCCGGATGCTGCCTGCCCGTCTTTGGTTATACGAATAACCTTTCCCAAAGCTGCAGTAACTGACTGAGCCAATGGTCTTGTTTCTAACACAGAACGTTCTCCTGTACTCACGATAAGGTTTCCTGTTTTATCAAAAAGAATTCGGCCCCCATAATGAAGTACGCTTACATTTGCCGGATCTGCACGGTAAATTACTGTAGCCCCTTCAATCGTTTTTTCGTCATTTGATAATTTCCCTTTGGCAACTGCGGTCCTGTTTCCACCTGATCCCGCTTCGGCATATACCCAATAAATCATTCTGTTAGAAGTGAATTCAGGATCAAGGCACAAACCTAACAAACCTCCCTGATTCGCCGGATTTACAGCTGGCAAACCTGTAATTGCAGCACTTACTTCGCCAGTTACTTTCACAATACGTAAAGTTCCTGTTGTTTTCTCTGTAATTAAAAGCCTGCCATCCGGAAGACTTTTTACCCCCCATGGATTAGTCAGTGATGAAGTGATAATTTTTGCTTCATAATCTGTATTAGTAATCAGCCCTCCTATTCTCGTTTGCCCTTCAAATGCTGGTTTATAAGTTGTATTGGCTTCATTATTTTCTACCGGGCTTGTTGGTGTACCCGGATCATTGGAGGCTTTATCATCATTCGAACAGCTCAGTAAAGTAAACGCTGCAATCGAAAGACTCATAATGTATCTTGTATTTTTCATTTTAATTTGGGTTTAAATTTTTAATCAATTGAATTTCAAAAATCTAAAATTACCATCAAATTTTAATTATACAATTTATCTTATAACTTATATAATTTCCTTGTCTGACCTAATTGATAAAAGTTAAAAAGATATTGATTAATCCCTTTCAACAAACCTTAAAACTTCCTTAAAACCCAAATAAACATTGGTATTTTATTATTTATTTCTATATTTGCTTTATTTTTATTTATTCTAAATAATAAATTAATCAAAAAATAAAGTTCAGCAAATTTTAAACCTTTTTTGGCTTAAAGTATCTAAACAATCGCTAATACTTTTGTCAAAAAATTATCTCTGTTTATTTATGAAAAAATCCCTTTTTGTTTCTATTGCTTTAGCTGCTTCATTTTTTGCAGCTGCACAGCAAAAAAATACGCTGTTAGACCAGTCTTTCTGGAAAACCAATCCTGATGTAAATGCTGTAAAAGCAGAAATTGCGAAAGGCAACAGCCCTTCTGCGGCAACAGCCAATGCTTTTGATGTAGTCGTGATGGCAATTAATAATGATGCACCAGTTGAAACAATCAAATTTTTATTAGAACAACCGGGTAACGAAGTAAACAAACCTACCCACGATAACCGAATTTATCTTCACTGGGCTTCCGGAAAAGGGAATTTAGAAATCGTAAAATATCTCATTGGTAAAGGGTCAGATGTTAATTTAGAAGACAGTCACGGTTCATTTCCTATAACAGCAGCAGCGAGCAGCGGTCAAAGCAATCCGGAACTTTATGAAGCTTTTTTTAAAGCAGGTGTTGATCCAAAGAAAAAATACCAAAATGGTGCTAACTTATTGTTATTAGCCATTTCATCTGACAAAGAATTAAAAGCAGCCGAATATTTTACCACAAAAGGAATGTCTTTAAAAGATGTTGATAGTGAAGGAAATACTGCATTTACATATGCTGCCAGATCAGGAAATATAGCATTATTGAAAAAACTTCTTGAAAAAGGGGTTAAACCAAACGACAATGCCCTTTTTACAGCTGCACAAGGAAGCCGTAGAGAAAGCAATACAATCGAAACCTACAAATATTTGGTTGAAGAAGTAAAAATCAAACCAACTGCCCTAAATAAATCGGGACAAAATGTACTGCACATTTTGGCAGGAAAACCAAACCAGACTGAAATCATCAAATATTTTATAACCAAAGGACTTGATCCTAATAAGGCTGATAAGGAAGGAACCACTCCATTAATGGTTGCCGCTTCTGCCAGAGAAACTTCTGTTCTGGAATTTTTACTTCCTACAGCAAAAAACATAAATCTTCAAAATTTGAAAGGCGAATCTGCTTTAACAAATGCAGTAAGATATGGATCTCCTGAAGCTGTAAGTTTGCTTTTAGCCAAAGGTGCTGATGTAAATGTAAAAGATAAAGACGATAATAATTTAGGCGTTTATCTGGTTCAGTCTTACCGCCCGCAAATGATGGGACGCGGACAAGAAGGTGCTAATGCAAAACAGGATCCTTTTGCTGCTAAAATTAAATTATTACAGGACAAAGGACTTAACCTTGCAACTCCTCAAAAAGACGGAAACACATTGTATCATTTGGCAATAATCAAAAATGATTTAAACTTACTTAAAAAAATTGCTGATTTAAACATCGATATCAATGCCAAAAACAAAGATGGCTTAACAGTTCTTCATAAAGCTGCAATGATTTCTAAAGATGATACTATCCTGAAATATCTTTTATCCATAGGTGCAAAAAAAGAAATTATTACCGAGTTTGACGAAAGTGCTTATGCTCTGGCAAAAGAAAATGAAACGCTTACAAAAAGTAATATTTCTGTTGAGTTTTTAAAATAAATCATCTTTACTTTCAATTTTTTAAATTTCAAATTACAATAAATAAATCAATTTCAAATGAAATCTATAATTAAAACTGCTCTTACGGGCGTCCTTATATGCCTTGTTTCTTTTAATACAAACGCTCAGTCATCAAAATATAAATGCATGCTGCAGATGTCAAACTACATGGGTGAAGGTGCTTATGTGGTAGTATCACTCATCAACGCTAAAGGAGAGTATGAAAAAACGCTTTATGTAATGGGCGATGATAAAAAATGGTACAGCTCCTTAAAAGAATGGAACAAATTTTATACTAAAAAAACAGAAGATATCAGTGCCAAAACCGGTGCATCTGTTACAGGCGGAGACCGCAGTATTACTACGATTGAAATCGAAAACTCTAAAATAAATAAAGGATACAAATTACGTTTTGAATCTGCTGTTGAAGATCAGAAATATTATGTAAACGATCTTGAAATTCCGCTTACAACTGAAGGTCTTGCTGCAAAAACAGAAGGAAAAGGATATATCCGTTATGTACGATTAAACAAAATATAATACGAATATACCATAATGACTATTTCTGTTTGGCGATATGCACACTTAACCTTAGCGCTATTTTCTTTTCTTTTTTTAACAATGCTTTCTATTACAGGTGTTATACTGGCGATAGATGCTGTAAACGAAAAAATTCCGTCTTATCAGGTTCATGATTTAAATACCATAACACTTGCTGAGGCGATGCCAGCGTTAAAAAAAGCGTATCCCGAAATTATCGAAATAAACGTCGATCATAATCAGTTTGTAACTTTACAGGGAATGAACGAAGACGGTGATGATGTCAACGCTTACGTCGATCCTAAAACTGCAAAAAGAACAGGCACTCCTCAAAAAAAGAGTGCCTTTATACAATGGGTTACTTCCCTCCACCGGTCTTTGTTTCTTCATGAAACAGGACGGGTTTTAATTGGCATTACAGCCTTTTTATTGTTACTGATTACTATTTCCGGAACGATTCTTATTATACAAAGACAACAGGGATTTCGCAGATTTTTTTCTAAAATAGCGAAAGACTATCTTGCGCAGTATTATCACGTTGTGGCGGGCAGGTTATTGCTTATTCCTATTTTTATAATGGCTCTTACGGGTACTTATTTATCAATGGAAAGATTTCATCTTTTTCCTGAAAATAAAATCAGTCATAAACTTCCGGAAGTTAGTGATAGCAATCCAAAGGCAAAAAAACTTAGCGATTTTTCAATATTTCAACAAATCAAACTTGCGGATGTTCAAAAAATTGAATTTCCTTTTGCCGAAGATCCTGAAGAATATTACACCCTTAAACTAAATGACCGCGAACTGATGGTGGATCAGTTTAACGGTAAAGTTGTTAGCGAAATTCCGTATCAGAAAACATTTGTTTTAGCCAATCTTAGTATGGACTTGCATACAGGCCGTGCCAATATGGTATGGGCTATAATACTGGCTATTGCCTCAGTTAATATCCTGTTTTTTATCTATTCGGGATTTGCAATGACTTTAAAACGCAGATCCACCAAAATTAAAAACAAACACAAAGCTTCTGAAAGTAAATTTATATTATTGGCAGGTTCTGAAAACGGAAGCACGCTTCGATTTGCCAATGCCATACACGAACAGCTTCTTGCTCATAATCAGTTGTCTTATTTGGCAGAAACAAATAAGTACACCGATTTTCCAAATGCAGACCATATTGTAATTTTCACTTCTACGCATGGGTTAGGCGATGCACCAACAAATGCAGATAAACTGGTTTCGCTTATCAAAAAACATCCGCAAAAACAGAAAGTGAATGTTTCTGTTGTAGGTTTCGGATCTTTGCATTATCCCAATTTTTGTGGCTTTGCGAAAGAAATCCACACATTATTGCAACAGCAATCGTGGGTTGACCCAGCATTAGATCTGCATACAGTAAACGATAAATCTTTAACAGATTTTGCCTTATGGGTAAAAGCCTGGAATGAAAAAACACAGCTGCCTTTATCTGTAACTCCGGCTTCTTATAATCAGACACCGGGAAATCTTCAAAAAATGAAGGTATTGGGCTTGAAATCTTCATCAGAGGAAAATCAGACTTTTATGGTAACGCTTCGTCCGGAATCAAAAATAAAATTTACATCCGGGGATCTTTTAGCGATTTATCCTTCCAACGATGCTACAGAGCGCCTCTACTCTATCGGTAAAATAAACCACAATATACAGCTTGTCGTAAAACTGCATCCTAATGGCCTTGGCTCTAATTATTTATACAATCTTTCTCCCGAAACTACAATAGAAGCCCGAATTATTCACAATCATGCTTTTCATTTTCCTAAAAAAGCGGCTGCTGTCGTAATGATTGCTAACGGAACCGGAATTGCACCATTTTTGGGGATGATCGAGCAAAACAAAAAGAAAAAGAAAACCTATTTGTATTGCGGCTTCCGTGAGGAAACTGAAATGGTTAGGGAATATAAAAAATTTGCAGACAACCAGATTGAGCAACAACAGCTTGAAAACATTCAGATTGCTTTCTCCCGAGAAAAGAATTTGTGTTATGTAATGGATTTAATTAAAAAAGATGCCGATTTTTTTGCTGATACACTTCAAAAAGGCGGCACAATTATGATTTGCGGTTCGTTGGCCATGCAGCAAAATGTTGAAGCAGTTTTGAATACTATCTGCCTCGAAAAAAATAATACCGATTTAAAACAATATCGCACGAAAGGACAAATTCTGACTGATTGTTATTAAAATAGCTTTCTAAATTCATGAGAAAAAAAGATATTTTCCTGTTATTTTTTGTATTCATCAGTTTTATCAGTACCGGACAGGTGGTTCGAAAAAAAACTACCCTGCTTATGGGCGGAAGGTTTGATATTACGGTAATAGCAAAAGATACTTTAACGGCAGTACAATCTATAGACACTATAATTGGAGAAATTACCCGAATCGAAAATTTGATTTCGGACTGGAAACCCACTTCTCAGGTATCTGAAGTGAATCATAATGCCGGAATTTCTCCTGTAAAAGTGGATTGGGAAGTTTTTGAACTAACACAAAGAGCAATAAAACTATCACAGTTGACTAATGGTGCTTTTGATGTAAGTTTTGCCGCAATGGACAGAATCTGGAAATTTGACGGTTCTATGACCGAAATGCCTTCGGCGGAAGCCATAAAAAAATCGGTTGAGAAAGTCGGTTATAAAAATATTGTTTTAGACAGCGTTCAATCCACCATTTTCCTGAAACTAAAAGGAATGAAAATTGGTTTTGGAGCTTTGGGAGAAGGATACGCCACCGACAGATGCCGTGATATGATGCTGGCCAAAGGAATAGAATCCGGAATTGTAAACGCATCCGGCGATATGACAACCTGGGGCAAACAGCTTAACGGAAAAGACTGGAATATTGGTATTACAAATCCCTTTCATCCTGATGCTGTTTTTGCTGTGGTTCCTTTAAACGGAGGTGCCGTAACGACATCCGGCAATTATGAAAAGTTTGTTGAATTTAATGGTAAACGATATTCACACATTATCAATCCTGCAACAGGATATCCGGCAACAGGGCTTTGCAGTGTAACCGTTTTTGGCCCTAAAGCCGAAGTCGCAAATGGCTTTAGCACTTCACTAATGGTTTTAGGAAGAAAATCCGGAATGGAATTAATTGATCAATATCCTGATTACAGCTGTATCATGATTACGGATGATGGCAAAATTATTAAGTCTAAAAACTTTAAAATCAATAAAATTGATTCTAAATTGAAATAGTATTTAAACACATAGAAACATAGATTTTTAAACCTTTAAGGTTACAAAAGAAGCTTGCTTCTACACATGCAGAACAAATGTCTTAATACAAAGTGAAACGCCTTTAAGCGCAATTATAGACTATTTTTCTATGTGTTTAAAAACCTTTAGAGGTAAAAAAGTTATTTCCTCGCCGAAGACTCACGTACCAAAACCTCAGTATTCAAAAAAGTAATTTCCTTAACCTCATCGTGTTTGGCAGATTTTAGTTTTTTAATGATAATTTCAGCGGCTGCCTTGCCCATTTTTTCCGCAGGATGCGTTATGGTTGACAAATTTGGATCAATAATTTCAGAAATCGGGTCATTATTAAATCCAATAACAGCAACATCTTCAGGCACTTTTATGCCTCTTTTTTTGGCAGTCTGTACAGCACTTACGGCAATAATATCCCCGGGAGCAAAAATACCATCCGGAATTGGGTTTAAATCAAACAATTTATTGCTTGCCTTTACGCCCGCTTCATAAGTAACCGACTTTAAATTCACAATCAGTTCTTCATCGACAGGAAGATTATGGTCTCTCAGAGCTTCAGTGTAACCTCGTTTTCTTTCGTTATACAAATTACCAAATTCAGATCCTGCAGTCAAGTGCGCAATTCGGGTACAGCCCTGATCGATAAGGTGTTTGGTAGCTTTATAACCTGCAGAATAGTTATCAATAACCACTCTGAAAGTATTAAAATCTTTAGGAACCCTGTCAACAAAAACAAGCGGAATATTATTGTTCGAAAATTGCAGAAAATGCGAAGTATCCCTGGTTTCCATAGCCAAGGAGCAAATAACCCCACTTACACGGTTACTATACAAGGACTTAGCCATATTTACCTCCTCTTCTGAAGAGTCATGCGACTGCATAATAATTACCGTATAACCCGATTTTTGAGCTGCAATCTCGATACCGCTAATTAACGAAGACAAGAAAGGCTGCGTAACTGTCGGAATCAAAACACCTATAGTTTTTGTCTTATTTCCTCTCAGACCTGCTGCCAGTGTATTGGGTACAAAGCCCATTTCTTCAGCGGTTTTCTTTACTTTTTTTATCGTTTTTTCACTAATGGTATGATGATCTTTTAAAGCTCTTGAAATGGTTGAAGTAGCCAGATTTAGTCTCTCTGCAATATCATATATCGTGACATATTTATTTTCTTCCATGGAATAAGTACTAATTGTAGTGTAAAGATAATAATTTCTGCTAAAAACCAACCTTTGAAAAAATTCTAAGCCTTCACTTCTATAGCTATTTTCCTAATTTTTTAACTTTATTATTTAAAAATCAAAAAATATTTTCTTTATACAATCGGTTGTGTTATTTTTATTTTTTTATCTGAACAAACTATCTAACCATCATTTTTGAACTACAATTGTATGAAACCACTTCTTTGTCTTCTAATTTTAGTTACAGCTTTACAAGTAAACAGTCAGGAAAAAGAAAAATTTCTTTTTCAGAACCCAAATTTAAGTTTTGAAAAAAGAGTTGACGATCTTGTAAGCCAGCTGACACTGGAAGAAAAAGTATCACAAATGCTCAACTCCTCTCCTGCTATTCCGAGGCTCGAAATTCCTGCTTATGACTGGTGGAATGAAACACTTCACGGAGTGGCAAGAACGCCTTTTAAAGTCACTGTTTATCCACAGGCTATTGCCATGGCTGCTACTTTTGATAAAAATTCACTTTTTAAAATGGCCGATTATTCTGCACTTGAAGGAAGAGCGGTTTACAACAAAGCCGTTGAAACAGGACGAACCAATGAACGTTATCTTGGACTTACGTACTGGACACCCAATATCAATATTTTTCGTGATCCCCGCTGGGGACGCGGACAGGAAACTTACGGTGAAGATCCTTATCTGACAGGTGTTTTGGGCGATTCATTTGTAAAAGGGCTACAGGGAGATGACCCAAAATACCTCAAAGCTGCTGCGTGCGCGAAGCATTATGCTGTTCACAGTGGTCCGGAACCGCTGCGTCATACTTTTGATGTCGATGTAACACCTTACGAACTTTGGGATACTTATCTGCCTGCTTTTCAAAAACTGGTGACTGAATCTAAAGTTGCCGGGGTCATGTGCGCTTACAACGCTTTTAGAACTCAGCCTTGTTGTGCGAGTGATATTCTGATGACCGATATTTTAAGAAAACAATGGAAATTTGACGGTTATGTAACTTCTGACTGCTGGGCGATTGACGATTTCTTTAAAAACCACAAAACCCATCCAGATGCTGAATCCGCTTCGGCTGATGCCGTTTTTCACGGAACCGATATTGATTGCGGAACTGATGCTTACAAAGCTTTGGTACAGGCTGTAAAATCAGGAAAAATCTCCGAAAACCAAATTGATATTTCTGTAAAACGTCTTTTTATGATCCGTTTCAGATTAGGAATGTTTGATCCTGTAGAAATGGTAAAATACGCTCAGACGCCAGCATCAGTTTTAGAAAATGATGAACATAAGGCGCATGCCTTAAAAATGGCAAGACAATCTATGGTATTGCTTAAAAACGAAAATAAAACCCTGCCGCTGAGTAAAAAACTAAAAAAGATTGTGGTACTTGGGCCAAATGCAGATAATGAGATTGCTATTTTAGGAAATTACAACGGAATTCCTTCTAAATTAACTACCGTTTTGCAAGGCATCAAAGAAAAAGTGGGGAAAGATACGGAGGTGGTTTATGAGAAAGCAGTAAATTTTACAAATGACACTTTACTGGTATATGCGAATGTTAAAAATCAGTATTCGTTTGAAGGAAAACAAGGCTTTAAAGCCGAATATTTCAGCAATACAAACCTTTCAGGCGAACCGGAAACCATTCGGACAGAAACAGAAATCAATAACTTATGGCAGGAAGGCGAAGTCGTTACAAAAACAATAAAAGCTAATAATTTTTCTGCACGCTACACCACAAATTTTACAGCCGCACAAGATGGTACTATTGCATTTGAACTTACAGCAGATGACGGCTATCGCTTTTTGATTAATGGAAAAGAAGTTTTGAATGCCTGGAAAAAAAATCGCTGGGGAGGTCAGACGTATCAGTTACAAACCAAAAAAGGTTCTGTTTATAATTTTGTGGTCGAATACTGGCAGGGAGATGGAAAGGCCAATGTAGCCTTACATGCCGGAAATTATGAAAAAACAGATCTTAAGTCCCTCACTGATCGTATCAAGGACGCCGATGCTTTTGTTTTCGCCGGCGGAATATCACCTCAGCTTGAAGGCGAAGAAATGAAAGTTAATTTTCCAGGTTTCAAAGGAGGTGACCGTACTTCAATTCTCTTACCTGAAATTCAGACCGAATTATTGAAATCGCTGAAAACTACCGGAAAACCGGTCGTTTTTGTCATGATGACCGGAAGCGCTATCGCTATCCCGTGGGAAGCAGAAAATGTACCTGCAATTGTAAATGCCTGGTATGGCGGGCAGGCTGCCGGAACAGCTGTAGCTGATATTCTGTTTGGAGATTACAATCCGGCGGGAAGATTACCGGTTACGTTTTATAAAAGCGATGCTGATCTGGCTTCATTTGTTGATTATAAAATGGATAACAGAACTTATCGCTATTTTAAAGGAACTCCGCTTTATGGATTTGGGTATGGACTTAGTTATACCACATTTAAATATGACACTTTAAAAATTGCTTCTACCGTAACAAAAGGCAAAACTGTTCCTGTCTCTGTAAAAGTAACCAATACAGGCAAAATTGACGGTGAAGAAGTTGTTCAGTTGTATGTTGTGAATCAGAATGCATCGATAAAAGCGCCTTTGAAAACTTTGAAAGGATTTCAACGAATTAATCTTAAAGCCGGAGAAAGCAAAACAATTACCTTTACACTTTTGCCTGAAGATCTTTCGTATGTTACCGTCGAAGGAAATCAGCAGCAGTACAATGGCAAAATAAAAATTGCTGTAGGAGGAAGTCAGCCGGATGAACCAAATAAAACCAGTGGAAACATTGTAACTAAAACTATTGAAATACAATGACAATTTCAATGACAATGACAATTTCAATGTAAATATAAATATAAATATCAATTTCAATTTCAATGGCAATGGCAATGGCAATGAAAATGAAAATGGCAATTGAAAAATGGTAAGGATGAAACGACGATACAAATAAAAATCTGGTAATTTAATCAATTAAACCAAAATATGAATCTAAAAAACTGCATCGCTTTCTTATTGCTCTCTTTAATAAATACTTCAGCATTTGCCCAGTCAGAAAGCAGAAACTGGAATGGTAAAAAATGCGCCGTTGTTCTAACTTATGACGATGCCTTAAACATTCATCTCGACAAGGTAATTCCGATGCTGAATTCGTATCAGTTCAAGGGGACATTTTATCTGATCGGCAACTCTCCTGTTGTTTCGAAAAGGATTCCCGAGTGGCGAATTGCTGCAAAACAAGGACATGAATTGGGAAACCATACTTTAAACCATCCATGCGACGGTAGTTTACCGGGAAGAGGTTTTGTTACTACTGAAACAGATTTGTCAAAATATACAGTGCCAAGAGCTATCAATGAAATCAGAATTACTAATACTTTATTAAATGCGATTGATGGCAAAACCGAACGTACGTTTGCTTATCCTTGCGGGGATTTAACGATTAAGGATACACTTTATTATAATGCTTTAAAAACTGATTTTGTAGCTGCCAGAGGCGTTTCTTCGGGGTATGCAAATATGAAAGACGTTGATTTTTCTAATGTGAATTCGTTTTTCCAGAACGGAAGCACCGCCGAACAAATGATAGCGCAAATTGAAGAAGCGGAGAAAAAAGGTTCTTTTATTGTTTTTCTGTTTCATGGCGTAGGCGGTGAACATGCTTTGAATATCGATTTGGAAGAACACCGAAAATTACTGGAGTATCTAAAGAAAAGAAAAAAGGATATCTGGACGGCTCCAATGATTGAAGTGGCAAAGTATATCAGAGAAAATCAGAATAAATAATGAAAAATACCACTCATTGATGTCAGGCCGAACGGAGTCGAAGCCTCCTAAAAAATTTATCCAGTGCACAAATGGTTTCATTTGCAATAAACTTCGTCAGAAGCGTTTTTGTTAAAAAAAGGGCTTCGACTCCGCTTAGCCAGACAATTAAATTTTAACTTCACTAAGGGGTTAAAATACTATAGTCTATGTTCTAAAAACATTTAACCACGAATAAAATTCTGTCTGCGTGATATTTAAAACAAATTATCCTGAAATACTTACTTTTATTGAGAAAATTTAAATACTGTTATTTATATTTGTGCGAAAATAAAAAACAGGATTTATTCCCCAAATTGATCGCTGAATTATGAAAAAAATGTTTTTTACTGCCCTATTATTGTCTTTTTTTATTAATAACACAAACGCGCAGGTTGTAGGTCTTGAAATTGGCGACATCGCCCCGGAAATTGACCTTCCGGATACAAAAGGAGAAAAAGTTGCCCTCTCGTCTTTAAGAGGCACGCTGGTGTTAGTTGACTTTTGGGCTACCTGGTGTGGTCCATGTATAAAAGAACAGCCTGAATTGCTCAAATTGTATAATACGTATCCTGACAAACTTTCTATTTACGGAGTTTCTCTTGATTCCAAAAAGCCCGCATGGACCGGAACCATTACCAAACTGAAACTTCCGTGGACACAGGTAAGTGATTTAAAATACTGGAGTTCGCCAGTTGTTTCAGATTATATGGTACAGGCGCTACCTTATAATTTTTTACTGGACAAAAACGGCATTATCGTAGCAAAAAATATACACGGAGCCAAACTAAACGAATTGGTAAAGGAATTAACTGGCAGTTAATAAGTTTCGAAAAAACTTATTCTTCCCTTGCCAAATACTCTGGGAAGAATTTTAAACCCGAAAAACCACTTTTATTATATTTCCGAAAATAGCTGTCGATTTATTTGGCAGCTATTTTTTTTATTACTTACTTTGTATCTCAAAGTACTTTAATTTACACTTGTATGAAAAATAAAAAATATTTATTTCCGATCATAACTTTAATCCTAAGTTTTGGATGTGCCCTGTTTGTGGCTACAAAAGTTTTCCCTAATAACCCTTTTACGGGAACTGAGTTGGAAAAGATTGCTTCAGACAAATTCAAAGATGGCGATATTATTTTTCAAACCTCTGAATCTGCGCAGTGTGAAGCGGTGCGAATAGCAACTAAATCAAAGTTTTCCCACTGTGGCATAATTTTTACCGAAAATGGCAAACAATTTGTTTTAGAAGCCGTTCAGCCTGTTAAAATTACACCACTGGAAAACTGGATCAGACACGGAAGAAATTCTAAATATGTTGTAAAAAGATTAAAAAATGCCTCAGCCGTTTTGAATGCAGAAACGCTTCAAAAGATGAAATCTTACGGAAAGCAATTTATCGGTAAAGAATACGACGCTTACTTTGAATGGACAGACAACAGAATCTATTGCTCTGAATTAGTCTGGAAAATATATAAAAACGGAGCCGGAATTGAGCTTTCACAACTTAGAGAACTGAAAGAATTTAGTCTGGACGATCCAAGAGTTCAGTTCATATTGAAAGAGCGCTACGGCAATGAGATTCCACTTAAAGAAAAAGTCGTTGCCCCTTCTGACCTTGCTGATTCGAAACTGTTGACAACGGTTTTTGATAATTATTAAGAAACACTAATAATTTATAAACGAATGTTATACTGTGGGGAGTTAGAGCTTTTAATTTAAAGGGCTTCGACTCCGCTCAGCCTGACATGTTCAAAAACCCAAAAACCAATAACTATTAAAAGCTATTTCAATTTAGCTTTTTTATTTACTATTTAACTTTGAATTTCAAAGAACTTTAAAAACATAAAAAACATGAAAGACTACCTGATCGAAAAACTTTATGAATGTACCAAAGTACCTTATCAAAAATACTTTAAAAGAAACAAACCCTGGGACGTTGACAAAGCAACGCTCCTAAACTATCCGGAAGGCAGTTTAGGATTTGGCTTAGGAAACTTTCTTGATAAAAATCATTTTGATATGCAGCCCAAATTAGAAGATCATGATGTCATTCATGTTTTAACGAATACCGGAATTTCAGTTGTCGATGAAATCGGGATGCAGTATTATCTTTTAGGAAACGGAAAGAGAAGTATGTATTTGTTTTTAGTGATCTTTTCTGGAACTCCTTTCTACCCTAAACAAATTCGGTATTTTATTGAACAATACAAAAGAGGCAAAAAAGCACATTCATTTCATTATCTGAATTTTTCAAATATGCTTTTTGTACCCATTAAAACGATTCAACACATTTTTAATATTTAAACTTATGCAAACTTTAAATAAAAAACTTTCAGAGGAAACCCAGTCTATTGAATTGGTAATCGGAACTTTTATAATCAGTACTGTCTTATTTGCCTTTTATATGTTTACCAGCCAAAATGCTAATGTTCTGTTATTTGCTTTTCCTTTTGCTGTTTCAGTTTTATTTTTAAACGCAATTATGCTATTTCATCTGACAAACCGTTTTATAAAATTATATAAGGAACGAAAAGATATAGCGATTAAGATTTTGCTGGTGTTGAGTAATATTCCTGTTGCGTTTTTGTATTATGCTGTTGCGATAAAATCGTGATAATGGTTTTATATTATTTCAAATATGCTTTTTCTTTCTTCTTCAGAATTTAGTAAAAAATGGTGCAGGTTCCAAGGTGCAGGTTTAACCTCATCTGAATAAAAACAACAATTTATCATCTCATAAGTTTGTAATTCAATACAAACTGCATTTATGTCTAATTCATAACATTCAGAATATGTCGAATGAGCTGGGTTAGGAAAAGAATCCTTGTAGGTTTTATTATATCTTGGTTGAAAATATTTAATCAAAGCAGCTTCTGTAAAATTTATTTTCTGTTGTTCATTTATACCTTCCCCTGCTAATTTATCACTAACTTTTTTTCTTCTAATACCATCTTCCTTTAGTTCCTCATTTGAAAATTTTGTACGACCGTCCATCATCACAAAATTTATTTGGGAAAATGAAGCTAATGCTAAATAAATTTCACTATCAGGGTTATTTATTATTGCCTCTGCATAAATTCCTTGTAGCGTTGAGTGACTTACTAAACGGTCTGGAGCTGTTCTTGCCCCTTCTACACCATATGATTGCCCGATATAAAGCACTTCCAAATTTAAAAAATCCCCTGAGGCATAAGTCTGTAAAAAGGGGGAAACTTTAGCATCTACTAATACTACATCATTGCTTTTTAATTGAAATATATTAAAAGGATAAGAAGAAACAATTTGAATGTCTTTCGATTCTAAATTATTTGCGAATTTATATTCTTTCTCTTCAATTATTCCTTTTCTGTTAATTCCAAATGTCATTTTTAGGTATTCATCCCTTGCTTCAAATTTTTCTGGAATTATAGTAAGTCTTGGTTTTTTACATATAAAATAAATATGGCAAGGGCTGTTTTCGTCAAAATAATTAAACTCTGATACGAATTTTAATTCTGGTTGTTGGATAATCATTATTTTATCCAAGCTCATGTTTATTGCAAATTCAGTTGGAAGCCTTTTACTCATTTATTTATTGCTTTTTTTGCTTTTAAATTACCAAATTATTCATTTAAAATCAATTAACAACAATCCCTCCCTGGTCAATCAAATAAAGTAAAGTTGTCATGGTCGCCGCACCAAGTTCCAGTTCTCTTTTGTTGATGGCATCAAATTTATCGTTTGCAGCATGGTGGTAATCAAAATAGCGTTGTGAATCCGGTTTTAAACCTGCTTTAACAATAGCTTTAGAGGTCAAATGACCAATATCTGAACCTGCATGCCCAATGGTAAAACTATGCACTAAATAAGGTTCGAAAAGATCTTTGTAACCTTGTATCTTCTTCAAATTAGCATCATCCGCTTCAATTGAGAAACCTCTTGGTGTAAATCCGCCTGAGTCACTTTCTAAAGCAAAAATATGGTTTTCGTTCTTTTGCTTTGAAACTTCTTCGTATTTGGCTCCGCCTTTTCCGCCATTTTCTTCGTTCATAAATAAAACGACACGAATTGTATTTTTTGGTTTGTAATTGAAACTTTTAAGAATACGAACCACTTCCATACTTTGCACTACTCCTGCCCCATCGTCATGAGAACCGTCTGCCAAATCCCAGGAATCCAAATGTCCGCCCACAACCATAATGTTTTCAGGCGTTACTGTTCCTTTGATTTCTCCGATTACGTTGTACGAAAGAACATCCGGCAAAGTTTCGCAGGATTGTTTGAAATAAAATTTTAAAGCAGGATTATTTTTTAAAGTAGCACTTAATAATTCAGCTCCGTTTGTGCTGATAGCTGCTGTTGGAATATATTGCTCTTTTGGCAAGTCGCCATAACTCTGAGCTCCTGTATGTGGAAAATCGTCTAAACGTAAATTCATTGAACGAACGATGGTTCCTACTGCACCGAGTTTAGCAGCTTCTTTCGCTCCGGCAAATCTCTGGTCTACACAGGCTCCATAAGATTTGAAGGTTTCAATATTTTCAGGATTCATTGGTCGGTTAAAAAACACAATTTTTCCTTTTACTTTATCTCCTAATGTTTTTAATTCTTCAATACCCTGTACTTCGACCACTTCAGCTGTAAGTCCTGTTTTTGGTGTTGCAACAGAGCCACCCAAAGCACAGATTGGTACTGTGGTTTTTACTTTTCCGTTTAAAATAAAAGCCGTTTCTTTTTCTCCGCGTACCCAATGCGGCACCATAACTTCCTGCAGATACACTTTATCAAGACCTAAACTTTCTAATTGCGTTTTGGTATAATTAACCGCCAACTGGGCATTCTGAGAACCTGACAACCGAGCTCCAATATCGTTGGACAAATACTCTAACCATGTGTAACATTTAGAATCGGTTAAGGCTTTTTTGTAGAATAATTTAATGTTTTTTTCATCATTTGACTGTGCGAATGAAGTCAGTCCGTTTAAAACTAAAACAGCTAAAAAAAATGTTTTTTTCATTGGTTATAAAGTATTTGGGGTTTCTTTTTTGGTTTTACAAAAGAACAAAATTCTTTATAACTCTTACTGCTTTCGTATACCTTTTTCTACAAATAAGAAAAAATTATTATTATTTCCATCAGTTGAAACCGTTGATTATAGTTAAACCGTGTATTGTCTTTATTGTTTTTATTTTTTAATGTTCATAAAAAAGCAAAATGTTATCCTTTAGCCCCGATTAAAGAGGAAATTCTTTTGCTTTTTTCTTTAAAAAGCAAAAGATTACTTCACTTAACTTTTATTTTTAATAGGTGTTCAGTGAACTTCGTTTGGAACGGAAAGCGGGACGATGTTTACTAAAAAACAATAATCATTCTGCTTCAAAAATTACTCATCGAGTTAAGGCTACAAATAATTATTTTACTTCGACAATTTTATTTTTTGCGCCGATTCCGTTTTCGTTGAAAGCTTCAATTGTAAAATAATACTTTGTGCCTTTATCCAAACCTCTGAAATCATAGGAACCATCGCCGTAAACCATAATACTGTTGTATAATTTATCAGGTGCAATTCCGTAATAAATATGATAGCCGATTGCATCATTTTGTTTTTTCCATGAAATTATGGCATTTCGTGAATCCGCTTTATTTCTGTTTACTTTAAAAGAAGAAACTGCTTTCGGTTTTTCCAATAATCCATTACCAAAAACCCTGAAATCTGAAATTGCGAACAAACCTGAAGCGTTGTGAATGTTCTCCATTTTGATATAACGCGCTTTGATTGATTTTGTGAGTTCAAGATAATCATGAGGCGTATCTTTGTCATTTTTGGATTTATCGACAACTAAAGTCCAGTTTACACCATCATCCGACATGAATATCTTATACTGATAATAAATATCCATGGCCTTATTGAACTGAGTGGCTTTATGATCTGCATAATTGATCTGTAATGCTCTAATTTCCATTGATCTTCCCAAATCCATTTGAAGCCATTCACCCGGATTATTGGTTTTGGCAGACCAATACGTCTGAATATTTTCATCGGTTAAATTATCAGGACCATAGCAGAATTTCTCATAGACTTTTTTACCTCCGTTGTCCATTCGGTGTGTTTCGACTTCCATACATTCTTCCGAAGAAGAAACAGTCACAGGCTTTTTGTATGAAAGCAGCATCCAGCCTGATGAAGCTCCTTGTTCATGATTGCGAAGTTTTGTTGGAAGAATTATTGGAAAATCACCATAAGAAGTGTTTGAATACATGACATCGTCTTTATCAAATCCGGCAGGAAACATATCGATACGACGCTCAAAACGGTCTTTTATAGAGATTTTACAGGTTCCGGTATTCCAGTAATTTCCGTAATTGTCTGCAAAAGTATTTCCGTGTCCGGCGCCAATTACAAATCCGCCCGGTTTATACGACATCGGATTGTGTTTTTGATAGGTAAAAGGTCCTAACGGATGATCGCCTACGTGAATCCCATTCGCATAGCCTTTGAATTCGGTTGCCGGTGCCCCGTACTGCATATAATATTTACCATTGTGTTTGGTCATCCATGCTCCCTCGATAAAATTTCCCCAGGGAGCAGGTTCCATATCATTGTTTGGTCCAAAACGTTCCCAGCCATGAGCTGATGGATTTAGAATCGCCACTTCTTTAATCTGACCATACGGATGCTGAATATCTTCAACTTCAGTCGCTTTGTATAATGTTGCATAATCTGCCTGATTTCCTTTTGGAAGCCAGGTTTTATAATCAACCTCAACACCTACAAGAGGCAGTTTTCCGCTTGAACCGTAATACATATATACTTTTTTGTCATCGTCCTGAAAAATGGCCGGATCCCATGTAGGAAGCATTGCTTTGTCTACGTGACGTGTCCATCTGCCTGATTTTGGATCTGCTGTTTTCCAGATGGGATGATCCCTTTTCCAGGTCGAGCCTACATAAAATAAAGTGTCATTTACCACCCAGGCTGCCGGAGCGCACTGATCATCATCGCCAGGTTGTCTTTGAAAACTTCCGTAAACAAAATTCCAGTCGGACATGTCTTTACTCCAAAAGAAACCCGCCTGATTTGTGGCAAATAAATAATAGTCGCCTTTGTACGTAATGATTACCGGATCGGCACTGGAACGCCGGGATTCCGGGATTCCGTTATGATTATACGTTGTATAATTGTAACCAATGTTAATGGGATTACAGTACGTTGTTGCAGGTCTGGCAGAATCAAACCATTCTGTTTTTTGTGCCGTGATATTGCTATTAAATCCTATCAAAAACAACAAAAGCGGTATTGAAGACAGTTTATACATCTCTTAATTTTTATATTTTAAAATTGAGTTAGGAGTTATTACTTCGCCCTTACTCTTTACTCTTTACTCTTTACTCTTTACTCTTTACTCTTTACTCTTTACTCTTTATCCTCTGAATCAGCAGTTCCGGTTCATTTGTGGTGATGTAATTGAATTTATGAGCGATAATCCAATCCATATCTTTGGCTTCATTGACGGTCCATGCATTCAGTATCATTTTATGGTTTTTGGCTTCCTGAATCCATTCGGGGTGTTTTTGAAAGACAGAATAATGATAGTCGACACCATTAATATTATCTGCTTTTACTTCTTTTGGAGATTTATTTCCTTCCAGATATTGCAGAGAAGCTTTGGAGTCAATTGCTCTGATTTGCTTTAGAATTTCATAATCAAAACTAATGTAGCAGGTGTTTTTGTCGGCTTTCAGTTTCCTGATAGTTTCAACAGCTAGAACGGCAGTTTTTTTTCCTCTCTCTTTACTTATTTCCGAAGGCTTTATTTCGCATACCAAAAGTGTCTGTTTGTTGTTTTGCATTCCTTCTGAAATATATTCAAACAAGGTTGGTAGCTTTTCTCCGTTTGAAAGTTTAAATTTTATCAAATCTGCATAATTGGTTTCTTCGATGAGTAATTTATTATAATGCGCATCGTGATTGATTACAAGCGAATCATCAGCGGTTCTCCAGACATCAAATTCTGAACCAGGCAGTTTGAGTTCAATTGCATGCCTTAATGCTGCAATTGAATTTTCCGGGAGATTGTTTTTCTTCCAGGCTCCTCTGTGCGCCACAATACTATTAATATTTGTACTGCAGGACGAAAAAACAGCTGAGACTAAAAAAAGAAAGCAAACCTGAGCTGTATTAAATGTTTTCATTTTGTAATAATCTATATGAGTGTAATTATTTTTAAGTTGGTTAAGTCTATTTGTAATGTTTTTTTAACACAATGAATATTGATAAATATCACTTTTATAAAAAAGCCCTCCGTATAACCAGTACGAAGGGCAATTACTAATAACAAACCAATTACTTAGTTAACTCAAAACTAACTTTCTTATCGGCAGCTGAATTTCCTCCTACGAAAACATCAAACTGTCCGGGCTCTGCTACGAATTGTAAATCAGAGTTATAAAATTTTAAATCTTCAACAGTAATATCAAAACTTACTGTTTGTTTCTCTCCTTTTTTAAGTGTTATTTTTTGGAAACCTTTCAGTTCCCTAACCGGTCTTGTTACTGAACCAACCAAATCTCTTATATACAACTGAACGGTTTCTTTTCCGTCAAAATTACCTGTATTCGTTACGTCTACGGTTACTTTCAGTTTTCCGCTGAAATTCATTTTATCAGAAGAAATTTTCAGGTTTGAATAATCGAAAGTCGTATAACTCAATCCAAATCCGAATGGAAATAAAGGCTCGTTTCTTTCATCAATATAATTAGATTTGAATTTTTCGAATTTTCCTTCTGTATTAGAAAGCGGTCTTCCTGTATTTTTATGTGCATAATAAATCGGTACCTGACCCACGCTTCTTGGGAAAGTCGTTGTTAATTTTCCGGAAGGATTTACATCTCCAAATAAAACATCCGCAATAGCGTGACCTGCTTCGCTTCCGGCAAACCAAACGTTTAAAATGGCAGGAACAGTTGCATTTTCATCATTTAAAACCAAAGGGCGACCATCAAACAGAACCAAAACGACCGGTTTTCCGGTTTTTAACAAAGCGTTCAATAAATCTTTTTGAGCCTGTGGAATTTCCAGATTGGTACGGCTGCTGGATTCTCCGCTCATTTCGGCAGATTCTCCTAAGGCAGCCACAATTACATCTGATTGTTCAGCGACTTTTAAAGCTTCTGCAATTAATTCTTCTTTAGGACGAGCGTCACGATTTAAGGTTTTACCAAACATAGTGGCATTGGTTTCAAAAGTTTCATTGTAATCTAAATTGCTTCCTTTTGCGTAAAGCACTTTTACAGATTTTCCGCCTACATCCTGAATTCCCTGCAATAAAGAAATACATTTTTCGCCAACAGTTGCGACACTCCAGGTTCCCGACATATTGTTTCTGGCATCTGCCAAGGGTCCGATAAGGGCAATTGTACCTGATTTTTTAAGAGGCAATACCTGATTTTGATTTTTTAATAAAACCAATGACTGTGCGGAAATCTCACGCGCTTCTTTTCGGCTGGCAGCAGTAAAGATTTCTGTTTTGGCTCTGTTTACATCACAATATTTATATGGATCGTGGAATAATCCTAAATCGTATTTGGCTTCTAAAATCAATTTAACAGCATTGTCAATGGTTTCTATTGTCACTTTTTTCTCGTCTAAAGATTTCTTCAGAGTTCCTAAAAATCCTTCACCCACCATATCCATTTCAACTCCGGCATTTAAAGCCAAAGCCGAAACCTGCTGCAAATCGCCCATTCCGTGATCAATCATTTCAGGAATTCCGGTGTAATCTGTTACCACAAAGCCTTTAAAGCCCCATTGTTTTCTCAAAACATCTGTCATTAACCATTTGCTTCCCGTTGCAGGAATTCCGTCGACTTCATTAAAAGATGCCATAACCGAACCTACACCGGCATCAACTGCGGCTTTATAAGGCGGAAAATAATCATTAAACATTCGGATGTGACTCATGTCTACGGTATTGTAATCACGACCTGCTTCAGGAGCACCGTATAAGGCAAAATGCTTAACACAAGCCAAAATGGAATTGTTTTTAGAAAGATCGTGCTGCTGGTATCCGTTCACCATTGCTTTTGCAATCTGGCTTCCTAAATACGGATCTTCCCCTGAACCTTCGGAAATCCTTCCCCAACGAGGATCCCGCGAAATGTCTACCATAGGAGAAAATGTCCAGTTGATACCATCAGCACTTGCTTCCTGCGCAGCAATCTGTGCGCTTCTCTCAATCAGCTTCATATCCCAGGTACAGGATAATCCAAGCGGAATTGGGAATGTGGTTTCGTAACCGTGAATCACGTCCATACCAAAAAGCAGCGGAATTTTTAAGCGGCTTTTTTCAACCGCAATTTTCTGTACTTCTTTGATTTTCTGAACCGATTTTATATTGAACAAACCGCCTACTTTTCCTTCAGCAATATTTTTTGCAACATTCGAACTGTTTGCCTGACCTGTTGTAATATCACCCGAAGTAGGTAAATTTAACTGACCAATTTTTTCGTCTAAAGTCATTTTTGACATTAATTCTGCAACAAACTCGGCTTTTGGTTTAATTTTTACTGCATTTTTAGCATTCTTTTTTTGAGCATAACCCAAAACAGTACAGCTTAAAAACAGTATGATTAATTTCTTTTTCATATTAAATAATATTTTGTTCTTTTATGTAAATCGCCATTGCTTTATTCCTATTTTGGTTCGGAACAATGGCGATTTTATAAATGTGGTATTTATGTGGTATTTATTGTTTTCGGAAGGTTTAAAAACCGTATTTCGTTGAATGAAAGCCTAAATTTAACAGGCCTTGCTTCGTTTCCGTTGCGTTCATAAATAGTTTCCATAACAATCCTGAACGATAATTTTCGATCATGGGCGCAATTGTTCCCTGATCTATGGCTAAATAGCGTTTTGTTACCCAATTATACTGTGGTGAAAAAGCATCGTAAGGACCTGCAATTCCAACATACTGTGCCTTATTTTCATCATATAAATAATGCAAAAACTTCATTGCTTCAACAGGTGCAAAAGGAAAAGAAGACAAAGCTGCCGTTGGCGAAATCACTCCGGTATCATTGTTTGGCTGATGCGCCGTATAGCCCGTTGTTCCGTCTGGATTGCGCGTGTAACTTGCTGTTAAACCCCAGCATTTATCAGAGTAGCCTTTCCATCCTTTTGGATTTACAACACTGTGCTGCACCATAATTTTAGCATGGTTCTGAGTCAAAACTCCATAATCAGCGTATTTGTCTTTTAGATTATTTGGATCTAAACCTAAATATGAATAATGCGACCAGAACATCGGACCTACATTTCCTGTTGCTCCGTTATAATTTAAAACAACCGGAATTCCGTATTGAGAACTTCCGTTTACAATGGCTCCGTTTCTTGCCCAGGCTTTGTGATACGCTTCTGCAGAAATGGGATGTGTTGGTGATGAAGCTGCCATGATGTAGGTAATCAAACACTCGTTGTACCCTTCTAATTTAAAGTTCATATCCCAGCCATAATTAGGAGACCAGTGCCAGTATAGTGCCTCTTCGCCTTTGGTGTACCAGTCCCATTCGACACCTTTCCAAAGTTCGTCTGCTTTGGCTGCCAATGCTTTTTCAGCTGTACTTCCGTTTTTAAAATATTCTCTAATCGTAATTAAGGCTTGGCAAACAAATGAAGTTTCAACCAAATCACCTCCATTATCTTTTGTCCCAAACGGAATCACTTTTCCTGATGTATTATCCATCCAGTGTGGCCATGCGCCGTGAAACCGTTCTGCTTTTTCAAGAAAAGTTAAAGCCGTTGAAAGTCTGGAAACAGCTTCGGCCCTTGGCAAAAAACCTCTTTCCACACCTACAACAATAGTCATTAACCCAAAACCTGAACCGCCTGTTGTAATAATATTGGATTCGAAAGCGGGATCTTCAGTGATATATCTTTCCCGGGTCAGTTTTGAATTCGGATCGGCATAGTCCCAGAAATATTTGATGGCATCTTTCTGAACCTGATCCATTGCCTCTGCATCCGTCAATGGTTTAGTAGGAACAACCGGATTTGTTGGCAATGGTGTACCTCCGTCATTTCCTCCTTCGGGAGAAGAAGAAGAACACGCCATAAAAACGCTTAGAAAAAGAATGATATATAAGCTATGTTTCATTTTATAATTGTTTGTGGTATTATTATTTAAAATACACCTGGAATTTTCATTCCAGATGTATAAAAGATCTTTATCTTTTGTCTTTCTCTAATTTGTAAAGAGCCGATACTTCATTATCTGTAAGAGCTACATCATAAATTCTGAATTCATCCATTAGTCCAGTATAGTTAAGCATCCAGCCGTCTGGAGCACCCCATGGAGCACCTAAATGCTGTTGATAACCTCCGATAATAAATTTTGAAACTTCAGAACTGGCTAATTCACCAAAAGGACCACCTCCTTTTGTAGGGTCGCTTGCATATCTTTTTGAAATTGAAACTGGTAGAACTATTTTTTGTCCGTCTACATAAATACTATATGTTGAACTTGTACCATTATAACTCCAGACTATTTGTTTCCAAGATCCATACATGTTTTTTAAAATATTATCTCCATTATGCTCCACAAACTGTCCAGACCAATCAATACTTGGAGTAACATCTCTTTGAATATGATTTTTAAGAAACATCGATGTGTTTGAGCTGCCACTTTCTATTAAAGAAAATATATTTCCCCAAAAATCAGTTTTCTTAGGAAGCATAAATAACGACTGAGCTCCTCCAGTATGCTGATCTGTTTTGATCCACATCGAAACTGTAATGCTTTTTAAGTTCACAACAGAAGATGCAACGTTATCATAGGCAATAAATGAACTTGTTGACCCTTTGTAGGCGCTCCCTTTTATTCCGGCGTCATAAGAAACATTTGTTCCTGTCCCGCCAGTAATTCCATTTTTGGAATCATCAATAGTCCCGTCAAAACTAAATTTTGAAACCAAATGCGCGGCAGCAACCTCATCTGAGTTTTCATAACCTCCAATTGGCTCGTAAGGAATTGGTTTATTTTCTTTATCAATACTATCCTCACAGCTTACAAAAACAGCAGATGTAGCAAAAGAAACTAATAAAATAGATATGTATTTTTTCATCTTAATTGTTATTTAAGGATTCGTAACCAGGATTTTGGTCGGATAAGTCACCCGCTTGTCTAAGGAAGGCTGCTGGAATAGGAAATAATTCATGTTTCCCTTCAATAAAAGTTTTTCCGTCTATGGCGAAAGCAGCTTTAGCCTGACCTGTACGTACCAGATCAAAAAATCTGTCATGCTCAAAAGCCATTTCTACCCTTCTTTCTTTCCAGATTGCAATTCTCACATCTCCCTGTGATGCTGCCGAAGTAGGCCCTAAATTGGCTCTTTTTCTAATTTGATTTAATAATGGAATCGCAAGATCGGTCTGTCCTAATTCATTCAACGCTTCTGCTTTCATTAATAAAACCTCTGCATATCTCAGGTATTTAATGTCAACATCCGTTTCCCATGCATCTGTATAGGCTGATGAATAAGCTTTATAGTTGTATCTTTCGTTTTCCACTGTGTTTGGTATTACTCTTCCATCATATAAAGTAGAACCTCTGAAAATAATAGTTGCTGCTTTTCTGACATCATTTGGTTCATAAGCGTTTACCAGACTTTGAGATGGCGTATTAAAACCCCAGCCCCAGCCGCCGGTACCACGTGCGCCCTGAGTATTAGAATAACCTTCGATTCCTTTGGCAGGCACGGCACCCTGTGCATAAATTTCAAAAATCGACTCTGAATCAAATTTGCCGGAAGCTCTGAACATTGATGCATAATCATCCACAATAGCGTATCCTGTAACTTTATTACAATTGTCTACAACCTGCTGCCATTTTTTCTGATACAGGCTTACTTTTGCCAGAAGAGCATAAGCAGCACCTTTTGAAGCTCTTGATCTTTCATTTGGTCCATAAGCCGTTTTTTCAGGTAATGCAGCAATAGCATCGTTTAAGTCACTTTCGATAAAAGCATACACTTCAGGAGCTGTTTTACGGGTCAACTGCATGATTCTGTCAGCTTCTGAACCCGGAACCGGCAAATGATCTACAATAGGTACACCTCCGTAGCATTTTACCAAAGTGAAATACATAAAAGCTCTCAAAAACTTCGCTTCTCCGGCAAGTCTGTTTCTTAAATTAGCATCCACCTTATCTAATTTCGGAAGCATATTCAAAGCCTGATTGCATTTGTTTATTCCGTCATAATTGGCTACAAAAGTACTTTCTGCAGAAGGATTAGAAGCGTTATATGTCAGGTTGTCCAGTACATCCTTGTCTGTTCCGGTATCACCTGGCGAAGAGCCTTTGTCTGCATCATCAGAGGTGATGCTTGAAAGTCCGATCCAGCCAAAAGAGGTCATATCCCAGTTTAGAAACTTATTATAAATGGCCGTAACAAACTGGGCTGCCCCTGCCTCATTATTAAAAAGTTCTACATCGTTGGTCGAAATAGATTCTGTCTGATCTACATCTAAGAAATCGTCTGCACAACCCGTAAAAAAACATGCTGATAATACAAACGCTGCTATATATATTTTTTTCATGATTTTAAAATTTTAAATTGGCACCAATTACAAATGATCTCAAAGTTGGATAAGCATCTAACTCTACTCCTTGTGTTTTATAAGGATCTCCATCGCCGTTTAACTCTGGAGAGAATCCGGAGAATTTTTGTGTAATAAATGGATTGATTGCGTTTACATAGATTCGGCAGGCACTTACAAAACCGCCCTCCTGCAATGGCAATCTGTAACCGAGGGTAATGTTGTTGATTCTAAAAAAGTCACCAGACTCCAGGTAATAAGTAGAAGCTACTGGTACCTGATTGAAAGGTGCCGGATTTGAAGCCGTTAAATTATTAGGGGTCCAGAAATTGGTAGCAATCGAATTTTCTATGTTTTCTCCATAAAAACGTTGTGCTTTTTTTCCGTTATAAACTTTTGCCCCAGAAGTACCATATCCATCAACAGAAAAATCAAAGTTTTTGTAATTGAATCCTAGAGAAACGCCGTAATTGGATTTTGGTAAACTTGAACCGACATATTTTTTATCTACAGTAGCACTCAAAGCATCCTGAGTTACTTTTTCTCCCGCAAAATTGTAATAGAGCATGTTTCCAGTTGCCGGATCAAAACCTGCATATTCGTAAATGTAAAAACTTCCCAATGGCTGGCCGATAGTAGTGTTATCTAACAATTTGGTATCCTGCCCGTTTCCTAATCCGCCTCCTATTAACTGAGCTAAAACAACATTCTTCAAGCCGGTAAGTTCATTTTTATTGTGTGAAAAGTTACCGCCGATATAGTAACTGAAATTTTCCCCAATTTTATCATCCCAACGCAATGAAATCTCGTAACCTTTATTAGAAACCTCTCCTACATGTGCAGGCGAAGCTGTAGTAATTCCTGATGTAATATAAGGTTTGGTGTTCAGGATAACGTTGTCTGTATTTTTGTCATATATATCAAAAGATCCTTTTAACCTGTTTTCTAATAATTCGAAATCTATACCTCCAGACAATTCTTCTGTAATTTCCCAGGATAAACTTGGATCAATCTGAGAGTTGATTGTTGTACCTTCATTCAAAATTGAACCACCCAAATAAGCGTTAAGACCCGAAGTATAGCCCTGACTGTTAAGAGGCACATTCTGGTTTCCTAATTTTCCCCAGCTTCCTCTTAGTTTTATTAAATTGATTCCTTTAACGTCAGCCATGAACTTTTCTTTCGTTATAACCCATCCTGCACCAAATGCCGGAAAAGTTCCCCATCGGTAATCTTTAGCAAAGTTTGAAGATCCGTCACGTCTCACTGTTCCTGTCAGCAAGTATCTGTCCATCAGTTTGTATTGAAAACGTCCTAAATAAGATGCAAGTTTGATTTCGTTAAAAACCTCATCTTTATAACTGGTTACATTTGTCGCATATTCGTTATCTTTTAAAGACCAGTAATTAGCATCTGCATTTACATTTTTTCTTTTAATAGTCAGTTTTTCTCTTGCTCCTTTGGTGTAGGTTTCAATACCCGCAGTTACCTCAATATCGTGGATTTCATTAAATACTTTATTGAATGTCAAATAATTAGACAAACTCCAGTTGTAGTATTCTTCTCTTCCCTTTGTAAGCAGGTTAATATTGGCGTTTGGAAACTCTTTCTCATAATCATCTGAAACCTTGTTTGGATTTGCAGCCAGCCATATATTTTTGGTGTCATCATAATTGTATTGTTTCCATGTGTAATATTCACCGTTATATTGTGAAGTAAATTTTAACGATTCCAAAATCTCGTAATCCAATTTTAAACCTCCCTGCAAAGTGATACTACGCTGTTGCTCGTCATAGAAATCTAATTGTGCAACCGGGTTTCCGCCATTATTAATAGAACTTCCCGTCTGACTGGCAAAACCATCTTCTCCTACGCGGGCAACTCCATATTTACCATCCGGAAAATATACCGGCACTATCGGAGACTGTTTATAAGCTGCTGTAAAAGCTGATAATGGTTTTGGCTGTGATTTGGTAGATGTTAAACTAAAATTCTGGTTTAAAGTCAGTCTTTTCGAAATTTTGTATTCATTATTATTTCTAAAAGTGGTACGTCCATAATCCAGATCGTTTAAAATAGCCTGTTCCTGATAATTTCCTAAGCTAAAAAAGTATTTAATACTTTCTGTAGCTCCTGAAACAGAAACATTGTTCTGTGTATAACTGCCTGTTCGTGTAATCTCATCAAACCAGTCCGTATTAACCGGCTGATCCTGAGAATAAGTAGTCGATTGTAAAGCTGAATTGGTGTAATGAGCATACTTATTACTACCTGCCATTTTTACTTTCTTAAGCGGTGTTCTGACGCCACCGAAGCTTTCAAATTCAACAGAAACTTTTTCGCCTTTACCTTTTTTGGTTGTAATAATGATTACCCCGTTTGCGGCTCTGGTACCATAAATAGCAAGTGCAGAAGCGTCTTTTAATATGTCATAAGAAGTTATATCATTTGTATTGATGTTATTGATGTTTTCGGTTGCCATACCGTCCACAATATACAAAGGTGATCTTCCTCCCAAAGCGGTCCCTAAACCTCTGATTACAACAGATGGTGTACTTCCCGGCAAATCAGATGATGTAACCTGAACACCGGCTGCCTTACCCTGAATGGCCTGCGAAGCATTGATGACTTTGGTTTTGGTAATTTCTTCTCCTTTGAGAGAAGAAATGGCTGTAGTATTATCTACCTTTTTTCTTGTTCCGTATCCGATAACAACAACCTCTTTCAAAGCAGTGTCATCAGATTCTTTTAAAGTTATGGTCATTGGTGCTGTTGTTGCTGCAACTGACACAGCCTCAAAACCCAGCATTGAAATTTTCAGGATTTCGCCCTCTTTGGCATTGATTGTAAAATTGCCGTCGAAATCAGAATCTGCAGAAGTTTTGGAATCAGCAGCGGCAATAATTGCCCCGGGTATTCCCATCCCTTTACTGTCTACAACTTTTCCTTTGATTGCTTGCGCCTGTACCATCATATAAGACGGAAGCAGCAAGAGTGCTAAAAAGCTAAAAATAAAATTTTTCATACAGTAGTAATCGTTTAAGTTAGTAGAGCCAAATTAAACAATTACAGCGTTGAAGTGCATCAAAACATAGCCCTACACAGCCACATCACTACATCAAAATAGATACATAAAAACAACAAAATCAATAAGTTATGAATAATTTAGATTTAATTAACACCCCTTTATGATGTAGTAATGATGTGTTGTAATTATGCAAAAAAGGAGAGTTAAAAATACATAATGCATAAAAAAACAATTCAAAACTTATATATTTAATAAAAATTTTGAGAGATTTTCTTCCTGATTGAGCCCAAGTTTTTTTCTGAGACGATATCTGTGCAGTTCAACACCTCTGAATGAGATATTCATTAAGGGTGCAATTTCTTTGGAAGAAAGGTTCATTTTAAGATAAACACACAATTTGATATCCTTGGGGGTCAAGTTAGGATATTTTTTAGAAAGACTGATAATAAACTCATTATGGATTTGGTTTAAATTGGTTTCAAATATTTCCCATTCATGTTTATTTACCTCATTTATTTTTATTGCCTTTTTTATTTCGCTTTTAAGTTTATTCAAATCATTTTCAGCATCCAAAATATGCTGAATTTTATCAATCATTTCGCTCTGTTTAGCTATAGACAAGGATTTTCCTGCAACCTCAGAAGATTTTGTCTGTAACTTGAGCTCTAAAATATGTTTTTCGTACTCCTGTATATTTAATTCATTTTCTTTTTTCAATTCCATTTCCAGAATCTCCCGCTGGTGTTTTAATTCCTCTGCCTGTAGTCTTAATTTTTGTGTGTAACGAAACTTATTCCACTTATAATAAAGAAATAATACCGTTCCAATAAGCAGAAGATAAAGCAAAATCATCCAAAATGAAAAATACCACGGCTGCGCTACCCTGAATTCAAAACTGGAAACCTTGTCGTAATTAACACCATCATGTTTAAAAATAACCACAGAATGCGAGCCGCTACCCAAATTATTCAAAACTATAGCACCATTTGAGATTGGTGTATAAGTATTTCCTTTGTTAAGCTGATAAAACAAATTTGGTTTGCCTGCTCCATAAATTCCTGAGATTACATTTATTCGCAGCTCAGCATTATGCTTAATTTTCCCATCTTGCGGAAGTAATTCATTATCATTATACACTTCAACTTTAACTCCTTTGTCCTGCTTATTTTCATAACCCAACTGAAGGGAAATAAATCCGTCATCCAAGTTCATCAGATACTGATTTTGGCTTCTGAAAATTCTAAGGTTTTCGTTAATCAGTTTTCCTTTATAATATTTCTCCTGAATCATATTCCATACAAACTTATTTCCATCTGCATATATATGATACAAGATGCCCTGCTGCAGGACAATAAAGTGGTTTTCGTCTATTGCCACAACATCAGAAACATTCTTAAAAGTGGTATTAAACAGTTCATTTTTATCTAATTTGCCTGAAATAGCATTAAAAGTATACCATTCCTTATTAATCAGAAAGAGGATTTCATTCCTGAATTCAAAAATTTTAACTCCAAAATCGTTTTTAATTTTACATTGTTGTGTAATATTTTCAATTTTTCTGGTTTTATAATTATCATCAAATAAAACTCTATACAAACCACGATAATTATCTGCAGCCCAAATTTCATTTTTTACATTCTGCGCTACATATTTTATCGGTTTAGAAAAATCATTGATTATCTTAAAATCCTCAAGTTGGGATGCATCATCATACACTAAAATTCCACTGTAAGTAGACTGAAAATAGGTATCCTTAATAATACTTTTTGATAAATTCCATCCTCCGCTTACGTTATTAATTTTAGTCAGTGTACCATTTTCGTAACAAAAAGTTCCATCATTATGACCGATAACATATTTCTCTCCAATTTTGGTAATATTCCACCCCTGCCCCTGCGTACCGGGCAGCATTTTAAAATCGCCCGAATCATATTCAAAAATTCCGTGATTGGATGCAATTAAATATCCTTTTTTTGTATTTGCAACAGAATATACAGAACCCAGGATTCCAGAATTGTCATAAAAAAATGAAATTGGCGAATTTACCTCAATATGTGCAATTCCGTTATCCAGTCCCAGCCACAAATCATCTTCTTTATCCAGGCCTATACTTAAAACCGAATTGTTCATTAAAACGTTATTTCGGTCAATGTTTTTATGAGTATTTGTTTTAAAATCATAAATAAAAACACCTTTGTTACCAGTCCCTACTACAAGTTTGTTGTTTTTAATAAATTTTGCAACATTAATCCCGTTTGACTTAAAAATTTCATTCAGCGGATGATTCCATGATCTAAGGTTCTTATTATCACCTAATATAAAAATTCCTCTTTTCTGGGTAAAAATATACGTTTGGTTATTATACTTTTCGATAGCATGAACAACGGTATTCTTCAGGATATCCCACCCTTTTGGACTGGTGATTTTTGAGCCGTTCATTTTAAAAACACCTTTATTAACAGAAGCTGCATAAAGATCTTTATCAACCACAAAACAATAGGAAATTAAAAATGGGAATTTGATTTTTTTAATATGTTTTCCATCATAGATAAAAACATCGTTGAAAGACTGAAAATAAAGAGAACCATTATATCTGAAAATTTTCCAGATTTCTTCGTTGTCTTTTTCATCAAATAAGCGAAAGTTTTTTGAAATGGAAACATATCGCATTTTTCCATTTTCTCTAAGCCAATATCCAAATTCCTTATAAGAACCGGAATAAATACGATCTCCTTCAATTAATATAGAACGAATTATAGTTTTATTAGGCAGTGAATATTTTTCCCAAGCAACGCCGTCATATCGCAATAAATAATGATTATTAGCAAAATACATAGCGTTATCTTTTCCCTGAACGACATTCCAGATTTGGTTGTCGCCCTGATAATCTGATTTGCTGTAATTTTCTACGAAAGGAAGTAATTCTTGCGATTGAATTTGAAAGGTGATGAAAAAGAAGAAAAATAATTTTAAGAGTATCGATTTCAAAATATTCGGTTTTAAACTCAAATATACTGACAAATATTTAATTTACAGAAGTAAAAAAGCTCCTCATCAGAGAAGCTTTTGTGATAATTTAATTACTGTAATTTAATTTTGAAGCAATTGATAAACCTGATTGGCAATTTCAAATTCCTCATCAGTTGGAACTACCAAAATTTTCGCTTTTGAATTTACTTGGTTGATTTCTCTAACCGCTTTAGAACGTATTTGATTTTTTTCTTTATCCAGTTCAATTCCCAAATAATCCATATCAGTACAAATCAATTGACGCATGTATGACGAATTTTCTCCTATTCCGGCAGTGAAAATAATAGCATCCAAACCATTTAAAGCTGCGGTATAAGAACCAATTGTTTTTTTGATTCGGTAAGCATTCATTAATAAAGCCAATTGACACTCTTTGTTTCCTTTCTCCGCTTCTGCTTCAATGTCACGCAAATCGCTATAACCTGTCAAACCAAGCATACCGCTTTGTTTCAACAAGACAGCATTCACTTCATCAGGTGTATAATTTAAATTTTTAATCATGTAAAAGATAACCGACTGGTCAATATCACCGGCACGGGTACCCATTATCAAACCATTAGAAGGCGAGAATCCCATTGTTGTATCAATACATTTTCCGTCTTTAACAGCGGCCATACTGCAGCCGTTTCCCAGATGAATGGTAATTATTTTAGAACTGTTTTCTAAAAATTCAATTGCCTGTTCTGAAACATACTTATGGCTGGTTCCGTGAAAACCATAAACACGGACTTTATTTTCTGTTAAAAATTTATTCGGAATAGCGTATTTATAAGCTACTTCAGGCATGGTCTGATGAAAAGCCGTATCAAAAACAGCAATCTGCTCAGCCGAATTAAAAATCTCCTCGGCCACATTAATTCCTTCCAGATTTGCAGGATTGTGCAAGGGTGCCAATTCAAAAAGCTGCTTGATTTTTGCTTTTACTTTTTCGTTGATTTTAACCGTATCACTAAATTCGCTTCCACCATGCACCACACGATGTCCCACGGCATCAATTTCGGCAGTCGATTTGATAACACCTTTTTGGGCATCCAAAAGCATGTTAGCAACTTTTTGCAAACCTATTTTATGAGTTGGAATTGGAAGTGATTCTTCCAAAGAATTAGACGATGTTTTAAAAGTTACATTGGAAGTTTCCAAACCAATTCGGTCAATCATACCGGTACAAATCACTTCGTTTTCCGGCATAACCATTAATTGATATTTTATTGATGAACTTCCTGAGTTTATTATTAATATTTTCATTTAAAAAATTTATTTAATGATTAAAAGATTTAAATATTAAAAGATAAATTTTTAAATCCTTAAATATTTCAATCTTTAAATTATAATGTTAAATTCCCTGTGCCTGAATTGCCGTAATAACAACCGTATTTATAATATCGTCTACGGTACAGCCACGGCTCAAATCGTTTACAGGTTTGTTTAATCCTTGTAACATTGGTCCGATTGCCAGAGCTCCTGTTTCACGCTGAACGGCTTTATAAGTATTATTTCCGGTATTCAAATCCGGAAAGATTAGCACACTTGCCTGCCCTGCCACTTCAGAATCTGGCATTTTACTTTTTCCTACGGCACGATCCACTGCGGCATCGTACTGAATTGGCCCTTCAATCTTTAAATCCGGTCGTTTTTGTTTTACAATTTCTGTAGCTGCCCTTACCTTTTCTACCTCATCTCCTTTTCCTGAAGATCCCGAAGAATACGAAAGCATGGCTATTTTGGGTTCGATTCCGAAAGCTGCACTTGATTCTGCTGAAGAAATTGCAATCTCTGCCAATTGCTCAGCTGTAGGATTTGGGTTAATGGCGCAATCACCAAAAACAGAAACACGATCTTCTAAGCACATAAAAAATACCGACGAAACTACAGATGAATTTGGTTTGGTTTTAATGAATTGTAATGCAGGTAAAATCGTATGTTGTGTTGTATGTGCAGCTCCTGAAACCATTCCGTCAGCGTGACCTTTATAAACCATCATTGTTCCGAAATACGACACATCTTCCATTAAATCCCTTGCCATTGTGATGCTTACATTTTTCGCTTTTCGGAGCTCATAATAGGTATTGGCATACTCTTCATAAAACTCAGATTCAATTGGATTGATGATATTTACTTTTGAAAAATCTAAAGCAAGTCCCAGTTCGGCAACCTTATTTTCAATTTGTTTTTTATCTCCGATAATTGAAATATCGACAACATCCATTGCCAATAATCTTGAAGCAGCCGTAATAATTCGTTCATCATTCCCTTCCGGTAAAACAATATGTTTACGGTGCTGCTTGGCGCGTTTCACCATATTATACTGAAACATTTTTGGAGTCATACCTTCTGGTTCGAAAGTAATTACCCTTTCTGATAAAGATACAATGTCAACATATTTCTCAAAAGTATTAATTGAAGTCTCGATTTTATGGGTATTATTGGCATAAATTTCAGATCGAATTGCACCAATTTTATTGGTAATATGATACGTTCCGCCATCAACAGCAATAATCGGAACTATGGCCGAAAGCCCTTCGATGAGCTTTAAAATACTTTCTTCCGGAAGAATATTTCCTGTCAGGATAATCCCTGAAACTGTTGGATAATTAGCCGATTCATTTGCCTGCAAAGCTCCTAAAATAATATCCGAACGATCTCCCGGAGTAATTACCAATGCATTATCATGAAGGTGAACAAGATAATTGTGCAGCTGCATGGCTCCAACACTAAAATGTCCAATTTCATTATTGAGATAATTTTCTCCAAATAAAACCTTTGCATCAAGTTCATTAACGATTTCCTGCATAGTCGGATTATTTAAACTCGAAATGAGCGGAATCGTATTGATCAGAACATTGTCTGGCAAAGTTTTCTTAAGACTTTTAGTTACCAGTTCAATATTTTCCGGTTGGACTTTGTTGGCAAAAACAGATAAAACTTCGACTTCTTTTACTTTAAAAGAATCATAAACCAGATACAGACTATCCAATAGCTCCTCTAATGTTTTACCAACTCCTGAACCAATAATTATAGTTGGAATTCCAAGGTTTTTAGCAATTAGAACATTCAGATCCAGTTCAATTGAAGTTCCTTCGCCCGTGAAACTCGTTCCTTCTACCAAAACAAAATCAAAACGTTCTTCGAGTTTTTTATATTTTTCAATAATAAGATCTAAAACCTCGCCTATTTTTCCCTTGTTTTTTTTCTTGATTAATTTGCTTTTGGTAATGGCATAAGCATCTTCAAATTGGATATCAAGATTAAAATGAGAGAGTACCGTCTCAATATGATTGTCCTGTTCTCCGTCTACAAAATCTTCAATAATAGGTCTGAAATAACCAACTTTTGCTGTTTTACCGATCAGAATACTCATCAAACCGAGTGTGATAATCGATTTACCGCTGTTCTGATCGCTGGTCGCTATGTATATTGCTTTACTCATAAGTTATATTTTAAACTGAACATATTAGAAAGTGTAAATTTTAATGTAAAAAGCTAAAACCAACGTCTCTTTTTGAAATAAATAATCAGGGCTATTACCAATAAAAACATGGTTCCCATGACAATGAAATAGCCGTTTTCTGTTTTCAGTTCCGGCATGTTTTCAAAATTCATTCCGTAAACTCCAACAATAAATGTGAGCGGAATAAATATGGCCGAAATGATGGTCAGTGTTTTCATAATTTCATTCATTTTTCGGCTTTGTTCCGAAAAATAAAAATTTGAAGCACTTTCCAAAGAACTCATATCCGATTCTATTTGCTCTAAGAGTTCCAGGCTCTTTTGATGCAGTCTTACAAAAAAGTTAAAAGTCTCTTTTTGAATAAGACCATTCGCCTCATCATCATCTTTAATGGTTTTCAGATAATACAGCGAGTCTCTCAGTGGTACGATGGAACGTTTTAAGAAATTAAAATTATCACGGTGGTTTTCAATTTTCTCCAAAATAATAGGATCTGCCCCTTTTTTGGTTAAATCTATCAGCTCTTCAATATTATTTTCTTCGTCCTCTATCGTAATGTAGAAATTTTCCATTACTGCATCGAGCAATAAATAAAGAAGGTAATCAACTTTTTTCATCCTTACGATCCCTGCATGTGTACGCAGTCGTTCGCGTATATGCGTAAAGAAATCACTTCTTTTTTCCTGAAATGAAATCAGGATTCCGTCTTTCAAAATAAAACTGAGCTGTTCTACTTTTAGTCCGTCTGAGTATTCTGAAGGCAAAAGCGATTTGATATTAAAAAATAAAATATTCGGCTGTTCCTCAAGCTTGGTCCTTTTGGTTGTGTTTAAAATATCGGCGAGTAAAAAATCGTCAACCTTAAAATGATCACCGATTGTTTTAATGATGCCGATATCGTTTAGTCCGTGTATATTCAGCCAGTTGTTTTTAGTATAATCAAAGCAGGAATTTAAAGCTAAAACAGTAAACTTTTCATATTCGACAACATCTGCATCGTCATATACAAAAAGCTGCATCTCTGTTTCATGATCTTTATGAGACCCAGTATACTCTAAACTAGTATGCTGCAGTTTACGTCCTTTCTTGTATTTGATCTTTCTCATTCATGAAATTTTACAATAGTAATATTACGAAAAAGAATCGGGATAGGAAATGACAATTATCAGTTTGTGGAAAACCTGTAAATAGACCTACAGTAGAAACATACAGCATGCGACTCTAAAATAAATAGATTTTAAGCACAAAAAACCGGACCATTTCTGACTCGGTTTTCTATCTTAATACTTTGTACTAATTACTTAATACTAAAAGAATTATTTACTTCTTCGGAATTAAAAACGTTAATCAACACCTAACAAGACAATGGTAGAAAATACATTTTTTTTGAAGATGGAGTTAAAAATTGGTACTAATTTTTAACAAAGTAGAACATCACAAATTCCGCTATCGGCAAAAACAGGTGTTATAATATAAAAATTTATCTATACATTTGCCGATAACGGAATTTTATACATATATATATGAAGTATCTTTCAGTAGTAGAATTTGCAAAAAAAGTGGAATTATCAGAGAGAACGATACGCCACTATTGTTCTTCGGATAAAATAAAAGGAGCGTTCCTGACTGGTAAAACATGGAATATTCCAGAAGACGCTGTACTTCCCAAAAAAGAAACTAAAAAAAACTCCAGTAATAATATATTACTTAACACTCTGAAAGAGCAAAAGGATATGAAGCTGAAAGGTGGTATTTACCATCGTACTCAGATTGATTTAACATATAACTCAAATAAAATTGAAGGAAGTCAGCTTACTCACGATCAAACAAGATATATTTTTGAGACTAATACCATTGGTATTTCTAAAGAAAGTATAAACGTAGATGACATTATTGAAACATCTAATCATTTTCGCTGCATTGATTTTATTATTGAGAAAGCCAATAGTAAGCTAACGGAATCCATAATTAAAGAACTTCATTTTTTATTGAAGTCTGGTACATCAGATAGTGCAAAAAGCTGGTTTAATGTTGGCGAATATAAGAAACTGCCAAATGAAGTTGGTGGTAATGAAACTTGTCCTCCTAAACTTGTTTCATTAAAAATGAAAGAACTTTTGAATAGTTATCATAACATTAAAAATAAAACTATCGAAGACATTATCGATTTTCATTATAAATTTGAAATTATACATCCCTTTCAAGATGGGAATGGTCGTGTAGGTCGTTTGATTATTTTTAAAGAATGTTTAGCAAATAACATTGTGCCATTTATAATTGATGAACAACTCAAACTTTTTTATTACAGAGGTTTGCAGGAATGGACTAATATCAAAGAATATTTGATGGATACCTGTCTTACTGCACAGGATAATTACAAATCTATTCTCAATTATTTTGAGATAAAGTATAAATTATGAAGGGTACATAAATGCCACTTTATCGCCTTATAAGTGCCGGTACAAATATGGTACAAATAGATGATTAAAAAACAGCAGAAACAAAAATGCATAAAAAAGAAAAACCGCTATAAACTTTACGTTTACAGCGGTTTAACATTTATTATTAACTGATATTAATCAGTACTTATTTCACCTCTTCGAATTCAACGTCTTCAACATTGTCTCCAGAAGCCTGCTCTTGTTGTGGAGCAGCTTGCTGTCCTTCACCTCCTTGAGCGTACATTGCTTCTGTAGCTGTTTTCCAGGCTGCATTCACATTGTCTAATCCTTTTTGGATAGCGTCAAGATCCTGAGATTGGTGAGCCATTCTCAATTCTGTTAAAGCATATTCGATAGCTGTTTTGTGGTCAGCTGAGATTTTATCTCCTAACTCTTTCAATTGAGATTCAGTCTGGAAGATAGTACTGTCAGCTTCGTTTAATTTTTCAGCTCTTTCTTTAGCGATTTTGTCAGCATCAGCGTTAGCTTCAGCATCTTTCTTCATTTTCTCGATTTCTTCAGCTGTTAAACCAGAAGAAGCTTCGATACGGATATCGTGAGATTTTCCAGTTCCTTTGTCAGTTGCAGAAACTTTGATGATACCGTTAGCATCAATATCAAAAGAAACCTCGATTTGAGGAACTCCTCTTGGTGCTGGTGGAATACCATCTAAGTGGAAACGACCGATAGTTTTGTTATCAGCAGCCATTGCTCTTGCCCCTTGTAATACGTGGATTTCAACAGATGGCTGAGAATCAGCAGCTGTAGAGAATACCTGAGATTTTTTAGTTGGGATAGTAGTGTTAGCATCGATAAGAGTTGTCATAACACCACCCATAGTTTCGATACCTAAAGCTAATGGAGTGACGTCAAGTAACAATACATCTTTTACATCTCCAGACAATACACCTCCCTGAATAGCAGCTCCAATTGCAACAACCTCATCAGGGTTAACACCTTTAGATGCTTTTTTACCGAAGAATTTTTCAACTTCGTCAGCGATTCTTGGCATACGGGTAGAACCTCCTACAAGGATTACTTCGTCAATATCAGATGTAGATAAACCTGCATCTTTTAATGCTTTAGCAACTGGCTCCATAGAACGTTTTACTAATGCATCAGATAATTGCTCAAATTTAGCTCTTGATAATTTTTTTACTAAGTGTTTTGGTCCAGAAGCAGTAGCAGTTACGTATGGTAAGTTGATTTCTGTTTCAGCAGAAGATGACAATTCAATCTTAGCTTTCTCAGCAGCTTCTTTCAAACGTTGTAATGACATTGGATCTAAACGTAAATCAATACCTTCTTCAGTTTTGAATTCGTCAGCCAACCAGTCAATAATAACCTGGTCAAAATCATCACCACCTAAGTGAGTATCACCATTTGTAGACAATACTTCGAATACACCGTCTCCTAATTCAAGAACAGAAATATCAAAAGTACCTCCACCTAAATCGTAAACAGCAATTTTTTGATCAGTTCCTTTTTTATCTAATCCGTAAGCAAGTGCAGCAGCAGTTGGCTCATTGATGATACGCATAACTTTAAGACCAGCGATTTCTCCAGCTTCTTTTGTAGCCTGACGTTGTGCATCGTTAAAGTAAGCAGGAACAGTAATAACTGCTTCAGATACAGTCTGACCTAAATAGTCTTCAGCAGTTTTTTTCATTTTTTGAAGTGTCATTGCAGACAACTCCTGAGCAGTGTATAAACGACCGTCAATATCCACACGTGGCGTATTGTTGTCCCCTTTTACCACACTGTAAGGAACTCTTTTTGCCTCTTCCTGAGTTTCAGCAAAAGTGTGTCCCATAAAACGTTTAATAGAAGCAATCGTTTTTGTAGGATTCGTTACTGCTTGTCTTTTTGCAGGATCTCCCACTTTAATTTCTCCACCTTCAACAAAAGCGATAATAGAAGGAGTTGTTCTTTTTCCTTCTGCATTAGGGATAACAACTGCTTCGTTACCTTCCATTACAGAAACACAAGAGTTCGTCGTACCTAAGTCAATTCCGATTATTTTACCCATTTTTTATATATTTAATTTTTGATTTAATTTCAAACTCATGTGGCATAAGTCAATCTTTGTGCCAAGATAAAAAACCAAAGTAATTTGTCAGTTTTACTGTCGGTACACTAAAATCCATCTGACAACATGACATTTTTAAAACCTGACAATCATGGCATAAGAACTTAATTATGTCATTAATCAGGAGCTGTTCCTGCTGTCCGCTATATCTTTACTGCCGAACCCCGGCAGCAAAGGATGCCGCTCCCATCAGGGCTAAAACACTAATTTTCAAAACATAAACTCTAATATTAAATACAATATTTTTATCTCACAATTTCAATTCACCATCTAAATACCATATATTTGAAAGAAATCATACCAGCTTTTACTAATTCATTCTTTTAACCGAAATCATGAAACTATCCCAACTTATTTTAATAATGCTTCTTGGCACTTTTGCAATCTGTCATGGAAAAAGAAGCGATATAATCATCATAGGAAAAATAACGGGAAAAATTCCTGAAACAATTGAATACACTTTACCTATAAGCGGAATTGATTTTATTGGTTTTAAAAATTCTGTACAACCGGATTCCTCAGGTAATTTTCAAATAAAACTTAACACTGAAAAAGCCTGCTTTATTGAACTTTTTACTCATTTTAACTCTTACGGAGTCATTATTGCAGAAGCTGGAATGAATTATGAGGTTTTTATCAATACTGAAATCAAAGAAAATAAATTTAAAGTTGTATCTAAAAACGAAAAAGGTCAGGCTCTTTACAACCAAATTCCAAACAGAAGTATGCTTATTGGAGGTCATTTTGAACTCGAAACCAAAAAGTATAGTAAAGACAGTATTGTTTCTGAAATAAAACAAAAATTAGAACAAAAAAAAGAAACGGAAATTATTGAATTTCAAAAATTACTAAAAAACAAAATCATTTCTAAAAACTTTTATAATCTGGTTCAGTCTGACCGTAATTATTATTATAAAGGTGCTCAGGGAAGTCTTGCGTTTGTAAACTATCTGCTATCGGCACAAAATAAAAACTCACTTTCACCCGAACAATACAAGGAACTATGGAAAGAAATATTCGAGTCAAATCCAGTTCACAGTTCTGATTTATTAACTTCACCATGGTTTTATTATTACACAGAAAATTATTTACGTTATCAGGAATTAATTGTAAAAGAAACTACTACGGCTGCAATTTCACAGTATCGCAAACAAGGACTCATTCATACTCATAATATAAGTAATGCTAAAAAACATTTAACCGGTGAGCAATTAGAATATTACATTGCAGCCTATATTTACTATGAGACCATCAACAAAAATTACGAAAAGGAACTGATTACACTTTTCGAACAATTCAAAACAGAATATCCTTCCAGTCCTTATACTCTATTTTTAGAACCTGAAATCATTTCAATCATTGCCTTCCATAAAAAGAAGGAAGAACCTGTAAATGATAAAATTAAATTTATCGGCAATTTAACAAACATCAATTCTGTAAAAGATATTGCAAAAGAATTAAGCGGAAAACAATATTACATCGACATCTGGGCAACCTGGTGCAGCCCATGTAAAGCCGAATTTAAAGACAACACAAAATTGTATGAATTACTCAAATCTAAAAACATTACCATGGTTTATATTTCTATAGACAAAGAAAACAGGGAAAACCAATGGAAAGATATGACTCATTTTTACAATTTAGAAGGATATCATATCAGGGCAAATGAAAGATTAGATGCTGATTTAAGAACGTTATACGGAAATCAGTCAATGGGTATTCCGTGGCATTTCCTGACTGACGAAAATGGAGTTATTATCAAAAAAAGTCTGAAGGGGCCTTCTGAAATAGAAAGTTTAGAAAAACAACTCAATGAGGTTAATCCTTAATAAAAAAAGTAACTATTTATACCGTGACACCAAACTTAGTTTCTGATTTCAACTCCTGAATTGTTTTTCATTAACAATTTTGGCTTTTAAATTTAAAAATGTTTTTAATTTTTTTGTACTATTTTTTTTATATTTTTGCCACTCATTTTTTCTATCGTTGAAGAAAAATGATTACGAGTGTAAAAAAACAACTTAAAAAAAACCTTTTAATGACCGACAATTTCAAATATGCTACCAAACTTTTTGGCAGCGCAACATTTAGTTTTCTCAAAATAAATATTCTTGGACAATTATTAGTTTTTGCTTTATCTCTAACTACTTTATTAATATTCCTTTTTCAATCTGCAAATGGTTCGGGAGCGCCAGGAGGTTTAGCAATTATACCCATAACCATCATTCTGTTTTTTGAGAGACCTATTGGCTTTACCCTTATTGCTCTTTCTATTTTTGCCAATCCTTTTATATTACTTTCTTTTGGAAATAAATACATCATTTCAAAAACAATCCATAAACTATTATCTGACAAAGGTGAAACTTTACTTTTTCCAATTATTGAAAAAGTTCTGGGCAAAATCAAAACAAACCAACCTGAATTATTAAAAAAAGGAACAGACACTACGAAATTAAAACTAAAATTAATTCAGGAAATTAGTGACTCTAAAGACAATAATAAATGGTTAAAAAAAATTATTATTTACGGTCTTAAAAAAGCAAATCTTGATGATGTTGATTTTTCAGATGAAAAATTAAGCTTTACTGATATTGTAAAAAACAAAACTATATCCGGATTAAAAGAAATTTCAGAACCAAGCAGAAACTTCTATTGGATTATTTTAGGAATACAAATACTATTGCTGATTCTGATTAGTACCCGAATGATATAGCGAAAATCTTAAACGAATAAAAAATAACTTTTATTTAGAAAAACTACCATTTGATATTCGTAATTTCGATTTCAAATTAAAATTAAAATTAAAAAAATGGTTTCGTTTACTAAAGAAATATCTTTTCGCTGGTCAGATCTTGACCCAAATTTTCACGTTCGTCATAGTGCTTATTACGATTTTGGTGCGCAGCATCGTATTGAAATCCTAAACGAATTAGGTTTAACTTTAAGAGTAATGCAGGAACAAAGTTTTGGACCTGTTTTATTTAGGGAAGAATGTGTTTTTAGAAAAGAATTAAAACTTTCGGATAAAATTTTCATTCATACCAAAACATCCAAAATGAAAGCTGATGCTTCCCGCTGGTCTATCATTCACGAATTTAGAAGAGAAGACGATACACTTTGTGCTACAATAACTGTTGACGGTGCCTGGATGGATACCAAACTGCGAAAACTGGCTTCCCCAACTCCGGAAATTGCTGTTCAGGCGTTAAGCATTTTCCCTAAAAGTGATGATTTTATAGGGCTTTAAAACAATTATCTTCGCTATAAATTAGAAAAACCGCTACAAATAAATGTAACGGTTTTTTTAGTCTATAAACTGTTTTTAATTATTCTGTCATTATTTTGAAACTGTTGTTTAAATTTTCTCCGGAAACATTTAAGATATAAAGTCCTGACACATTTTTATTCGCTATATTAAGAGTAAAAACGCCATTCCCATCAGATGAAATCTTTTCTTTAACGACAATTTTGCCGGTTACATCGCTTAAAGTCGCAGTCACAAAAGATAAATTACTATCAGGAATATGGATAAAAATTTTCTCTTTTGCAGGATTAGGATACACGACAACATTGTTTTTGTTTTGATTGAATTTTTCGTTACTCAATTTTGCTTCATTAAATAATACCTGAACTTCAGACGCAGTCAATGCATAATTGAAAATTTTAAGTTCGTCAAACAATCCTTTGTACGGTGCCGGGGTAGTATTAGCATTTAACTCCAACGCCCCGATGTTACCTATTACTAAATCAGTTGGCTCACCAATACCCACCGATGTTCCTGTTCCGTCAGCTCCCTCTTTAGTAAGAGCACCATTGGTATATATCCTCAGTTTTGAAGTGGCAAGGTCTCTCATGATAATCACATTGACCCAACTTCCATTAAAATAGTTAGGTGCTGAATTCGTTCCTGAATTGATTTCTGTTTTATTCTTATCATCATCTATAGCAAATCGTAGCTGGTTGCTTTTAACTTCTAAATTAAACCTTTTGCCTGTAGCACCTGTGACGGCATTTTTTGTCATCGAGCCTTTACACAAAATATAAGAACTTAGCGTTGTTCCTGCCGGTATTAAACTGGCATCTGCTTTCATCCAGAAGGAAACAGTAAAAGAATTTTTATCAAAGAATATGTGATCATCATTTGGAACACTTACCATTAGTTTATTAGGCAATAATGTAGCAAAATCTATGGCTTTGTTCTCTTTTCCTGTTACCCTAACAGAAGCATTATCGAAAGCTGCATCTAACTGACCATTATTTCCATACGTTGAAAGATCCGCAATTTGCTCACCTTCTCCAGCTGCTTCCTTAAATGGCCAATGCCCCACAAGTTCAGGGGTTAAGGCACGAAAATTCCATACATCTCCGATTGTTGTTCCTTTCGCATTAGAAGCATCAATTCTCCAATAGTAAGTTATTGCCGGGCTTAACGCTGTAAGCTGGTATGTTGGAGTAGCAACATAAGCCACGTCTCCCAATTTTGTTAAGTTTAAAGGATCTGTACCAAAGTAAACTGCATAAGTTGTTGTGTTTGCACTACCCGTCCATTTCACCGTTAAGTTTCCACCTGAAAGCTGAATATTTGTAAGTCCTGTTCCCGGATTTGGTACTGATGCTTTTGTAGGAACCGACGGAATTGGAGGTGTAGTAATGGTTGCTGTTTCATATACAGACGACTCTGTACTATTTTTTGCTTTAACGCGATAATAATATTGGGTATTAGGAAGCAAACCTGTATCATTATAACTTATAGTGTTTGCTCCAAGGGTCGCAATTACATTAAAATTAGTACCATTATCTGAACGCTCTACGATATAATTATCCTCATTAGTTGCGCCGTCAATCCAGTTGATTTTTAAAGAACTTAATGGCGGAACTTCAGTAGAAACCACATTCGTAAAATTGACATTAGATGGCGGAATAATAAAATCTGAAGGCGTTGTGCTGGTCAATCCGTTAATATATACCTCGATATTCAGATATGGAGCGTTTGTAGTGCTCACAGCCAAAGCATCAGCGGTATTTTTATCTAACCCGTTAGCATCTTCCCATGCATCTGGCATTCCGTCATTATCTGTGTCCAAAGGAGCCGGAGCACCATAAACATGTCCTGCACCTCCGTTGATGAAACCGAATTTACTGGTCAGGTCAGTTTGTACATACACATACGTAGCTGTTGTACCTTTAGACACTAAATCTGAAATCATTAAACTCTCAACCTGATCACGTCTTGGATAAGAAGCTCCAACACTTGCTACAATTTTATTATAAGCATCCTCAGCCGATAATGTTGTGTTTTTCATTGGATAATCATACGGTGTTGATAAAATAGTTGTTATATCGCCGGTAGGATATCCTGTTAAATCGTAAGGAACTAATGTCCCATTTAATATACCATCTTTATTATTGTCAAAATAATTTCCAGAACCGTATAAATTAAAATTCGCATTTCCTCTGTTAAAGGGCGTCGTTGCTGAAGTACCTGTATTCGGCCCCCCAATAAAATAGTTATTAATGATATTTACATCAGAACTTCCTCCAGAATCACCTCCCATAATGTAAGCCTCTCCAGATTCGGAATGTCCATAAGTATTTCCATAATTACCCCAGTTGTAAACTACATTGTTTACAAACTCGTTAATTCCTTTTATTTTATTGTTTCTGGTTTTATTACAGATATATAAATTCCCGATCAAACTCACTTTTCCGCCTGCCGGAGGCTGAATTAAACCTCCTGCAGAGTGATTATGGCGATGCATTCCCTGGCCAATAATACAATTTTGAATCGTAATATTATCAGGACTCACCCCTTTACCATCAGAATTAATCGAAAACACTTCGTCAGTACCCCAGGTAAAAGTCATATGATCGAAAATCATATTGGCACCGTTCGCCAGTCCTGAGGCATCCTGATTTTGAGCAGTTCCGCCGTAACGAATTCTAAGATATCTCGCAATGGTATTATTAGATCCTGTAAACGTCACTCTTGGTCCTAAAAACACAATTCCTTCTCCTGGTGCTGTCTGTCCGGCAATGGTAGTATTAGCCGCCACAACAATTTGAGATTGCAAATTGACAATGCCGCCTACTTTGAATATAACAAACCTCCCTTCCTGACTAACTGCATCGCGAAAGGACCCCGGACCGCTGTCATTTAAATTGGTTACTAAATAAATCTGCGGATTTGCAGCACCTCTCGCACCTGTGGTAAATCTTCCAAATCCTGTGGCTTCAGGAAATGCCAGCGTTTGGGCTTTTAATTGTCCCATAAACGCAATCAGAACAAAGGCCGAAAGAATGTTGACCCTATATCTGAATGATAAGGTAATTTTTTTCATACTAATATAAATTGGTTAAAAGTTAGTTACAACCGAATTTAGGTATAAGCACAAAAGAGTCTGTCCTGTCCCGTCCTGTGTTTACAGCTTTAGCAATCAACAGATTATAAATTCAACAACAAAACAAAATTATCAACTGATTAAAATATTCAAAATTTAACGAATTAGAGTTTTTTCGAATTTTATTTCATGATTTAAAATAAAAAATAAAATACCGGACGTTCATATTTTTTAGAAAAACTGTCGTTTATAAAACATCTTCATCTTAAAATAACGCCATATTTTCTGATAATTTTAAGAGTTTAATTTTTGCCTTTCAAACATAGAGCGGTAATTTTATAAATCTCAAATAAAAATTCTCATTTAAATGAAAACCTTAAAACTCATATTGTTATTACTTCCGCTTTTTTCCTTTTCTCAGCAAGAAAAAATAAAACAACTTGATATCAATCTAAGTAATTATGAATATCCCTTTCCTGTCAAATTTTTAGAAGTGAGCAATCAGCGTCAGCTTTTAAAGATGGCTTATATGGACATAACTCCTGCGAATTACAATAACAAAAATATTGTCTTATTTCATGGTAAAAATTTCAACGGAGCGTATTGGGAAACTACTATAAATGCTCTGATAAAAGAAGGCTTCCGGGTTATTGTTCCGGATCAGATTGGTTTTGGAAAATCATCAAAACCGGATAATTTTCAATATACATTTCAGCAGTTTGCAGAGAATACCAAAAAACTGTTAGCGCATTTGGGAATTGAAAAAACAGCTGTTTTGGGACATTCCATGGGCGGAATGTTAGCGACAAGATTTGCGTTGATGTATCCTGAAACTGCTGAGAAATTAATACTTGAAAACCCTATTGGTTTAGAAGACTGGAAATTAGTAGTGCCATACAAACCTGTCGATTGGTGGTACGAAAGCGAATTAAAACAAAATTACGAAGGCATCAAAAAATACCAAATGGCGAATTATTATGATGGAAAATGGAATGCTGATTTCCAAAAATGGGCTGAACTTGGCGCCGGCTGGACAACAGCCCCTAATTATAATATTGTAGCATGGAATTCGGCATTGATGTACGATATGATTTTTACACAGCCGGTTTTGTACGAATTCAAAAATATCAAAAGCCCTACTTTATTAATCATTGGTACAAGAGATAAAACCGCTTTGGGGAAACCACTTGTTTCTGAAGAAGTGAGAAAAACAATGGGGAATTATGCCGAACTGGGCAAAAAAACACAAAAAGCCATTCCGAATGCCAAACTTGTAGAAATCGCCAATACCGGACATTTACCACATATTGAATCTTTTGATCAGTTTATAAAACCATTAATTGTATTTTTGAAACAATAAAAGTTAACCTTAAATCAAATTTATATGTTTACAATCGAGCAAATAAAAGAGGCACATGCTAAGGTAAAAAGCGGTGCTGATTTTCCAAATTATATACAGGATTTAATTATTTTAGGCGTAAAAGGATACGATACCTTTGTAAATGACGGTCATGTAGAATATTATGGGGTGAATAACTATTCTGTGATTTCAGACGAAAAATATCCTGAAATAAAAGTGGAGGATACAGCCAATAAAGAGCGTTTTATCGAATTTTTGGTAGCGCATCAGGATGGCCAGACAGATTATATTACATTTTGTAATCACTCAGGACAATGTGGAATCGCAAAATGGCGTGTTGATATTATCGAAATGACCTGTACTTATTTTGACAAATCAGGTAATGAAATATTGATCGAAAAAATTCCGGGTTAATCATTTACAACAAATTCAGATGTCGCAAAACTGGTCTCCCATAATAAATCCCGAAGAATTACTTCAGTTAAAGAACTCAACTGAAGTAATTTTAGTTGATGCCAGAGCCGGACTCAATATGGAGGAAAATTATAAAAAAGAACATTTAAAAGGTGCCCGTTATGTAGATTTAAACCGTGATTTAGCTACCGCAGACTGCAATCCTGCAAATGGCGGAAGACATCCTCTGCCTTCATTAGAAAAATTTTCTGAAGTGCTGTCTAAACTTGGCATTACATCGCAAAGCCATATTGTTATTTATGATGATAAAAACGGTTCGAACGCAGCTTCCAGATTTTGGTGGATGCTAAAAGCTGTTGGTCACGAAAAAGCACAGGTTTTAAATGGCGGTTATCAGGCTGCAATTCATAAAGGTTTCCCTTTAAGTTCAGGAACAGAAAGTTTTTATACAACTGAAAAATATCCGGTTTCAGACTGGCAGCTTCTGTTAACAAACATTAAAGAGGTCGATAAAGCCCGTAACAATCCTGAAAATATCGTTATTGATGTAAGAGACAAAAATCGTTTTGAAGGCCTTACAGAACCATTGGATTTGATTGCAGGTCATATTCCGGGTGCGGTTAATGTTCCGTTTAGCGAAAATTTAGACGAAAACGGCTTTTATCTTTCTGCTGAAAAACTGGCAAAAAAATACACTGAAATTTTAGGAACCATAAAACCGGAGAATATAATCGTTCATTGCGGTTCCGGCGTTACAGCCTGCCACACACTGTTAGCAATGGATTATGCCGGAATTCCAATTCCAAAACTTTACGTAGGCTCCTGGAGCGAATGGTCGAGAAATAATTTGCCAATGGCAACCAAACAATAAATATCCTTACAAGAAATACATAATGCATCAAAAACAACATTGGGACATTCTTTTAACCAATCAGGTCAATAAAAAAAAGTTCATAGACTCCCTCCTATCCGGCGAAGCCAAAGAAGAATTAGCCGTTTTTAACAACCAAAAAGGAATTTTATTCTCTGATATTTCAATTGAAAAATTCATCGAAAGAGAATATCAATATGAATCTGTTGAAGCTTCTCCCGAATCGCACAGGCAATTGCGGACTTTTTCTTCCGGCGAACGCAAAAAAGAGTTCTTAAAATACTGTATCAGTCAAAATCCTGATTTTATTATTTTCGATAATCCTTTCGATCACTTAGATCAGGCTTCACGTCTGGCTTTAGCTCTTTCTTTAGAAAAACTGACTGATACAATTTCTATTATTCAACTCGTAAATCGTACGGTTGATTTAATGGATTTTGTACTGAATAAGGTTCAGATCAAAGACGACTCGTTTACTTTATACCCTATTTCAAAAACCGAAAACCATTTTAAAACCTTAAATACAGCTGCAATTCCGAAGGCTCATGAACCGGGTACTTTTCACGAAAGTGAATTAATAAAAATGGATCATGTTTCAGTAAGTTATGAAGACCGAAAAATAATTGATAACATTTCCTGGACTATCAAACAAGGTGAATTTTGGCAGTTAATTGGCCCGAACGGTTCAGGAAAAAGCACTATTTTATCCTTAATTACAGGTGACAACCCGAAAGGATATGGTCAGAATTTATTTTTATTTGGAAGAAAAAAAGGAAGTGGCGAAAGCGTTTGGGAAATCAAAAAGCAAATCGGTATTTACACCACTTCTATGATGGATTTATTCCAAAAAGGTCATACTTTGGAACAAATGATTCTTTCCGGTTTCTTCGATTCTATCGGATTGTATATTGAACCGACCACTTTACAAAAACAAATTGTAGCACAATGGCTGGAAGCAATTGAAATGAGTCATTTAAAAAAGAAACGTTTTATAGATCTTTCCATTGGGCAGCAAAGAGTAGCACTAATTGTTCGTGCGGTTTTAAAACATCCGCCTTTATTAATTCTGGACGAACCTGTAGAAGGTCTGGACGACGAAAACGTAGATTTGGTAATTCAGTTAATCAATACTATCAGACAGGAAACCAATGTGACTATTTTGTACGTTTCACACAGAATTGAATCTGGGCTTGCCCCTACTTCTGTTTTTGAACTTATACCTTCAGAAACGGGATCTGTTGGAAAAATAAATAAGTAGATTTTATCTTGCTTAGAAACGAATTTTCATCCTGAGCGGAGTCGAAGGCTTTAACACCAAAGGGCTTCGATTCCGCTCAGGATGACACTTTTTTAATTTCACCCAACGGGTTAAATAGTTATAGTGCTACTGCTTTTAGCTGTCGCTTTTTTTCTCTTTTATTTTAATTTTCAATTCTTTTGTAATCTGTTTTACAAATTTCTCCTTGTCTTTTCTGGCTTCCTGAATTGTGGCTTTTAGATCTGCTGGCATTTCATAATATTTCTCCGACCAAATATAAACTTCCATAATTACAGGCAATAGGTCGATGCCTTTGGGTGTAAGCCTGTACATTTTTTTTGCCTTGCTGTCGGGGTGTGCTAATTTTTCAATTATGCCATTTTCTTCAAGTCCTTTTAATCTTGACGCTAAAATATTCGTAGCTATACCTTCATCTGACTTTAAAAAATCATTATAAGTACATTTATTTCCGAACATCAAATCTCTGATAATCAGCAAAGACCACTTGTCTCCAAACACGTCAAGTGAGCAGCTCAATGGGCAGTTTGATCTTTTTTTATTCAATTCCATAAAATATTTTAAATTTTAACTTGCATTTTGAAAGTTGTTTGTATATTTGCACTTGCATTTTGCAAGCAAATTTACGAATAAATTAAAACAAATAATAATGAAAAAAAATATTTTAGTTACGGGTGCAAGTTCTGGCTTTGGTTTACTTATCGCAAACGAATTACACAAAAACGGTTACAATGTAATTGGTACAAGTCGAAATCCTGAAAAAATGAAGTCGGCTGTACCCTTCAAAATGATAGCACTTGACCTTGATTCAGACCAATCAATAAACACTTTACCTGAAAGAATTTTAAAGGAAATAGGAAAGTTGGATATTCTGATCAATAATGCCGGCTTTTTAGTGTCAGGTATTGCAGAAGAAACGCCTGTTGAATTGGGCAGGAAGCAATTGGAAACTAACTTTTGGGGAACCATTAAAGTCACTAATGCCATATTACCCCATTTTAGAAAACAAAAATTTGGCAAAATAATTACTGTTGGTTCCATTATAGGCCTTGTATCATTTCCTAATGCAGCTTACTATGCGGCTTCAAAACACGCATTGGAAGGTTATTTCAAATCATTAAGATACGAATTGAACGAGTTTAACATTAGTGTTGCCATGATTGAGCCGGCTGCTTTTAAAACAAGCATTTTAGATAATTCTACAACAACATTAAATAAAATTGAAGATTACAATACGTTGAGAAATAAGATTGAAAAATTCACAGAAAATTTGGTAGATCAAGCCGAAGATCCTGCGATGGTTGCAGAAAAAGTGCTTAAAGTTGTTCAAACAGACAAGCCGAAATTTAGAAATATTGTAGGCAAAGGGACTTCTGCCTTAATAAACCTGCAACATTTTGCTTATGGAGTTTTAGAAAAAAATGTACTCAAACAATTAAACAAAGCCTAAAAAGAAAAAAAATGAAAGCATTCATAGTAAAAAAATACGGCAAAAAAGAAAAATTACATTTGTCAGATTGGGCAGTACCAAGTGTAAATGAAAATGATGTATTGGTACAAGTTCATTCGGCAGGAGTTAATTTATTAGATTCACTTATTAGAAATGGTGATTTTAAACTGTTTTTACCCTACAAGCCATCCTTTATCAATGGTCACGATGTAGCTGGTGTTGTAACCAAAATAGGTTCCAGAGTCAGCAAGTTTAAGGTTGGCGACGAAGTATATTCTCGTCCGTCAGATCATAGGGTTGGTACTTTTGCTGAATACATTTCTATTAATGAAAATGATGTTGCCTTAAAACCCAAAAACCTTTCAATGGAGGAAGCAGGTTCTATCCCTTTGGTTGGTTTAACTGCCTGGCAGGCTCTTATCGAAATTGGAAAAATACAAAAAGGGCAAAAAGTTTTCATTCAGGCTGGTTCGGGTGGTGTTGGCACATTTGCTATTCAGTTAGCAAAACATTTAGGCGCTTTTGTGGCTACAACTACTAGCAACAAAAATATTGAATTAGTAAAATCTCTTGGTGCCGACCTTATCATTGATTACAAAACAGAAGATTTTGAAACAAAACTGAAAGACTATGATTTGGTTTTGCATAGTAACAGAGATTCAAAAATTTTAGAAAAATCATTACGAATTTTAATGTCTGGCGGACAGCTTATTTCACTAGTAGGTCCACCAACGCCTGAATTTGCCACAACAATTGGTTTGCCCTGGTATTTAAAATTAGTAACGAAATTGATTAGTCTGGGCGCAAAGAAAAAAGCAAAAAAATTAAACACCAATTTTGTATTTCTGTTTATGAGAGCAGAAGGCAGACAGTTAAGCGAAATAACAAAACTGATTGAGGCTGGGATCATAAAACCTGTTATTGATAAAGTCTTTTCATTCGAACAGACAAACGAAGCATTGTCTTATGTTGAAACAGGAAGGTCCAAAGGAAAAGTCGTAATTAAGGTTAAGTAATTTTACATAAAAAGAAAGGCAAGTTTAAGCTAAGATATAACTATTGAAACTAATTTCTCTAAAGTCTTTATTATTGCTCCTACTTGCTAAAAATTAAACAATAAAAATGCCCCAAATAGTCTAACTTTTTTGGGGCATTTTTTCTAATTCTTATCTTCTAACAAAGGCACAAATCTAAATTCTCCAAATTCATGTTTTTCAAATTGAGTTTCGTTCTTTCGAATTAATAAAGTCATAATCTGAACGTCTTCGCCAAGCGGAATGACCAGCCTTCCTCCTATTTTCAACTGCGCCATCAAAGGCTGTGGAATAAAAGGAGCACCTGCCGTAACAATAATGCTGTCAAACGGAGCGTAATTTGGAAGACCTTTGTAACCATCTCCAAACGAGAGATGTTTAGGTCTGATATTTAACTTTGGAAATAAATTGGAAGTCGTTTTAAACAGCTCTTTCTGCCTTTCAACACTATAGACTTTTGCACCCAGCATAAATAAAACAGCAGTCTGATAACCGGAACCTGTTCCAATTTCGAGGATTTTATCATCTTTTTTTACTTCCAGCAGCTGAGACTGAAAAGCAACTGTATAGGGCTGCGAAATAGTTTGCCCTGCACCTATAGGAAAAGCCTTATCCTGATAAGCATAATCTTCAAAACTTGAATTTAAAAAAAGGTGTCTTGGGATTTTTTTTATCGCCTCTAAAACCGCCTTATCAGTAATCCCTTTTTGTTCTAAAGTGCTTACTAATTGATTGCGAAGTCCTTGATGTTTGGCAGTATCTTTCAAAATGGGTAGGTTTTATTTTCGCAAAAATAAGAAACAAAACAGGAAATCAAATATTGATTTTTAATTATTAAATTAATAATGTCAAAAGTCGAAAGCCGGTACTTATAATTCACAATTAGTTAAATTCTTTTTCTCTTTCAACAAATAAATTCTATTTTTGTTTAAAATACATTCACATGTTAAAAGTAGGAGTTTTAGGTGCGGGTCACTTAGGTAAAATACATTTACGCTTATTACAACAATCTGACAAATACGAATTAGTTGGATTTTATGATGAAAATCAGGAAAATGCCGAAAGAATTTCAAAAGAATTTGGCTATAAAAACTTCAATACAATTGCAAAATTAATCCATGCCGTGGATGTAATCGACATTGTAACCCCAACGCTATCGCACTACAAATGTGCCAAAGTTGCCATCAAATCAGGAAAACACATCTTCATAGAAAAACCTATTGCCAACACAGTTGATGAGGCCGAAGAAATTATCGCTTTGGCAAACGAATACAATGTAAAAGGGCAGGTTGGACATGTAGAACGCTTTAACCCTGCTTTTATCGCTACCAAAAACATGATCGAAAATCCAATGTTTATAGAAACGCATCGTTTGGCTGAGTTCAATCCACGCGGAACAGACGTTCCTGTAGTTTTGGATTTAATGATTCATGATATTGATGCGATTTTGAGCGTGGTTAATTCTAAAGTAAAAAACATCAATGCGAGCGGTGTATCCGTAATCAGTGAAACACCTGATATCGCCAATGCCCGAATTGAATTCGAAAATGGATGCGTAGCCAACTTAACAGCAAGCCGCATTTCGATGAAAAACATGCGTAAAACACGTTTTTTTCAAAAAGACGCCTACATTTCAGTTGATTTTCTGGAGAAAAAATGCGAAGTTGTCCGTATGAAAGATGCTCCTGAAGTTCCGGGAGATTTTGATATGATTCTTCAAAATGCAGAAGGTGTAAAAAAACAAATTTATTTCACTAATCCGGATGTAGAACAAAACAACGCTATTTTAGACGAATTAAATTCATTTGCTGATGCCATCAATAATGACACAACTCCGGTTGTAACATTGGAACAGGCTACTGATGCATTAAGAGTAGCTTATCAGATTATTGATTGTTTCGATAAATAATAAAAAAATAAACTCATTATCTTTAAGGTTTAAAGTGGGCTGCTAAGTCGCTTTAAACCTTAACTTTTAAAATTCAAATACCAGATTAAATGAAAACTATAGCTGTAATTGGTGCAGGAACAATGGGTAACGGAATTGCTCATACTTTTGCGCAAAGTGGTTTTACCGTAAAACTAATTGATGTTTCTGAGAAATCATTAGATAATGGAATGGCAACTATTGCTGCTAATCTGGAACGAATGTTGGCTAAAGGTACTATTTCACAGGAAGATGTTGCCAGAACAATTACCAATATTATTACCTATACCGATATCAAAGATGGTGTTGTAGGTGTAGATTTAGTAGTCGAAGCAGCAACTGAAAATGTAGAGCTAAAGCTAAATATTTTCAAACAATTAAACGAATACTGTTCCCATAATACAATTTTAGCAACAAATACTTCTTCGATTTCAATTACACAAATTGGTGCTGTCGTTGCACATCCTGAACGTGTTATCGGAATGCATTTTATGAATCCGGTACCGGTTATGAAACTGGTTGAAATTATTCGCGGATACAATACCAGCGATGAAGTAACCAAAATAATCATGAACTTATCTGAAAAGTTAGGCAAAGTGCCGGTTGAGGTAAACGATTATCCGGGTTTTGTGGCCAACAGAATTTTAATGCCTATGCTAAACGAGGCAATTGAAACGTTATACAACAAAGTAGCCGGAGTTTATGAGATTGATACCGTAATGAAATTAGGAATGGGACATCCTATGGGACCACTTCAATTAGCCGATTTTATTGGGCTTGATGTTTGTCTTGCGATTCTAAACGTAATGTACGACGGATTCAAAAACCCAAAATACGCTCCTTGCCCATTATTGGTCAATATGGTGAGAGCCGGAAAATTAGGTGTAAAATCCGGTGAAGGTTTTTATGATTACAGCGAAAGTAAAAAGGCTGAGAAGATTTCTAAACAATTTCTATCCGCATAAAAAAATTAACAATGTCAATAGCATCAAACCTAAATACAATCAAAGAAAATTTACCTGAACACGTAACTCTGGTTGCTGTTTCAAAAACAAAACCTGTTTCAGATTTGATGCAGGCTTATGAAGCCGGTCAGCGTATTTTTGGAGAGAATAAAATTCAGGAAATGTCCGATAAATATGAGCAAATGCCAAAGGACATTCAATGGCATATGATTGGACATGTTCAGTCAAACAAAGTGAAATTTATGGCACCTTTTGTAAGTTTGATTCATGGCGTTGACAGTTTGAAATTGTTACAGGAGATCAACAAACAGGCTTTAAAAAACAATCGGGTTATTGATTGCCTGCTTCAGATATATATTGCCGAAGAAGAAACAAAATTTGGTCTTGATGAGAAAGAACTAACGGCTTTGTTGTCTTCTTCTGAATTTAAAGAAATGAAAAATATTCGTATCTTAGGGTTGATGGGAATGGCTACTTTTACAGAAAACCAAAACCAAATTAAGAAAGAATTCCTGCATTTGAAATCGATTTTTGATTCGCTTCAAAACAAAGATGCCCAATGCCGGGACACACAGCAATGCATTTCAACAGCAGCCCATTTTTCAACGATTTCAATGGGAATGTCTGGAGATTACCAACTTGCTATTGAATGCGGAAGCACCATGGTAAGAATTGGCAGTAGCATATTTGGAGGGCGATAAAGCTTCAATATCAAAAATCAATTACAATTAAAATGGCAATTTTAAAATATAAAATATAAAATGGAGAAAATATTCAATTTTGATGATCGACTGATTCGTTTTGCAGGAGAATGTATTTTCTTTACGAGACAATTAGAAAGAATCTTTGAAAATGAATATTATAAAAACCAGTTAATCAGATCATCCGGAAGCGCTTCTTTAAATTTTGGAGAAGCACAAGGAACAATAAGTGACAAAGATTTTATATTTAAAGTTTCCTTAGTTGTAAAGGAGTTAAAAGAATCCAGAAATTCATTAAAAATTTTGGATTATATTGAAGAAGGAAATGTAGAAAAACGACGCTTTTGACAGAGGTTGAGCAATTAATAGCAATCTCATCAAAAATGATAATAAACAAAAAATAATTTTTCAATTACAATAACAATGGCAATGACAATCTCAATACCTGATTTCAATTTTAAAATATTGATTTTTTGATATTGGGTTTGATTTTTGAAATTGATTTTTGCCATTGATATTTGATATTGAAATTGAACATGTACGCAATACTAGACATAGAAACCACCGGAGGACAATTCAATGAAGAAGGAATTACCGAAATCGCCATCTATAAATTTGATGGTCATGAAGTAGTAGACCAATTCATCAGTCTCGTCAATCCTGAGATTCCGATTCAGCCTTTTGTGGCTAAATTAACCGGAATCAACAATGCTATGCTAAGTTCTGCTCCTAAGTTCTATGAAGTAGCCAAACGAATCATCGAAATCACTTCAGATTGTATTATTGTAGCGCACAATGCCTCTTTTGATTATAGAATCCTGCGTACCGAATTCAGACGTTTGGGTTACAATTTCGAATCCAAAACACTTTGTACCGTCGAACTTGCCAAAAAATTAATTCCGGAACAGCCTTCTTACAGTTTAGGAAAATTAGTCCGTTCTCTCGGAATTCCAATAGCCGACAGACATCGTGCAAGCGGAGATGCTATCGCTACAACCAAGTTATTCAAAATATTACTAGAAAAAGACCTGGAAAAAACCATTGTCAAAGATTTTGTAAAATTCGAAATCGAAAAAGGAATTTCACCAAAACTTCAGGATTTGGTAAATCAGATGCCTTCTAAAACAGGCGTTTATTATATTCATAACGAAGGTGGTAATTTAATTTATATCGGCAAGAGCCTGAATATCCGAAAAAGAGTCAATCAGCATTTTACCGGAATTACGACCAAAAGCAAACGTATACAAGCAGAAGTTTTTACTATAACTTATGAGGAAACAGGAAGCGAATTAATTGCTTTACTGAAAGAAAGTGAAGAAGTAAAAATAAACCGTCCAAGACACAATCGCTCACAAAAAAAGAGTGTTTTTCCGTTCGCCATTTATGTGGAAAAAGATTCAAACGGTTATCTGAATGTAAACCTCGGAAAAGCTGACGGACGCAAAAAAGAAATCACGTCATTTGCTTCTTTGCAGGAGGGTAAAAATGCACTTTTCAAGTTCACTGCGAAATATCATTTATGCCAGAAACTAACTGGTTTATATCAGACTAAAAAAGAATGCTTTCAATACAAAATCAAAGAATGTGATGGTGCCTGTATTGGCGAAATCACTCCTGAAATTTACAATTTAAGGGTTCAGCAGTTTATTTCTGAAAATAGTTTTGAAAACAAAAGCATGATTTTAATGGACAGAGGCCGAAATGTAAACGAAAGAAGTGCCATTTTAATCGAAAACGGAATCTATAAAGGCTACGCCTATTATGATTTGAATTATCAGATTACCAATATCGAAATCCTGAACAAAATTCTGATTCCCATGCAGCACAATCGCGACGTAAAAAACATTATTCAGCAGTATATTCGAAAAAGCAAATCGTTGAAAATACTTCATTTTTAGTAAAACAAAACTTTCATTATCTTTAAGGATATGAAAAACAAAAAATCACAATACGAAATCTTCAGAGAGAAAGTAAAAATCGTTCTCTATGGTACCAATACCATTCTGGGACGAATGTTTGATTTGGTTCTTTTAGGCCTGATTTTATTAAGTGTTTTATTGATAATGCTCGACACTGTTCAGGGTATCAGTTCCAAATATCATTACCAGTTATGGATATGCGAATGGATAATCACCATCTTTTTCACAATTGAATATGTTTTAAGGATTATTTCTATTCAAAAACCGGTCAAATACATTTTCAGCTTCTACGGAATAATCGATTTATTAGCCGTTTTGCCTATGTACTTATCGATATTTTTCCCCGGAGCAAGCATTTTATCCATTGTAAGAGCCTTACGTTTCCTTCGATTATTCAAAATCCTTCAGCTGCCTCAAATTTCACATCAGTCATTCCAGTTGAAAGAAGCGATTGACGCCAGCAAAGAAAAAATCCTGGTTTTTATCTATTTCGTCTTAATCAGTACCATCATAATTGGCTCTGTAATGTATCTGGTCGAGGGTGAAGAATCCGGATTCACAAGTATTCCAATGGGAATCTACTGGACAATTGTAACACTGACAACCGTTGGTTACGGAGATATTTCTCCACAAACTCCATTAGGTCAGTTTATAGCGGCGCTGGTCATGATTTTGGGTTACGGAATCATAGCTGTTCCAACCGGAATCGTAACGGCCGAATTTGCTAAAAAAAGTCTACGAAATAATACCGTCTCAACAAAAACTACCTGTCAGATCTGCGGTTCACAGCTTCATTTTGACAATGCTAAATTCTGTCACGAGTGCGGAACCGAATTACATCATTAATTTATGAAGCTATTCCGGCTGTACATTGCAACTCCTCCTTATCTTTGTTGTTTTTTAAGTCATAAAAGCAGCTTCTAAAGTCGCTTCTTTTACGCCACAAAAACTAACAAATATAAGTCCGGGGTTTTCATTTCCATCCGGGCTAAAAAGAAACATGAAATACCTAATTACCATTGTCGGACCAACAGCCATAGGCAAAACAGCCTTAAGCATAGCATTGGCAAAACATTTTAATTGCGAAATAATATCCTGTGACAGTCGTCAGTTTTTTAAAGAAATGACCATCGGTACAGCCGTTCCAAATGAGGAAGAATTACAATCAGCAACACATCATTTCATTCAGAACAAATCGATTTTCGAAAACTATACTGTTGGAGATTACGAAAAAGAAGTACTTTTAAAACTCGAAGAATTATTCCGAAAAAATGATTTTGCGATTCTGATCGGCGGTTCCGGATTGTATGTCGATGCTGTATTGAAAGGTTTTGATGAATTTCCCGAAATAAATCCCGAAGTACGCTCAAAAGTCAATTCAAAATATGAAAAACTCGGAATTGAATATTTACAGGAACAATTAAAAACTTTAGACCCGGAATACTTTCAGAAAATTAATTTAGAAAACCCTCAGACGCTTCAAAACCCACAAAGAATGATGCGTTTTGTCGAGGTTTGCATCGGAACTCAAAAACCATATTCATCCTTTTTGAACCAGAAGAAAAACAACAGAAACTTCATTCCCATTCTAATCGGTTTAGAAGCAGACAGAGAAGTAATTTATAACCGTATCAACCAGCGTGTCGATATTATGATGAACGAAGGCTTACTTGAAGAAGCAAAAGCATTATATCCTAATAAAGCGTTAAATGCGCTTCAAACGGTCGGTTATAGAGAATTATTCAGTTATTTTGACGGAGAATTCACTTTGCCCTTCGCTGTTGATGAAATCAAGAAAAATACCAGACGATTTTCTAAAAGACAATTAACATGGTTCAAACGAAATGAAAACACCAAATGGTTTGATTATGCTACAGAGAGAGAGAAAATTATAGATTATATTGACGAAATTGTAAAATAAAATCTTTTTTCTTTACTCTTTATTTATTTCAAAAAATCTAAAATCTAAGAAGTCCAACAATCTAAGAAGTCTAAAATTAAAATGCCAATATCACCAAACTTCACATCTATTCTAAGCAAAGACTGGGAAATCAATTTCACGCAATGTACCCCAAACGGTTCTTTAAAATATACAGATCTCTGCAATATTTTACAATTAACCGCCGCAGCACATTCTGAAGTTGGCGGCATCAGTTTTTATGATATGCAGGAATTTCACCAGGCATGGGTTTTAAGCCGAATGCGTGTTGAGATTTCAGATTTGCCAAAATCAGGAGATATTGTAACGGTAACCACCTGGATTAACAGTCTTGAAAACTCACGTTCTGTACGTGCGCTGGAAATGCATGTCAACGGAAAAAAGATTGTGGGCTGCGAAACCTACTGGGCCGTTTTTAACACACAATTACGCCGTCCGGAAGCTTTGGCATTGCCTTATGAACATTTTGAATTATTTCCGGATAAAAGAGCCACAACAGAAGGCTTTTCGAAAATCAATATCAATCACGAAAAAGAAGCCGTATTCGAAAAAACAGTTTACTTATCAGATCTGGATATTGTAAACCATGTGAATAACGTAAAATATCTGGAATGGTGCCTCGACCATGTCAACCCCAAAAGAATTCTGAAACAAGAAGTAAGCAGTTTTGAAATGAATTTTATGAAGGAACTTTCATTAAAAGATACAGTAATAATTCACGAAAGCGATATTGAAGATAACTCCGCTACTACTTTTAGTATCACCAAAGGAGAGAAAACCTGTTATGCCTTACAATTAAACTGGAAAAAATAAAAGTTTTCATCAAACCATTCATAAAGCAAAAAAGCTGATTTCTTAATTGAAATCAGCTTTTTTTATATTATTAAATGTAATTTACATCTCAACATTTCACAAAAATCATTTTACCCATTTTAGATAAAAACACTCAGTACAAAGTAAACCAACCCTGCTAAAAGAGCAGAAATAGGAATTGTTAATACCCATGCCCAGATCAGACTTACGGTTACCCCCCATCTTACTGCAGATACTCGTTTTGTTAATCCAACACCGATGATTGATCCTGTAATGGTGTGTGTTGTGCTTACCGGAATTTTTAAATGCTCTGTGAAGTAAAGTGTCAAAGCACCTGCCGTTTCAGCGGCAACCCCTTCAAAGGAACTTACTTTTGTGATTTTAGACCCCATTGTTTTTACAATTTTCCATCCACCACTCAAAGTTCCCGCAGCAATTGCAGAATAACAAGCTAACGGAATCCAGCCTGGCATTACTCCTTTTATTCCCTTATCATCATTTGGTAAAACAACATCTAACCACGAGTCCATGTGAACTCCCGGATTTGTATTGATATAAACTGCCACAGCTGCTGCAATAATACCCATAACTTTTTGGGAATCATTTCCTCCGTGACCTAAACTGAAAGCCGCAGAAGACAATAACTGCATTTTTTTCAAAGCCGCATCCGCCTGATGAAGATTCAGACTACTGAATATCAAACAAAAAACACTAACAGTCAGTATAATAAATGCTACTAAAAACCATTTGATATTATGTGCATCAAAAGCTACGCTCCAGAAATGAGAATCAAAACGAGGCTTTCCATGCTCTACAATCTCTTCGTAAGAAATCATTTGAACTTTTACAAACCAAATTGTTCCAATCATTAAAGCAATTGTAAATATCTTAGGCAAAATACTTTTTCGGGAAGCATTCAATAACCAAATTGATATCAAATAAGAAGCTAATGCTCCCAATAAAGGTGCTAATACAATAAAAGCAATAATGATGATAACTCCCGAAGGCATTCCGCCATCCTTACCTGCCTTGTACCAGCTTACAATTTCGTACCAGTAGTGTGTTGCTCCGTCTTCTCCAACATAACCAGAAAAACCATGAACTGCAATAGCATGCGCAACGGCTGCCCCTGCAAAACCACCAATTAAAGTATGTGATGAACTCGAAGGAATTCCTAACCACCATGTTAATAAGTTCCAGCAAATTGCAGCAATAACACCTGCTAAAATCACTACAAGGTTAATTTCCATTGTGTGTGCCGTTTTGGCAACAGTATCTGCAACTCCAAATCCGAAAACCCAATAAGCCAGAAAGTTAAAAAATGCTGCCCAGACAACCGCCTGAAAAGGTGTGAGAACCTTTGTTGCAACAACAGTTGCTATAGCATTTGCCGCATCATGAAAACCGTTGATGTAATCAAAAATTAAAGCTAATACTATAATAATTATAAGTAGCGTCATAAAATTATAACTTCAGAATGAAAAATTGAATTAAGAATGTTTTACAGAAATAGATTCCAGTATGTTCGCAACACTCTTACATTTGTCTGTTGCTGATTCTAAAACAGATAACACTTCTTTATATTTGATAATATTTTTAGCATCTGTTTCGTTTTCAAAAATTTCAAAAACTGCTTTGTTATATACGTTATCAGACTTGTTTTCCAATTTATTAATTCTGGAACAGGCATCCTTAATAACTTTGAAATTCTTTAAATTTCTCAATTCTTTTACCGCACTGTCAATATTCTGACAAGCTTCAAGATTGATTTCAGTCATTTTTCTGATAGATTTTGTAATCTTATCTACCTGATATAATCTCATACGGCTTGATGCACCATGAAGGTAATCTGCAACGTTGTCAATTGAAGTAATTAACGTATGAATATCTTCTCTGTCAAATGGAGTAATAAAGTTTCTGCTTAACTCCAGATTGGTCTGACGAGTAATATCTTCTCCTTTTTGTTCTAATTCGTCAATCTTCTGAAAAAGAATTTCTCTTTCCTTTAATGGTAAATTTACAGCTTCGTGTAAGTTAGAAGCTAATTCAATTAAATTGCTTGAAGCTTCTTCAAAAAGTGGAAAGAATTTCTTGTCTTTCGGCACTAAAAATTGGAAAATACTGTTTATTGACATTTTTATATTTTTGATAGTGCAAAATTACGTCAATATTGTTTTTCAATGTTAAGCCATTGTTAACAAATCATTTTCAATTTGAAAACTATTTAAGAACAAAACAGAACGTTCAATATCATAATGTAAAATTCGGTCTTCCTTCACTAAAGGCACTATTTCCCTGTAACTACTTAGAAACATTTCGATAAAATCACTTGATTTTAAAGGCGCTCTGTACGCAATTGCCTGCGAAGCATTTAATAATTCTATGGCCAGAATTCGCTCTAAATTATCCATAACTTTTAATGCCTTTGTCGCCCCGTTTGCCCCCATGCTTACATGATCTTCCTGTCCGTTACTAGAAACAATGCTATCAACGCTGGACGGTGTTGCCAGTTGTTTATTCTGGCTAGCAATACTCGCAGCTGTGTATTGCGGAATCATAAATCCTGAATTCAGTCCGGGGTTATCCACCAAAAATGCCGGAAGATTTCGTAATCCTGAAATCAGCTGATAAGTTCTCCTTTCAGAAATACTTCCTAGTTCTGCCAAAGCAATTGCCATAAAATCCAATGCCAAAGCTAATGGCTGTCCGTGGAAATTTCCACCTGAAATAATCTGATCAGATTCTATAAATATATTTGGATTATCCGTAACCGAATTAATTTCAGTCTTGAATACTTTTCGAACATAATCAATCGCATCTTTTGAAGCACCATGAACCTGAGGCATGCAACGGAAAGAATATGGATCCTGTACATGCTTTTTAGGCTGTGCAATAATTTCACTTCCTTCCAAAAATTCATTGATTCGCTGTGCCGTTACAATCTGTCCTTTGTGCGGACGTATAAAATGAATCAGTTCATTAAAAGGTTCCACTCTTCCATCAAAAGCTTCCAGAGAAATGGTTCCAATTAAATCTGCCAGATAAGAATATTTATAGGCTTTTATCAAAATATGAGCTCCGTAAGCACTCATAAACTGTGTTCCGTTCAATAAAGCCAGTCCTTCTTTGGACTGCAAAACAATTGGTTCCCAGTTAAAATGTTTTAAAACTTCAGCAGAAGGTACTCTCCTGCCATCAAAAATCACTTCCCCTTCTCCTAATAAAGGTAATGACAAATGTGCCAAAGGAGCTAAATCTCCAGAAGCGCCCAATGAACCTTGTGTATATATTACAGGTAAAACATCATTATTATAAAAATCAACCAGGCGGTTTAATGTTTGCAATTGAATCCCTGAATATCCATAACTCAAAGACTGAATTTTAAGCAACAGCATCATTTTGACAATTTCTGCAGGAACTTTTTCTCCTGTTCCGCAGGCGTGCGATTTTACAAGGTTTTCCTGAAGCTGAGATAAATTTTCATTAGAGATTTTCACGCTATAAAGTGCCCCAAAACCCGTATTGATTCCATATATAGGTTCCGGATGAGAAGCCATTTTTTTATCCAGATAATCACGGCATTTCTGAACATTTACTTTAGCTTCTTCAGATAATTCTAATGCTTTATCGTTCCCTAAAATCTCCTGTAATGTTTCTAAAGTTAAAGTTTCAGTACTTATATAATGGATTTCTCTCATGATGCTTTCAAAATTTAAAACGTCAAAATTCAACAAATCGACATTAAAAAGCAACATTTTATCACAATAATTAAGTTTTTAATAAAATATGATTTTCTTTAATTATCATTTTACAAAATCAAAAACGAGTCACACACTCTCTGTTTTAAGTAATTTCCTTTAGCGAACTCTTCATCACTAAAGAAATAAATACAATTAAAAACCGGGTAAAATATATCAAAAACTCAACTTACCATGTTCAATTTTAACAAATACTCAATATTGATTTTTTATCATTTAAATTATTAAAATATTCGCAAAAAGAAAAATCACCTTTTTAACTTTTATAAAAAACTGTACTTTTGAAAAATCAAAAATGAAAAGTAACAGCACAAAATATCAATCCTTAATGACAACTCAGACAAGAGTTGCAACTGCTGCTACTACAATTACTACTACAACAATTACTACCCCTTAGGGGTATACATCTTTACATATAATCCTGTTTATCTATACTTTTTTCATGAAAGAAGAAAGTCATTGGATACATAAAAATATTTGCATAAAAGAAAAAAAATCAAAAATGAAAGTATTAAAATTTGGCGGAACTTCCGTTGCCAATGCACAAAATATAAAACTCGTTCTCGAAATTGTCAAACAAAAAGCAGAAAAAGACAAACTGGTTGTAGTGGTTTCCGCATTAAGCAAGGTAACTGATTTACTTCATCTGGCAGCTGCAAAAGCCGCAGAAAATGACGAAGGCTTTAGAGATATTGTTGCCGAAATCGAGAAAAAACACTTAGACACCTTAAAAGAACTGATTCCGGTTAGCGAACAAAGCAGTTTGCTAAGCCACGTAAAAAGAATCATCAATCATTTAGAAACTTTATTAGACGGTTGTTTTCTTCTAGGAGAATTATCTCCAAGAACTGCAGATACTATTTTGAGCTTTGGCGAATTACTTTCTTCTTATATTATTGCTCAGGCCTATCAGCAAATTAGCAAAGATGCAGTTTATAAAGACAGCCGCGAGTTAATCAAAACAAATAACGACTTTAGTAAAGCGGTTGTCAATTTTGAAATTTCAGACGTTCTGATTCAGGAATATTTCGCAGAGAATCAATCCCGAATTACTATTTTGCCTGGCTTTATCGCCCAGACTCTTGATGGCATCACATCCACTTTAGGCCGTGGCGGGTCTGATTATACTGCTGCTATCATTGCCGGAGCAATGAATGCTGAACAGCTTGAAATCTGGACAGATGTAAACGGAATGTTTACTGCAAACCCAAAAATTGTAAAACAGGCTCAGCCAATTGCAAACATTTCGTATCAGGAAGCAATGGAATTGTCTCATTTTGGTGCAAAAGTGTTATATCCACCAACAATTCAGCCGGTTTTAAGAAAAAATATTCCGATTTTAATCAAAAATACATTTGAACCGAAAGCCGATGGAACTTTAATCACAAATCAGGCGCCTTCTAATGGAGCAGCTGTAAGAGGAATCAGCCATATTGACCATATTTCGTTACTGACACTTGAAGGTCCGGGAATGATTGGGGTTTCAGGTTCTTCAAAACGTTTGTTTGAGGTTTTATCACACGAAAAAATCAATGTTATATTCATTACTCAGGCGTCATCTGAGCATTCTATTTGTATCGGAATCCTAAATTCGGATGCTGAAAATGCTGAGGAAGCCATCAACAAAGCATTTGAAGTTGAGATTTTACAAAACAAAATCGATCCGTGCATTGTTGAAAAAGACCTTTGTATTATTGCTTTGGTAGGCGAAAACATGAAAAATCACCAGGGTCTGAGCGGAAGAATGTTCAGTACTTTAGGAAAAAATAACGTAAACATCCGTGCGATTGCTCAGGGAGCTTCTGAAAGAAATATTTCAGCAGTAATCAACGAAAGAGACGTCAAAAAAGCACTGAATACATTACACGAAAACTTCTTTGAAGAAAACACCAAACAGCTGAATTTATTCGTAATGGGAGTTGGAAATGTGGGTGAGAAATTCATCGAACAGATTCACTCTCAAAAGAAATTCTTAAAAGAGGTTCTAAAAATTAATGTTCGCGTAATTGCTTTGTCGAACTCCAGAAAAATGATTTTTGACGAAGACGGAATTTCTCTAAAAGACTGGCAGTCGACTTTAGACAAAGGTGAAGCGGCTATTCCAACAGAATTCATCGCACGTGCCAAAGAACTCAATTTAAGAAACAGCATTTTCGTAGATATTACTGCAAATGCAAGCGTTTCTGAAATGTATGAAAAGTTCCTAAAAGAAAGTATTGCGGTTGTAACTTGTAACAAAATTGCCTGTTCCTCTGCTTACGACAATTATAAAAAACTGAAAAGTTTATCTCGCCAATACAACGCTCCGTTTTTATTTGAAACGAATGTGGGTGCGGGATTACCAATTATCGATACGGTAAAAAACTTAATTGCTTCAGGAGATAAAGTGCATAAAATTCAGGCGGTTTTATCCGGAAGTCTGAACTTTATTTTCAACAATTTTGATGAGAATAATTCTTTTCATGATGTGGTAAAAGAAGCCGGAGTGCAGGGATTCACAGAACCGGATCCTAAAATCGACTTAAGCGGAATCGACGTAGCGCGTAAAATCCTGATTTTAATTCGTGAAAGTGGTTACCAAATGGAAATCGAAGACATCGAAAACCTGTCTTTCTTGCCTGGCGAGTGCATGAAGACCGCAAATAACGAAGATTTTTTCAAATCATTGATTACACATGCTTCGCATTTTGAAAATCTTTTGAAAGAAGCCAACGAAAAAGAATCCCGCCTAAAATTTGTGGCGCAATTCGAAAACGGAAAAGCAAGCGTGGGTCTGCAATTCATTCCAAAAGACCATCCTTTCTATAATTTGGAAGGAAAAGACAATATCGTACTTTTCTACACAGATCGTTACGTAGACCAGCCTTTATTAATCAAAGGAGCCGGAGCCGGTGCAGCTGTTACGGCTTCTGGAATTTTTGCGGATGTAATTAGAATTGGAAATATATAATTTAGTCTGAAAGTCGAATGTCATAAAGTCTTAAAGTACTCACTTTTGATTTATGACATTTTATATGACTTTTGACTTTTGACTTTAAAAACTTTATGACTAATATTAAACTATTTTGCCCGGCAACTATCGCCAACCTCTCATGCGGATTTGACGTATTGGGACTTTGCTTAGACAATGCGGGCGATGAAATGATTGTTCGAAAAGTCGATCAAAAAGGCGTTCGAATCACTAAAATTGTGGGTGCCGATTTGCCTCTTGAAACCGAGAAAAACGTTTCGGGTGTGGCAGCTTTGGCGATGTTGGCAACTTTGGACGAACTGGATTTTGGATTTGAAATCGAAATTTATAAAAACATCAAAGCCGGAAGCGGAATCGGAAGCAGTGCTGCCAGTTCTGCCGGAGCGGTTTTCGGAATCAATGAATTGTTGGGAAGACCATATTCCCGTAAAGATTTGGTTCAGTTTGCGATGCAGGGAGAAAAATTAGCCAGCGGAAACGCGCACGCTGACAACGTTGCTCCTGCCCTTTTAGGCGGATTTACGTTGGTAAGAAGTTATGCGCCTCTTGATATTATCAGAATTGACAGTCCGGAAGAATTATACGCAACAGTGGTTCATCCACAGATTGAATTAAAAACATCTGACGCTCGTTCGGTTTTAAAACAAAATGTTTCCCTAAAAAGCGCCATCATGCAATGGGGAAATGTGGGCGGATTGGTTGCAGGTCTTTACACCAAAGATTATGAATTAATTGGAAGATCACTTCATGACGAAATCGTAGAACCTTTAAGAAGCGTTTTAATCCCGGGATTTGACCAGATCAAACAAACGGCTTATGAAAACGGTGCTTTAGGTTCCGGAATTTCAGGTTCCGGTCCGTCGATTTTTGCTTTAAGCAGAGGAAAAGAAACCGCAGACCAAATCGCAAAAGCCATGAGCGATGTTTACGAAAAAATGAATTTGCCGTATGAAATTCACGTTTCGAAGATTAACCCAGATGGAGTTCGCGTTTTGTAAAATGTGAGATGTGAATTGTAAAAAGAATTAAGTACGAAGAATTAAGTATTAAGAGTTATACGAAACGTTTGTCAGACTGAGCGGAGTCGAAGTCCACACAAAGTGAGACACAAAGTATAACACGTCCAGTTTGTCATTTCGACTGAAAGGAGAAATCACACTAGTTTGTCGACAAAGATTGGCGAATTTCTATACGGAGTTTCGAGTGTGATTTCTCGTTCCTCGAAATGACAAACTTTGAGGATTTACATTATGTCTATACGTTGCGGGGCTTCGACTCCGCTCAGCCTGACAGAACTAACACATAATTGAAAACATAATTTATTGAAATAAAAAATATCACCACAAAGCTTTGCGTTCTCTGCGTTTTCAAAAGAAACCAATTCCTTGCGCTCTTTGCGGTTAAATAAAAACAACACAATGAAATACTACAGTTTAAACCATAATGCCCCAAAAGTTTCTTTTCAGGAAGCTGTAATACAAGGATTAGCGAGTGACAAAGGATTATATTTCCCTGAAAATATTACCGCTTTAGATCCCTCTTTTTTTGATAAAATCGAAAGTTTAAGCCACGAAGAAATCGCTTTTGAAGCAATTAAACAATTCGTTGGCGACGAAATCCCGGCAGCAAAACTAAAAGAAATCATCTCGGATACTTTGGTTTTTGATTTTCCGGTGGTGAAAGTCGAAAACGGAATCTATTCGTTAGAATTATTCCATGGCCCAACAATGGCGTTTAAAGACGTTGGAGCGCGATTTATGTCGCGTTGTTTGGGCTATTTCAATAAAGATAAAAAAGACGCTAAAAACACCGTTTTAGTAGCCACTTCCGGAGATACTGGCGGAGCTGTTGCCAGCGGATTTCTAGGCGTTGACGGCGTTGATGTTGTCATTTTATATCCGTCAGGAAAAGTGAGCGATATTCAGGAAAAACAATTGACGACTTTAGGGCAAAACATTAAAGCTCTTGAAGTTGACGGTGTTTTTGATGATTGCCAGGATATGGTAAAAAAAGCGTTTTTAGATGAAACTTTAGCACATAAAAACCTGACTTCGGCGAATTCGATTAATATTGCGCGCTGGTTACCGCAAATGTTTTATTTCTTCTTTGCTTACAAAGCGTTGAAAAGCCAAAACAAACCGTTGGTTTTCTCTTGCCCAAGCGGAAACTTCGGGAATATCTGCGCCGGAATTATGGCAAAGAAATTAGGTTTGCCAATTGAACATTTTGTAGCGTCTACAAACGTAAACGACACCGTACCAAGATTCTTAGAAAACGGAAAATACGACCCGAAACCTTCTAAAGCAACAATCTCTAACGCCATGGACGTTGGAAACCCAAGCAACTTTATCAGGATTCAGGAATTGTACAATAACGACTTAAAAGCTTTCGAAAAAGATTTCTCTTCTTATAGTTATACTGATGAAGAAACATTAGTTGCTCTAAAAAATATTTATAACACAGACGGTTATATCGCAGAACCGCACGGTGCTGTTGGTTATTTAGGTTTGAAAAAAGAACTGGAAAAACACCCTAACGCCATTGGTATTTTCTTAGAAACAGCGCATCCTATTAAATTCTTAGATGTGGTTGAACCTGCTTTAGGAATTACGCTTCCTATTCCTGCTCAAATTGAGAGTGTTATTAATGAGGAGAAAGTTAGTGTGAAGATTGGGACTTATGAGGAGTTGAAGAGTTTTTTGGGGTAAACAATTTATATAAAATCATATACAAAACGACTGAGGATTATTTCAGTCGTTTTGTTTTTTTTTGAGTCAATACTTAATCCCCACAACATTCTTTAGATTTATTTTCTTTCAAAAAAACATATATTTGAAAGGCAAGCAATCGAAACAAAGTTAATTAATTTACTTAAATCAGGACATTACAAAGGTTTCTTATGACTATAAACCAGTTCGTGATAATTCTGTCGCAAACTCATAATATAATCAATTAATATGACATTAGATTTTTTAAAAGGAGGCGCTATCGTCGGCGTCGTAATAGGATTTTGGGATAAAATAAAAGCCTTTTTATGGAAGTTTATTTCAATAATCATTCAAAGAGTGGAAATTAAAACAGATGAAGCTCATGATTCTGTAATTGCATATTTAGTGAAAGATTATAAAAAACTACAAACTTATGACCGAGCGTATGGAGCAACAAACGAAACATTTCGTAGTGGAAAGTATGGTCTAGTTCCATTTGAAAAATTTGGAACAACTTCAATAATTTTTTTAACTAAAAAAAAGTATTTAGGAATACCAATCCCCTTTGTTTTCAACCATGTTGAAGAAAATAAGACCCAGGAAAATCGCTATCAAGAGCCTAATTCTAATGAAAAAACTTACTCTACAATTACATGTTTAAGAGGTTCTTTAGATTTAGATGAAATAATTGAAAATTCTTCAAAAATGCGAAACAAAATATCTTGGCAAATTGAAGAAGAAGAAGAGGGAACTAACAGATTTGATATATTTTATTTACCCAATAAAGACACTAATAATCATGCTTATTTTTCCAAAAATACAGCAGGATATGCTTGGTACAAGCAAAAACAATATAGATTACTTGGAGTAAATTCCGATGATTTAGGAAGAGAAATGTCAACCAATGGAAAAGCTTTAGATAATCTTTTTTTTCCAAAAGAGATAAAAGAACTAATAAGTATTATTTCATTATGGGTCAAAAGTCGTGATTGGTATAAAGAAAAAAATATTCCATGGAAAAGGGGTTGGTTACTTTATGGACCACCTGGTACAGGTAAAACCGCTCTTGTCCGTGCGTTTGCTGAAGATTTAAATATGCCAATCTATGTTTTTTCATTATCCCAAATGTCAAACAATGATTTAATGAGTTCTTGGAAAAATATGCAATTGAATATTCCATGTATTGCCCTTATAGAAGATATTGATAATGTTTTTCATGGACGAAAAAATATATGTCAGAATAACGGAATGATTTCAAGATTATTAACATCTGATGATGATGCAAATAATGATGATAATTCTGGAGCAAAATTTACTCCATTAACTTTTGATTGTCTCTTAAATTGTCTTGACGGTGTGGATAAATCTAATGGTATTTTTACCATCATAACAACAAATGATGTCACGAAAATTGATTCAGCTATTGGGCAGCCCTCAAATGAAAACGGAAAAGAAACATTTGTGTCATCAAGACCAGGAAGAATTGACAAAGCAATCGAATTAACTTATATGCTTAAAGAGAATAAAGTTCAAATGGCAAATAAAATTTTATCAGATTTTCCAGATGAACTTAAAAAAGTACTTTTAGAAATTGAAAAAGACAATAAAGAAACTCCTGCACAATTTCAAGAGTATTGCTCTCAAATAGCAATTCAAGAATATTGGAAACAAAAAGAAAATAGTCAATAAAAGCAATATTGGAACGGGCACGAGCGTGACGCTCGCGCTAGCTGAGAACCAAAGAAATTCAAAAACCAATTGAAACAAGCACGAGTGAGACTCTTGCGCTAGCTAAAAGTTTTTTTTTAATTTATAGAAATCACGGAATTAAAGATAAAAAGTAGATAGTTTAAACATCTTCACTATATAATCTCTGTAGATGGGCCTCACGCTCTTCAGGAGAAAATGCTACTCCATAAGCTTTCGAATTTGATAAAACCCTTAAAGTTTCTTTTGCAAGAAGGTCTTGACTCTGCTGTAAGTTCCCAAATAATTGTGGAGAATAGTATCGGTCAATCTCAGTTTGTTTCAAATTCTTGTAACCTAGATCATTTGCCATTTCCGACAATAGATCTAGACGAAAAGCGTTCTGACTGTCAAAATGTGCCGATTTCGGATGCAAAGCATCATAGAATTGTCGCCATGCCAAACGAACCTTGTGACTGTCCTGAAAAACAACATCAATCTGATTGAGATTATCTACCCACACTTTACTGACCGGAGTAGATTTTCTAGTTGCCATCAAATTTAAAAATAAGTTCATTTTAGCATCTTTCTTAGATTTTCTATCTTGAAAGTAAGCACCTAAAATCCAAATTATGAAAGGTATTAATGTAATAGAAATTAATTCCCCGTAATCTTTTAAAAATTGCGCAATCATAGTTCTGTATGAGATTTAAACCTCACAAATATAAGAAATTTATTAACAACAAACCTCTTGGAAATTAATCTGCGAAGAATCCTAATTTATGATATTATGGAAATGACCAAAATTGCATGTTTAAAAGTTTTTAAATAATATAGAGCTTTTATTAATATACCCCACAGCTAGCGCTAGCGTCCCGATCGTGAACACAAAGAATTTCAAAAACCAATAGAACGTGCACGAGCGAGACGCTCGCGCTAGTATATAAATATTTGAATAATTAAATAAATGAACAAAATTCAACAAATAATTTTACTGGATATAAATGACTCCACAATCTTAGTTATATTTTTACTTTTCTTTGCTTTAACAATATTGCCAGCCATAATTATTTTCAGGCTTTTAAAAAATTGGAGATGCAATAAATTATTAAAAATAATTATAACTATAGTTGTGTCAATTATAATTGTATTTTCAATTTTACATTTAATGTATAAAGTAACTGGAAAAGGATTATTACAATAAATTTAAAAAATCACTTCTTAGTCCCCGCTAGCGCTAACGACTACAATTGGCAAAAAAATTATGAAAACTAAATTTCTCGCCTAGCCCCGATTGCAGTGAAAATCCTTGTGTGCCGGGGTTCGGCAAACAAGATTGTAACGGAAAGCGGGACTGAATTTCATATGAAAATGAATTTTCTGCTCCTAAAAAATTAACCCGATAACGTGAATTTACTTCGTCTGTTCGCTATCTGGAACAATTGCAAAAAAGAAAGGCCCTCATTATCTCGAGAGCCTTTCTTTTTTATATAAAAACCTATACTTTTTGTTTTTCTAGATTTAAGATTTCACTGTTTGATAAGCTAAATTTACAGCTGCAGGTAATTTCTCTTCTTCTTTATCTTTAACTAAAAGTTTTATAGCCAAAACTACAACTCCTGTTACCAGAATAATGATTCCCAATACATAAAAAGCACTTGTGTAATCAATTAAATCCTTGGTTTGTGATACTCCGCTTTCGTCAATCACATCTTTAGTAAATTTAACAGCTTTAGCTTTGAACAGGAAAGCAATCAACATCGCCCCTATATTTCCGCCTGCTCCTACAATTCCGGCAACACTACCTACCGCTTTTGGGTTTACGAAGGGTACAAGACTATAAGTTGCTCCATTTGCCATTTTTAAACTCATTCCAAACAAGAACATTAAAAATATAGCAACTCCTAATTGATTTGTCAGACCAAAGAAAATAACACCAATACCTTCTACAAGAAGCAGTAATGCAAGCAATAAATTTTTCCCTGAAAAACCATATCTCTTACCTACTTTGTCGGCAACGATTCCGCCTAATGGTCTTGCAAAAAGATTGATTAATCCAAAAATACCTGCGCAGATTCCTGCCGTTTTCAAACTAGCACCAAAAGTATCTGTAAAATAAATCGGGGCAAAATTATCAATTGTGATCTCAACTCCAAAACAAGCTGCATAAGCAATGGTCAAAACCCAGGTACGGTAGTCTTTTACAGCCAGCATAAAGGTATTTTCTTTATTGGTTGTTTCTATTCCAAGTTCTTTATAATTACCATTTGGCAAATCTTTAGTAAATCGGAAATATAAAAAAGCAAAAACCAATAATAGTACTCCGGGAACAATCATGGCATATCTCCAGCTGTCTTCCTTAGTACACACTCCTAATCCCACGAATCCTGCTGCAATAAGAGGCATGGTAATATTAGCCAAACCGGCACCTGCATTACCGAATCCTCCTGCTGTAGCATTGGCAGTTCCTTTAATGGACGGCGCAAACATTACTGAAGTATGAAACTGTGTGATCACAAAAGAAGCACCAATAACTCCGATAGCCAATCTAAAAAACAGGAAACTTTCATACGATTGTGAAATACCAATCAATAATACCGGTACAGAACAAATCAGTAATAACCAGGTATAAATTATTCTTGGCCCAAATTTATCGACTAATCGGCCTATTAATAATCTGGCGATAATGGTTGCCGATACCGACGCAATCTGAATGTTACCTAATTGGTCTTTTGTCAGGTGCAATTGCTCTTTGGCGATAGGCATAAGCGATGCCATACCAAACCATGCAAAAAAGCAAAAGAAAAATGTTAACCATGTAATGTGGAAGGTACGCATCTGAACTCCTTTGCCACTAAAAATGTTTAAACTTGAAAGCGGTTGATTTGTTGAAATTGAACTCATATCAAAAAAAATTAATCGTTAAGTACTTTTTATTTTCTAAGTACCCAACTTACGTCTAAGTATTTTACTTATTTACATAGCAAAATTATAAGCTTAACTTGGAATAAAAACTGCCAAAACGCAGTTTTTTGAAAAAAATAAGTATTTATACTTAAGTATTTAATTCTATTTTAAACAACTCACCACATAAGTTCGTGATTAGGAAGAAATTAAATTGAAACCTACACCATGCAGGTACATTGTCCTTAAGTTGAGGAATCGTATTCGTCACTTCGAGTGATTTTTAATTATAATGCGATAGCTTTATGATTAAAAATTGTATCGAGAAGTTTTTTTAGCACTAAGGTTCTCGATACATTTTGTTTAAAAAAGCTATCGCATTTTTTAAACAAAATACTCGAACTGACGGTAACATCTCTTAACTCAATGACATTGAGTGAAGGTGTCACATGTGCACAAAAAACTGAATTGAATTCAGCAGGTTTTACGTATAATTTGTTATTCCGGGGTATAATTTTTATTATCAAAAAAGCAATATAAGATAACTTTCAAGAAGCCTTAGCCGATAAGGGCATTATAAGACCTGCACTCACTATTGCCATTACGACAAAGGAGAACACGAGCTAAGTGAATTGGAGAAAACAATCTCCGTTAGAAAGTTAACAAAGATTGAGGATTTTGATGGCGAAAATGTTTGCGGGGGGCTTATTCTTTGGTCGTAATTGTAAATTTTATTTCCTCGTCCCCAACAAATACAAAATCTTAGTAGGTCCGGATTTTACTCTTCCAACTTCCCAATTAAAATTTTCTTTTTTATTTAAATTAGAAACCAGTGCGTTCATTTCTTCAACAGAATAGGTTCTAAAAGACGAAACTACGCCATCCCACAAAACTAAAATCGGTACAATTGGAATAAGATACGTAAAATGATTCTGCCAATATGAAATGGACTTATAAAGGGCGCTGTCACCAACACGCTAAACGGTGAAAAAATCATAGCCATAATACTCTGAAAACTTCTCTCCTGCCCTTCAAAAATCGCAATGGAACTATTCGTATCAATTGCATTTTGCAGAATCTGCTTTGCGTATTTGGATTTAAAATGATGAAAAGATAAAAATTGCGTTCGCAGTCCTTTTAGGTTTTCAGGAACGTTTCTGGCATCGACTGACATTTTTACAAAATCGAAATTGTCGGCTTGTTTTTTTGTGTGTGTTCGAAGGCAGAAATATTTGGAAAGTAATCGGTGAGCAGAATTTTCAAATCGGGGTTGTTTTGTCGCAATTCGGTATTGAGCCAGATGAGTCCGCCTCCTCCACCTGATGCGAGATCAATAATCTGATTGGTCTGGCTTTCTTTTAATCCTTTTTCGATTATCGGAACTATGCCTTTGTACATGGCAGTTTTATTAGAAAGAAACTGTAGAAAGTCGGTCATATAATTTCTAATAAACTCCGGAAGCCATTGTTGATCTTCAAATTCGAATAAGTGTATTCTGCTCATACTTTATTGATTTGTGTTTTATACAAATTTGAAAAATTTTATTTACAAATTCACTTACATAAATTTAAAATAGCTGTTTTCATTCCACATCAAATTGTAATTTTACTTTTGCAAAAAAAATCAACCCGACATCTAACAGTTTACATTTCACATTTCACATTTCACATTTCACATTTCACATTTCACAAAAAAAATGATTACAAAAGCAACTTTAGAGGATATACCCGCATTAGTTAAATTAATCAACTCGGCTTACAGAGGCGAATCCTCCAAAAAAGGCTGGACTACCGAAGCCCATTTACTCGAAGGAAAAAGAACAGACGAGTCCGAAATGACCGAAATCTTTCTGGATGCAAAAAATACGATTCTGAAATTTACTGAAAATAATAAAATTATTGGTTCTGTTTTATTGGTAGAAAAAGGACATCAATTGTATTTAGGAATGCTGACCGTTTCGCCTGAACTTCAGAACAGCGGCATCGGCAAAAAGCTTTTGGCAGAAGCTGAAAATCAGGCGAAAGCTTTGGGATTGTCGAGTATTATCATGACGGTAATTTCAGTTCGTGAGGAACTTATTGCGTGGTACAAACGTCATGGTTATGTGGATACGGGCGAAAGAGAAGCTTTTCCTGAAAACGAAATTCATGTTACCATTTCTGATGAACCATTGGAGTTTATATTTTTAGAGAAGAAACTTTAAAGTTTTACCGCACAGATTCGCAAAGGGTTACGCAGAGATTCGCAAAGTTTTTTTTATCTCGCAAAAGCGAAAAGTTTTTTCACGCAGATTTAAAAAAGATTTAAGCAGATATGCGAAGATTATCTTTTTAAAATCTGCTCAAATCTGCAGACCCAAGCAACAGCGAACTGGCGAAGCAATCTGCGTGAAATAAAATTTATTTCGATTCTTTAAATAGCTATATTAATTCGCTAAGAGTTACGCAGAAGTTCGCAAAGGTTTTTTTAATCTCGCAAAGGCGAAAAGTTTTTTCACGCAGATTTAAAAAAGATTTAAGCAGATATGCGCAGATTATCTTTTTCAAATCAGCAAAATCTGCAGACCCAAGCGACAGCGAACAGGCGAAGCAATCTGCGTGAAATAAAATTATTTTCGATTCTTTAAATAGCTATATTAATTCGCTAAGAGTTACGCAGAGATTCGCAAAGTTTTTCTTTTTATACCGCAAAGTTCATATTATAAAGATCTGTAATTTAAAAATACATCATTAAAAAATCCCCATATTCTCCGGCTTTATCGTAAATCCGATACGCAACATGTTTTTATGTTCCTGATAATCGATTAAACTTTCTGTATAGCCTACAAACCATTGAAGGGTGAGATAATAATTTTCGTTTTTGTACGGCCTCCAGTTTACCTGTGTCTGTAAAGAACCGTAATTGATAAGCCCACTTCCTTTTCTAAAAAGAATGTCTGCACTCCAACGTCCCGGCTGTATCTGATAAGTGGCACTCGCTTCACCATAACCTACATATTTCGTAAGCCCGGGATTATCATCTTTGTCCACAAGCGGAATCCATCCTCTCAAACCCACTACCCAGCGTGGTGAAATCTGTGATTTTAAAGAGAAAGCAATCATGTTCCAGGTTCGTGAATATATAGAATCCCTGCCATTAGATTCGTGCTCCAACGAGATAGTTCCATAGGTCAGTCTTCCGCCTTTTAAATAAAACGGACGGACAATGGCGACACCCGGATTAAAATTAATTTCTGAAAATGGTTTTGAGCTTGCATAAATGTCCCAAAACGCTTTTTGGGTGTACATCAAATAGGGATAAAATCCACCCCATAAAGGCTTTGATTTCAATCTAAGCTTAAAACTTACCTGATATTTAACATCTGCATTATCACGGGTGATGGCGGTATTGATCGGCACTCCTGTTAAAAAATAATTGTCTTTATGAACCGAAAAACTAGGTTCTTTCAACAGCGAATCTGCTGCCCGAAAATCTTTTTTAGTCTCTACAATAGGTTCTAAAATTTGGGAATTAACTTGGATTGAAAATAAAATGATAAAAATCAACAGGTATTTTGAGCGCATTCTGTAATTTAAATTTGAATTATTATTGTTTTAGACAAGTTATAGTATTTTAAAACAAAATATTAACTCAATAAAATAAGAGTTGACTCAATAAATAAATTAATCAAAACAATTGAATTTTTAAGAAAGAAAAATTACTCCGTTTGTTTTGTGAAAAAAGTTTTGAGGGTTTTAACGTAAAGATTCGCTAAGAGTTACCATAGAAATTCATTAAGTTTTTTTTATAGTAGTGAGATTGGCTCACAATGTTTTGAAATCGCATTGTTTTTAATTTAAGCTAAAAAATCATTTTGTTTGTCTTCCCATGAGGAGTCTGAAGATGGCAAAGCAATTCTTCAACGTTTTGTTTTTGGAGAGCTACTTATACTCCTTCGACTCCACTCAGGATGACATTATAAAATCTATAGAAATCAGCTTAAATCTTTTTTAAATCTGTGTGAAATAAAACTTTGTGACTTCGAGGGATTCTTTTTCATCAAAAAAGCTTAGGTTATTTGTATATCAAAAACTTAGCATCTTTTCTTAATCTTTGATAAAAACTCATGAGAGACTCCAAGATACGAAGACAAATTTTTATTATTTATTTTCTGCACCTTGTGAGGATAACGCTCCTTAAAATCAAGATAACGCTGTTTGGAAGTTTTATTTAAAACATCAAGAAGGCGCTCCTGAATAGCTACATTGGCACTTTCGATCATTAGTACATGAAACTGAAAGAGTTTAGGTACTTTTGCAAATAGCTGTGCTTTTTCTTCTTTATTGATGACTACTATTTCGCTATCTTCAATAGCTTTAATATTATACGTGGTGGGCTTTTGATGATAAAAACTCTGCAGGTCACACATCCATTCGTTTTCAAACGAAAAGAAAATAACGCTTTCGGTTCCATTTTCGTTCAATGCGTACGTTTTAAACAGTCCTTTTAAAATAAATCCCTGATAACTATGGTAGGAATTCTGAATTTGAAGAAATTGATTCTTTTTTAGTTTAATAAGTTGTGTTTTTGAGACAATAATGTCCCATTCCTGATCAGTGAGCGGAATTTTTCGCTCAATGCTTTTTCTTAGTAGGTTGTACATGTTTGTATTTTTTTAAGTAAACGTGGTTTTTCGATAACTGTCAGATTCGGGGGAAAAAACAGTGTAATCGATTACGCAAAAGTATATTATTTGTTCTTTTTTGTAAATTAACAATTGTTAAAAAAACTATTTAGCTTATTTTTTTTACAAAAGTTTGAACTTATTCATTTTTTTGACAATATGATATATAGAGATTTGTACTGTTAAATATTTATAAAACCCCAAACTTACATTATGAAATTTAAATCAACATTATCCATTTTTTTAACTGCAGTAGTTTTCTGTTTTACAGCGTGTAATTCTGAAGAAATTGCTTCATCAAATGAAGCAACAACTATTGAAGGAAACATTGAAACAGGTAATATTTCGACATCAAAAATCGGAAATTGCGCAGAAGTACCTGGCTGGGCTTCACAAAACGGAAACACAACCGGAGGAGGTTCTGCAACTGAAAAAGTTGTTAAAACTTATGCCGAGTTGAAATCTGCAATCGAAAGCAGTTCGGTAAAAGTTATTAAAGTTTCCGGAACTATTACCGTTACAACAAGATTATCATTACAGGATCAAACCGGAAAAACTATTTACGGAGCAAGCGGAGCAAAATTGGTTTCTACTAACCAGACTAAAGACGGTTCCGGTATTATTAACATTAAAAGATGTAAAAATCTAATCATCAGAAACTTAATTTTTGAAGGTCCTGGTGCTTACGACACTGACGGCTGGGACAATGCTATCTTAGACGACTGCCAAAATGTATGGGTTGACCACTGCGAATTTAGAGATGGTGTTGACGGTAACTTTGACATCAAAAATAAATCTGATTATATTTCGGTTACATATTCTAAATTTCATTACTTAAAAGCGCCAAAAGCGGGTGGATCAGGAGGTTCTGATGATCACAGGTATTCAAATTTAATTGGTTCAAGCGATGGTGCTAGTGGAGATCGTGGAAAATTAAGAATCACTTTTGCAAGATGCTGGTGGGCTCAGGGCTGTAAAGAAAGAATGCCCAGAGTTCGTTTTGGAAAAGTGCATTTGGTTAACAATTTCTTCAATAGTACTGTAAGCAACAAATGTATTGCTGCCGGTGTTGAAGCTGATATTCGTATCGAAAGCAACGTTTTTGAAGGTGTAAAAACGCCAATCGATTTGATGAGTGGCTATACAGCTGTTACTGAAAGCGACAATGTTTTCACTAATACAACAGGAAATAAAGCAGGTAACAAAACAGCTTTTACACCTCCTTATACTATTGTAAAACTTAATAAAACAGCTGTCAAAGCAGATATTTCTTCTAATGCGGGAGCTACTTTAGGCGGTAACATTTGCGGTTCATTCTAATGAAACCAAAATAGAAAAAAATTAGTTTAGTTTTTAACCACGGATTGCAGTTGTGCAGTTCGTGGTTTTTTTAGTTCAGCTTGAAATCAAATAAGTTTCTTATGTTTATTTTACAGTTATACAGTCTTTTAAGTGCTTTTTGTTTAACGCAGCATTTTAAAAAAATAATCCGATGAAATAAAACATTTTATCCATTTAATCTGTAAATAAAAAACTTTGCACGATTTTAAAATATTGTGTCAGACGTACAACAGTGGGGCTTTAGAGAAAATCTTTGAATATCAAACATCAAAAGCTAAAGAACCAGCTCTTCAAACAACCTCTGAATCGTTTTCTCCAAGTCCACACACAACCCCGGATGCGGCCTCGACGTTTGAATCGCAGAACTTCGAATAGCCGTTAACCATCTAAAGCGCTCCGGAATATCAAACTCAGCAATTGGACCGCCGTCTTTGGCTCCGTTTGTGATTTTTACTAATGACGTTAAATTGCATTCCAATTGTTCTATGTCAAAATCAGCAGAAAGGGCTCGTATTTTTTCTTTATTTAAGTGAAAAAGAACCTTTATAAATTTGGCTTTTTTGCAAAACAAAATGATTCCGATATTCAGGAATTCTTCGCGCTCTACCCTTGGCACAACCCGAATCACAGCATACTCATATAAGTGATTATCTTGCATTTTGAGCCTGATTTACAAATATTTCTGAATTGGCTAACCTTGTCTTTAAAAACTGTAAATATACATTTCGTAAACCTTCCGGTGTTTCGTCTGTGTCCTCCCATTCCAGCCAGTCAAGCGGAATCGTATTTACAATTTCTTCTAAAATTTCGGGTGTCAAAATCGCTTTAAATTCGGCGTCAACTTCCTTTAAAAGTGAGGCCTGAGGCAGTAAAACGTGATCTTTTATCAAAGCAAAAGGACTTTTGGCATGCTGTTCCCAGTTATTCCAGGAATGATGAAAATACAAACATGCACCGTGATCGATCAGCCATAATTCTTTATGCCAGATCAGCATATTGGTGTTTTTAAAAGTTCGGTCGACATTTGTGATATAAGCATCCAGCCAGACAATCTGCGAAGCTAATTTGGCATCGACAGTCGTAACAACAGGATCAAAAGTAATCGCACCCGACAGAAAATGAAGCGCCAGATTTAATCCCTGACTTCCCTGAAGCAAATCCTGAATCTCTTCATCGGCTTCGGTTCTTCCAAAAGCTTCATCGAGATTGGCAAAAACCAATTCAGGAAGCTGTAATTTTAAGGCTTTCGCAACCTGTCCGCCTACCAATTCGGCAATCAAAGCTTTTACGCCATGACCGGCACCTTTAAATTTCAGGACATATTTAAAATCGTCATCGGCTTCCGCCAAAGCAGGCAAAGAACCTCCCTCGCGCAAAGGCGTAATGTAACGCGTAACATTTACCGTTCTGAGATTGAAATTGTTTTTCATAATTATTTTCTGAAATACAAACTTAGTAATTTAGAATGTTAGACTTCTTAGATTTTAGACTTTTTAGATTTCAGTTTCTTTTCATGAAACGAAAAAGCTCCATTTTAAGGAGCTTTTCATTTTTAAAAAGTAATTATCTAATTGACAAATTATCTCATTATCAAATTATCCCTCTTCATCTTCAGTATTATGCGATTTCACATAATTGCGCCATTTTTCAATACAATCCTGAAAATCCTGAGGCAATTCGGTATCAAACCGCATCATTTCGCCCGTGTTCGGATGAACGAATCCAAGTGTTTTAGCATGCAATGCCTGACGTGGCAAGGCTTTAAAACAATTTTCGATAAACTGCTTGTATTTCGTAAAAGTAGTTCCTTTTAGAATCAAATGACCTCCGTAACGTTCATCATTAAACAATGGATGCCCGATATGTTTCATGTGCGCACGAATCTGGTGTGTTCTTCCTGTTTCCAGTTTACACGAAATCAAAGTCACATAACCAAAACGTTCGAGAACTTTATAATGCGTAATTGCAGGTTTCCCTATTTCAGGATCAGCAAAAACCGCCATTTGCATGCGGTCTTTTAAATGTCTGGCAAGATTTCCTTCAATCGTTCCGCTTTCTGCAGCCACATTTCCCCAAACCAAAGCAACATACTCACGTTCTGTGGTTTTAGCTTCAAATTGTTTTGCCAGATGCGTCATCGCAGCTTCCGTTTTGGCTATAATCAAAAGCCCGGACGTATCCTTATCAATTCGGTGAACCAAACCTGGGCGTTCGCTGCTGTTCATTGGCAAATTTTCAAAATGAAATGCCAAAGCATTCACCAAAGTTCCGGTATAATTACCATGACCGGGATGCACTACCAATCCGGGTGGTTTATTGATAAGCAGGAGCGCTTCATCTTCATACACGATATCCAGTGGAATATCCTCCGGATCTACTCTATTCTCAAACGGCGGATGCGACAACATTACGGTTATCACATCAAAAGGTTTTACTTTATAATTTGACTTTACCGGAATATCATTTACAAAAATGTTCCCGTCATTTGCCGCGTTCTGAATTTTATTACGCGTGGCATTCTGAATCAAATTCATTAAATATTTGTCAATACGCAAAAACGCCTGACCTTTTGGGACTTCAAATCTGTAATGTTCGAATAATTCGTCTTCCAGATCTAAATTTTCTTCAATATTATTGTTCATCAGCTGGGGTTTCTTCAATTGGCGCAGCAGTACTGTCTATAGCCTCACTTTCATCTACATAACTCGCTTTTCCGTCACCTAAAACCAAATCGATTTTAGACGCTTTCAGCACACGGTCTCCTGCTTTCAGGTTTCTGCCTTTATAACGGAGTTCCAGAACCATATCTTTTCCAAGATTCGGAATATACGTAATCGTTCCTTCCTGAAGTCCTAAAGCTTTCAATGTCGGAACTGCCTCGCGATAGGTTTTATCAATTAAATCAGGAATTCGAACAGATGAAAATCCCGACGCATTAATTTTAATATATATTTTTCGTCCTACTTTTACCATTGTTCCCGGCAGCGGATCCTGCTCTACAACGCTAAATTTCGGAAACTCACTTCTATAATCAACACTATCCAAAAGCACATAATCCAGGTCAAGTTCATCCAGTTTTTCTTCTACCTGCTCCTCAGTCAGTTTAGCTAAATTCGGAACCGCAATTTCATGTCCGTGATCTGTTGTAAACGTCAGCCAATGCATAAACAAATAACCTAAAACCGCAATAATAGCAGCTGCACCCAACACTTGTAAAAAAAACACACGGCTCGTTAAATACTTACGTAAACTCATAAATTTATTTTTAGATGAACGCAAAGATAAAGCTATTTCGTTTCAAAAAAAATGATAATTTTGTTTTAAGCAAGAAAGTAACGTGATGTTATAAATGCTGAAGACAAAGATTATTGGAATTTGGAATTTTAATATTTAGAATTTCAATTTTAAGGAGCTGTTTCCTGCTGTCCGCTGTATCTTTTGCGCCGAACCCCGGCACAAAAGGATGCCGCTTCCATCAGGGCTAGGTCTCCGGGTTTCATAACAACGTTTTCGTCACTATTATTGACAATCGTGTCAGACTGAGCGGAGTCGAAGTCCTATATGCCGAATCACTTTGCGGGGACTTCGACTCCGCTCAGTCTGACAAAAAAGAAGTTGTAAAACATGACACGAGGCTTTAACCGAATTGGCGTAGCAAACAAAGAAAACCTGAAACCTTAAACAAAGAAAATTAACGATTAAACACATAAACACCAAAAAATGAAAAACATAGCCATCATCATGGGCGGATATTCAAGCGAATATAAAATCTCTCTAATCAGCGGAAACGTAGTAAAACAATACCTTGACAAAACAAAATACAACGGATTCCGTATTCATATTTTCAAAGAAAAATGGGTGTATGTAGACGAAAACGATGCTGAATTTCCAATTGACAGAAACGATTTCTCTGTAACCGTAAACGGCGAGAAAATCAAATTTGACTGTGTTTTTAATGCCATTCACGGCTCTCCGGGCGAAGACGGACTCATGCAGGCGTATTTTGAATTGCTGGGAATACCTCAAACTTCCTGCGATTATTATCAGGCAGCCGTAACCTTCAATAAACGTGATTTATTATCGGTTTTAAAACCATACGGAATCAAAACAGCTATCTCTTATTACCTAAATAAAGGAGACGAAATCAATACAGCTGAAATCGTAAAAAAAGTAGGTTTGCCTTGTTTCGTAAAACCAAACAAAGCCGGATCAAGTTTCGGAATCTCAAAAGTAAAAACCGAAGCCGAATTGCCAATCGCTATTGAAGTAGCATACAAAGAAGACAACGAAATAATCATCGAAAGTTTCCTTGACGGAACGGAGGTTTCTGTTGGGGTTATCAATTACAAAGGCGAAATCATCGTGTTACCCATCACCGAAATCGTTTCTGACAATGATTTCTTTGATTACGAAGCGAAATACGAAGGAAAATCACAGGAAATCACTCCTGCGAGAATTTCAGATGAACTGACACAAAAAATTGGCGAAACAGCCAAACGTGCTTACGAAGTGTTGAAAATGAAAGGATTCTCAAGAAGCGAATTCATTATCGTAAACAACGAACCGCACATGCTGGAAATGAACACCATTCCGGGTTTAACAACAGAAAGTCTAATTCCGCAGCAAGCCAAAGCAGCCGGAATAACTCTTGAAGATTTATTTACCAATGCTATTGAGCTGGCTTTAGCGTAAGCTTGTCAAGATATTAGAGGTGCTGAGTTTCTAAAATTTCAGCACCTCATTTTTTTAATAAAATGTCACACATTAATTTATGATGATTTTAGTTGGAACGCGGGATTCAAACATAAAAAACGGAATAATTTTAAACGAAAAATGTCCAAAATGCAACGAAGAAAACACATTGCATTTTAGTATTTACAGAAAATATATTTCTCTTACTTTAGTTCCTTTGTTTCCGGTTGGTAAAACGGTTTTTATTAATTGTAATCATTGCGATGAAAATTTTGATTACGAAGATTTACCTGAAAGTATTCAACTAAAACTGAGAAATGAAAAATTAGATGCTACACCCTGGATGTTTTTGGGTTCCATTATTTTAGTTGCATTCATTATTTTTTCAATCAGTAATTATTTTGAAGAAAAGGACGAGACCAGCATTCTAATAAAAAATCCAATTGAGGGAGACGTTTATAATTTAAAGTTCTCTAACGGTTATTATTCGAACATGAGAATTGATAAAGTAACCAAAGACAGTGTTTATACTACCCATAATGATTTTGAGGTCTATATGCCATACGAAATCGACGATTTAGATAAGCCTGAAAATTTTTCAAATCAAAAAGTTTATTATTCCAGAAAAGATATTTTAAAACTTTATCAGGAAGATGAAATAATAAAAATAAGGCGAAAATAATAGTTTAATTTTCCAATAAAAACTCAGTAACTTAGTTCCTCAGAACCTTAGCACCTCAACAAATGAAAGAAATCTTCGAATGGAATAGATTGCTATTTAATGAATTACCGGGAGTATTTCTTCTGGAAGTCATATTTCGTTCCACCGTAATGTTTATTATTTTACTGCTGACCTTAAAACTGGCAGGAAAAAGAGGCGTAAAACAATTATCAATTTTTGAAACCGTAATTGTCATTGCTTTAGGATCTGCAGCGGGTGATCCTATGTTTTATGAAGATGTCGGGATTGTGCCGGCTATCATCGTTTTTGCCGTTATTATGATTTTGTACAGGACTGTAACCTGGCTGACCGGAAAAAGCAAAAAATTTGAAGAATTTATTGAAGGTAAAACCGAATGCCTTATTCAGGACGGAAAATTTTCTATAACCAGTTTCAAAAAAGAAACTTTGGCACAGGATGAATTTTTCTCTGAACTTCGTATAAAATCTATCGAACACTTAGGACAGGTGAAACACGCTTTTATAGAACCTAGCGGAGAAATAAGCGTTTTTTATTACCCAGACGAAGAAGTCGGCTACGGATTGCCAATATTGCCTGCTTTGTTTACTGAAAAAAGCAAAATTATTCCAACAGACGGAACTTATTCCTGCTCGTTCTGCGGACACACAGAAAAGCAAAAAGCAGGTACTGCAAAATGTAAGGTTTGTCAAAAAGAAGAATGGGTTGAATCTATAAATACAAAAAGGATAACGTAGAGAAATTCCAATATTTAAAAATACCAAATTCCAAAGCTTTCTGCTTTGAAAAAAAACTTAGAAGCTTAGCTCCTCAGAACCTTAGAAACTTTAAAAAATGAAAAAAGCTATATTTCCGGGATCGTTTGATCCTATTACTCTTGGACACGAAGACATTATCAAAAGAGGAATCCCTTTGTTTGATGAAATTATAATAGCCATTGGAGTCAATGCTAAAAAAAAATACATGTTTTCACTTGAAGAAAGAAAACGGTTTATTGAAGAAACATTCAAAGATGAACCCAAAGTTTCGGTTATCACTTACGAAGGTTTGACCATCGATCTGGCAAAAAAACTAAAAGCCAATTTTATTTTAAGAGGTTTGCGTAATCCTGCCGATTTCGAGTTCGAAAAAGCGATAGCGCACACCAATAGAAAACTTTCTAAAATTGAAACTGTATTTTTACTAACTGCAGCAGGTACTTCATTCATCAGTTCGAGTATTGTTCGTGATGTATTGCGCCACGGAGGTGAATATGAAATGCTGGTTCCAGATGCGGTGAGGGTTAAGAAATAATCTTATAAAACCTTTTGAAAGCAAAATTTTCTAATCTAGCCCTGATAAAAGCGCTATCCTTTTTCTAGCTTTTTAAATAGAAAAAGATACGAGCGGATAGCGGGACAAATGGTGTTGAAAAAATAAAACTTCTGCTTCAAAAAAATACACTCGCCGGCAATTTAAATATTTTGTGACCCTAAATATAAATTTGTAAGCCATTCAAATTATAAGTAATTTCGGCCTTTCAAATAAAAATCAAACAATGAGCATCGAAAGAGAATTAAACAAACGCAGCGGATCTAAATGTGAACTTTGCGGCGCTGAAGAAAACCTAAAAGTATATACCGTTTTACCAACTCAAAAAGGCGGCATTGATGAAGCTGTATTAGCTTGCAGCACTTGTATTGACCAAATTGAAAATCCTGATAACGTTGATTTAAATCACTGGAGATGCCTTAACGACAGTATGTGGAATGAAAACATTCCGGTTCAGGTTGTGGCCTGGAGAATGTTGAGCCGTATGCGTGCTGCCGGCTGGCCTCAGGAACTGCTTGACATGATGTATTTAGACGAAGATACTCTTGCTTGGGCGCAGGCAACCGGTGAAGGCGAAGATGACGAAAACAAACTCGTTCACCGTGACAGTAACGGCGTAGTTTTACAACACGGAGATTCTGTAGTTTTAATCAAAGATTTGAAAGTAAAAGGATCAAGTATGGTAGCCAAACAAGGCACTGCTGTTCGTAACATTCGTTTAGACCATGAAAATGCTGAATATATTGAAGGAAAAGTAGATGGTCAGCAAATTGTCATTATAACACAATACGTTAAGAAAATATAGGTTTAAAAAAAGTCACAGTTTTTGATTTAAATTACTAACTGTGACTTTACTTTTTAGAAAACACTTTTATTTACCCACATTGTGGTTCCTCCCCCCCTTCCCTATATTGGTTTTCGCATTTATAGTGAAATTCAAATTCTAAATTTAAACTGCTATTCCTAAAAATTTACTAGTTTTCACAATGAATGTTTTTAAGTTATAAGTTTATTTAAGTTATAAGCTTCGGTTTGGTTTTAGTTAAAATATTGAAAAGGATAAAAAGCACTGCATTTTTATCAAAAAAATCTACAAAACAAGACATTAAAAACTCGAAATATTTTTAAAAGAAATCATTTCGTACTTAAATATTGTTTAAATTTAGAATTCAAAACCACCTTTTATGAAAAACTTACCTCAAAAAATCCGAAGTAGAAAGCTAAATTCCAGAGTCGATTTAACCGCAATGGTCAGCGTTTCTTTTTTATTGATTATTTTTTTTATGGTGGCAGCAGAATTAAGAAAACCAAAAATAATGAATCTGGGTTTGCCAGAAAGATATTGTGATGACGATGGGGTAATACGTTGTGCTATTGGCATTGAAAATAGAGTTATGACCGTTTTACTTGATGAAAATGATAAAATTATAACTTATACAGGGCTATTAGAAGTCTCTGATAAATCACCTAAAAAAATAAAATATGGTCAGGAAGGAATCCGAAAAGAACTACTAAATAAAATTAGACAAGTTCAGGAATATACCGGAGACCCTGAAAGAGGTGTAATTGTAATCATAAAACCAAGTAAAAAGTCTAATTTCGGAAACTTAGTGGACATTTTAGATGAAATGGCTATTGTAAATATTGGCACCTATGCAATCGTAAATGACTTCACTCCAGAAGAATCAAAACTATTAGCAGCCAACTAAAATTCAAAAGCAATGGAAATTAATAAAAAAGTTCGAAGCAGTAAATTAAATGCAAAAGTTGATTTAACAGCAATGGTCAGCGTTTCATTTTTACTGATTATATTTTTTATGGTTGCAGCTGAATTGAGGAAACCAAAAATAATGGATTTAGGTTTGCCGGATTATGATGTGGCTATATGCGGATGGGGTTGTGGTGCCGGTTTACCAAATCGCACTTTAACTGTTTTACTTGATGATAAAAATAAAATTATATCCTATTTTGGTCTTCTAGGTTTTTCTCATGAATCTCCAAAAAAATTAAAATATGGCAAAGAAGGTATTCGAAGAGAATTAGTAACTAAAACTAAACAAATTCTGGAATACACTGGAGACTACAGAAAAAGCATCATAGTAATCATAAAGCCAAGTAAAAAATCTAATTACGGAAACTTAGTTGATATTTTAGATGAAATGGTTATTTCAAAAATTGATACATATGTTATTGTAAATGATTTCACTCCTGAAGAAACAAAATTACTTGCTTCAAATTAATTTTATTCTGAAAACGATTATCTCAAATTAAAACAATAAAAAAGTCCTACGCTGGTAGGACTTTTTTATTTTAATCAATATAGTTTTATTTCTTTATAAACTTCATACCGGAACTACCCTTATCTGTTTTCACTTTAATAAAATAATTACCAGTTCTAAGCTTTGAAACATCAACAGCAGAAACTGATTTCGCATTTGGAACCGCAATAATCAATTGCCCCAAAATATCATAAATAGCTAATGATTGTATTTCTATATCCTGTTTAGCATTAATATTCAAAACATCATTTACAGGATTTGGATACAAAGTAAAATAATTCGAAAATTCAAAATCAGGATTACTTAAAGTCGTTTGGAATTTTGATGTTGCTTTATTGGTCAGTATCGGGAAATTATAATCAAAATAAATATTAGCCTCGTTAGTAAACGAATCCCCAACTTTTAATGTTGGAAGTGTCTTGATTTTAAAAGCAACATAACCGTCATTATTGGCATCATCAAAAGGAAGATTGATATTTTCGAATATAAATTCTGCTTTATTACCTTCTGAAATTTTAGTAACAAAAGAATGACTTGAACTGGTTGGAATTAAAGTCGAAATATCAAATTTTGACAAATCAATCATGTCTTTTACAACGATGTTTTGTGCTGCATAAGTTCCGGTATTTTCAAAACGAATCATATAATGCACATACTCGCCTATTAAACTTGGAGTAATAAGAGAACCTTCTAAACAAGTCTTGTCATTTGGATCATAAGAGCCTACAACTGTCTGATTTAAAGTGAATGTGTTATCAAGTGGAGTTTCGTCTGCGCTTTGTGATGCTATTGTTGTTACAAATTTTAATATATCACCGTTGTTTACTGCAGGTATTTCCATTGGCGAATTTACATCTAATGTAAAAGTAATTTCTCTAGTCTCAAATGGTTTTAAATTAGAAAAAATCCAGGATAAGTTACCTTCAGTTTGAGTAGAAGCTACAGGACTAGCATCAACCAATTCCAAAACTGCATCTTTAAATTGTAAATTAATTGTCCCGTTTTCTATTCTGTTTCCTTTGTTTTTATAGATGATTTTATAATTAGCCTCAAAGCCTGGTCTGGCAGAATTAATAGGAACAACTATTACTTCAACATCATGTTTGTCAAAATTAGAAACACAGAAATTTTGAATAAACGGACTAACTTGTGTTGGAAAATTAACTGTAATATTTTGAGGAGTTATAGAAAAATAGCTTGGATTTTCTAGTAGTGGTGTTAGCGTGTATTCTCCAGCTTGTACAGGAATATAATAGGATCCAAAATTGTTTGCAAATAGTATTTGAGTAGAAGTACCATCACTAAATAAGTATTTGGAATACGGAATTAAATTATCATCACTATCACAACCGTCATTTAAAAAATCTAATTTTTGGTTACCTTCAATAGTATAAAAAGTACCTCCGGGTGTAAAACTACAATAAGTATTAACATGACAATTTGGTAAATTTGAAGTCTCCTTTTGAACCAACGATAAATCTTCTTCATCTGCACATATATATCTTAAATATCGTTCACCATTATGAATAAATAATTTTCCCCAATTATTGGTGTTACCATTTTTAATATTTAAAAATTCTAATTGATTATAAAAAGATACTAACCAATTTAAATTTGGGCAATTTGATACATCTAACGAAGTAAGTTTATTATCTTGACAAGAAATACTTTCTAATCTTACATTGTTAGAAACATTTATCAGGGTTAAATTATCAGATATACAAGTAAGTGTTTTTAAATTAATTAAATTAGATAAATCAATTTGACTTAAACTACCAGTATTGTAATTCATTTGAAATTGCACTAAACTTGGAATTAAGTTAAGTTCAGATAAATTTGATATTTTATTACTATGGCAAAAAAGTGTATGCAAATTACTAAAATATGATAAGCCTGTTAAATCAGTAATATTTGCATTAGAAATATCTAATGATTTAATTAATAATGCTTCACTAATTTGAATTTCACCATCATTGTTTGTATCAATCTTATTGTAATAAGTTGGATATCCTGGATTAACATATTGTATAGATGCAACCGGTACAGTATTTCCGGAAGCTGCTGTTAAAAGTTTTGCTTTTAATTTAGCATCAGGAAAATTAATAACCTGTGCACTCAAAACATTTAAAAAGCATACTGTAATAAGCAAAAAGTAGAGTTTTTTCATATAGTTAAATTTTGAAACAAAAATAACTTTTTAAGACTATAACACAACTTTATTTGTTAAATTTTCTTAACATTAAATATATAGTTCAAAAAAAAAGTCCCACATTACTGTGGGACTTTCTATTTATAAAAAGCTAAGAATTATTTTTTCTCAGTTTTTTCCATTTTAGCTTTTAAAGCAGCTAATACATCATTGTTGTCACCTAAAGTCGCAGCTGGTGCGTTAGTAGATGCAGATGCAGTAGTTTCAGCAGCAGCTTTCACGTTTTTCTCTTCTTCTTCTCTGAAGATAGCAGTGTGAGAAGCAACTACTCTTTTGAATTCTTTGTTGAATTCGATTACTTTGAAATCAGCTGTATCACCTTTTTTCAATTTCTTTCCGTCTTCTTTTTCAAGGTGACGAGTAGGAATGAAAGCAACGATATCATCTCCGAATTCTACAGTAGCTCCTTTGTCAACAATTTCAGAAATCTCACCGTTGTGGATAGTTCCTACAGCGAAAGAATCTTCGTATTGATCCCAAGGATTAGCAGTAGTTTGTTTGTGACCTAAAGATAATTTACGTCCTTCAACATCTAATTCTAATACAACAACATCAAGTTTTTCACCAACGTTTACAAACTCAGATGGGTGTTTAATTTTCTTAGTCCAAGATAAGTCAGAGATGTAGATTAATCCATCAATTCCTTCTTCTAATTCTACGAAAATACCAAAGTTTGTAAAGTTTCTAACGATACCTGTATGTTTAGAACCTACTGGGTATTTAGAAGTAATGTCAGTCCATGGATCTTGAGTCAATTGTTTGATACCTAATGACATCTTACGATCGTCTCTGTCAAGAGTTAAGATAACTGCTTCAACAACATCTCCAACTTTCACGAAGTCCTGAGCAGAACGTAAGTGAGTTGACCATGACATTTCAGAAACGTGGATTAAACCTTCAACACCTTCAGCAACTTCGATGAAAGCACCGTAATCAGCGATTACAACTACTTTACCTTTAACTTTATCACCAACAGTTAAGTTAGCATCTAAAGCATCCCATGGGTGAGCGTTTAATTGTTTCAATCCTAATTGAATTCTTGTTTTCTCATCATCGAAATCAAGGATTACAACGTTTAATTTTTGGTCTAATTCAAGAACTTCACTTGGGTGGTTGATTCTGCTCCAAGAAAGGTCAGTAATGTGAATTAATCCGTCAACACCACCTAAGTCAATGAACACACCATAAGAAGTAATGTTTTTAACAACACCTTCTAATACTTGTCCTTTTTGTAATTGACCGATGATTTCTTTTTTCTGTACTTCAATATCAGCCTCGATAAGAGCTTTGTGAGATACAACAACGTTTTTGAATTCGTGGTTAATTTTTACCACTTTGAATTCCATCATTTTGTTTACATATACATCGTAGTCTCTAATTGGCTTAACGTCAATTTGAGATCCTGGTAAGAACGCCTCGATACCGAATACGTCAACGATCATACCTCCTTTAGTTCTGCATTTAACAAAACCGTTAACGATTTCTCCAGTTTCATTAGCTGCAATAACTCTATCCCAAGATTTGATAGTACGTGCTTTTCTGTGAGATAATACTAACTGACCTGTTTTATCCTCACGGATGTCGATTAATACTTCTACTTTGTCACCTACTTTTAAGTTTGGGTTGTAACGGAATTCGTTTAAAGAAATAACACCTTCAGATTTAGCATTGATATCAACGATAACGTCTCTATCTGTAATTCTAACAACAACACCTTCAACTACTTCTTCCTGATCTGTAGCGATGAAAGTTTTTGATACTAGTTCTTCAAACTCTTGTAAGTTTTTCTCATCTACTGCGTCGATACCTTCTTGGAAGTTATGCCAGTTAAAATTTGCTAAAAACTCTTCTTGTGATTTTAATTGTTCAGACATGCTGATAAAAAAATTTGTATTCTGTTTTCCCCGAGTTTCATAAAGCAGTAAAAAAACAGAAGTTGTTTTACATAAATAGTTGATTCCTAATGGAAACTCTTCTCTGCCAAAAGGACTGCAAAATTAATACATTTATTTATAACAGCCAACTAAAAACGGAATGATTATCAGTTAATTGGTCAGAAGCAGATGATTTTGTGGTTTTCAAGACCAAAAGTCCCGCTATACGTTACAATCTTTTGCGCCGAACCCCGGCACAAAAGGATTTTCACTTCTATCGGGGCTAGGTTAGAAAATTATCATTTCATAAGAATCAACAAACCCGACAGATTTACGAACCTGTCGGGTCTAAACTTTATAATACCCCTAACTAAAAAGGTGTCAGGCTGAGCGGAGTCGAAGCCCTTTCTCGTCTAAAAACCTTCGACTCCGCTCAGGATGACATCTTAACTTTAACTTACGAATTAAACCAACCCGCCACCAATTCATCTTCAAACGAATTCGCATTTTTATGTACAAACTCATTCGTGTTTTTATCATAATTATAATCCAGCTTCCAGCTTTCGTGATTCTCAGCAAGTTCTTTAATACTTTCACAAACAAAAGCAATTTCTTCATTTGTAGTCGTCGGATGAATCGACATTCTGATCCAGCCTGGCTTTTTGATCAAATCACCAATGGTAATTTCATCAACCAGTTTACTTGAAGTCTCCTGATCTACATGTAGTAAAAAATGCCCGTAAGTACCGGCACAGCTGCACCCGCCTCTGGTCTGAATACCGAATTTGTCATTCAGCAACTTTACTCCTAAATTAAAATGCAGATCATCAATAAAAAACGAAATCACTCCTAATCTCTCCTGATGATGTCCTGCCAGAATGTTAATATTCGAAACCGGATTCAGTTCATTAAAAATAAAATCTACGATTTCATGCTCACGCTGCAGGATATTCTCAATTCCCATCTCTTCTTTCAGTTCAATAGCAAGAGCAGTTTTAATTACTTGTAGAAAACCTGGTGTTCCACCGTCTTCACGGTCTTCAATATTATCGATATATTTATGTTCACCCCACGGATTCGTCCAGCTAACGGTTCCTCCGCCCGGACAATCCGGAATCATATTGTTGTATAACTTTTTATTAAAAATCAACACTCCTGAAGTTCCTGGGCCTCCCAAAAATTTATGCGGCGAAAAGAAAATCGCATCAAGATAGGCTTCCGGATCTTCGGGATGCATATCAATTTGAACATAAGGTCCTGAACAGGCAAAATCTACAAAACAAACACCATTGTACTGATGCATCAATTTTGCCACGTCATGAAAAGGAGTTTTCAGCCCTGTTACGTTTGAACATGCTGTAATCGAAGCAATTTTTATTGTTCTGTCTTTATATTTTTCAAGTAATTGTTTCAGATTATCCAGACTAAAAAGCCCTTTTTCAGTTTCAGAACACGGAATAATCTCTACATCTGCAATCGTTTCAAGCCAGGAAGTCTGATTCGAGTGATGCTCCATGTGCGAAATAAACACAATTGGTTTTTTCTCTGCCGGAATATCTGTAAAAGGTTTTAAGTTTTCAGGAACTTTCAAACCTAAAATACGCTGGAATTTATTGATAACACCTGTCATTCCAGTACCATCTGTAATCAAAACATCATCTGAATTAGCATTTGTATGACGTTTAATAATATGGCGCGCATGATGATAAGCCTTAGTCATGGCAGTACCAGAAACAGTAGTTTCGGTATGGGTATTGGCAACAAAAGGACCAAATTGGTTTAAAAGTTTCTCTTCAATAAGGCGATATAGTCTTCCGCTGGCTGTCCAGTCGGTATAAATGATTTGTTTTTTTCCGTAAGGCGAATCAAATTCCTGATCTATACCTACTATATTTTCTCGAAAACGTTTAAAATATAACTCTAATGAAGTGCTTTTAGTTGTAGTGTCCATTTGTGCTTTTTTATTTGCACACAAATATATTCCTTTTTTGTAAAATTGTTAATTTATCAATAATAAAGTTTAAAATTTAACTTATGCAGTATTATAATTACAAAACAAGTCTTTTTTTAATCAATTTAATAATATTCCCTATATAACAAGTAGAGTAACTGGAAATTGATAAAACTTAAAAAGTTTCGCCTGCATTAAGATAAAATGCTTTAGAATTCCGACCCCATGCGTAATCAAAAACCAAATTAGTTTTTGTTGCTTTATCAATCAATAGTCGCAAACCAATTCCCGCAGAAGGCTGAATATGATTAAAAAGGCGCACACTGTTATCTTCATTACTTGTTGTTATAAAATTGGTAAAAACCGTACCGCTCAAAAGCTGATTACAGGTAATTGGAAACCTGAATTCGGTAGACAAATAAACCAAATTAGGACCTCTGAAAAGTCCCTGAGTGTATCCTTCTCCACTTCTGCTCCGCTGATCCCAGCCCAATGCAGGCAAATTTAAATAAGGAACTTTCCCACGGACAACAAATTGCCCATAAGTCCAAATTGCCAGTAAGTATCGTTTTTTAGGATTAAAAACAGGAATAAAATGACGGTATTCTCCAAATAAAACATTGCTGTACCTCTGATTATTGAATAGCACAGGATTAAAACGGTAATTGAAATTAGCAAACCAGCCTTTACTGGCATTTATTTGATTGTCTCTTGAATCATAAACCACATTAAAACTGAATCCGTTTAGAAAATATTCGAGATTGTCAAATTCATATTTTTGACTATAGTCGTAATGATAAGTTGACTGATTGTTTTCTAAATTCAGGTTATGATCTTTTATAGAGGAATACCAATCGATGTTTATCCCTCCTCCAACATAAAAGTTTTCCCGTACTTTCCATGAAGCAGTCTGATGAAATTTAAAATAATTATAATCCATTGGCTGTTCTATAGTACTGATGTCAAAATCGCTGTCTTCTCTTTTTTTCGGAACAATACCGGTTCCCAATCCATAATTTGACTGTGAAAAAACATACAATCTGTAATCCCCGCTCAGGAATATGTTGTTGTTATTAAGTAAAACATTGTTTTTTGCATTGATTAACCATTGCTTTTTTGTGGTATAGGTAACTCCCAGATTTACGATTGAGTATTTATCCTGAGCTTCTTTTCCTTTAAAAGTATATTGAGTAACCGCTCCAAATACAAACCCTGTTGCTGGCTGGGAACCAATGACCGGAATCACCAGAAAAAAATTGTCTTTAACCGGTTTCACTACCAAAACTGAATCTTTCTTTTTAAAAACATCAAATATTGTTTTTGGAGGACATAAAGTATCTGTAATAACTTCATTTTGCGCAGTCAGATCAGGAGAGTTTAAAAGTAGAAATCCTAAAAAAACTACACTTATTATGCGATATTTATTTTTAAAACTGCCCAAATGATTTTGATTTAAATGGTTATTTTCAAAATATTATTCATCATAGTAAATATACTCATATATAATTCATTAACAACTACATAAAAAGCAAAAAACAATTAAATATATTAAAAAAAGTATTCTTCATCTGATTTAAACCTGCTTAATTTATTTATAATTCAATTAACGTTTCAGACTATCAGAATCTGTATAAATAGTTTTAAATTTGATAAAACTATCCAATTCAGGAATCCAAAATTTACAAGATGAAAAATCAGTCAATTGCCACCTTTGGCGGAGGCTGCTTCTGGTGTATAGAAGCCGTAATCCAACGCTTAAAAGGTGCAGAAACTATAAAATCAGGTTATTCAGACGGGCAGATTAAAAATCCTGCCTACAGGGAAGTATGCACAGGACGAACCGGTCATGCTGAAGTCGTACAAGTCGTTTTCGACCCGGATATACTTTCTTATCATGATTTAATTACTGTTTTTATGACCAGCCATGATCCAACAACCTTAAACCGTCAGGGTGCCGATGCTGGTACACAATACCGTTCAATCATTTTATACCATGACAATATTCAGAAAGAAACTGCCGAAAAGGTATTTGAAGAATTAAAATCTGTTTTTTCAGGTCCTATTGTTACCCAGCTAAAACCTTTTCAGGTGTTTTATGAAGCAGAAGAAGATCATCAGAATTATTACAATGAAAATCCGGACGCAGGTTATTGCCGAATGGTGATTGACCCGAAAGTACACAAATTGAAAAAAATGTACGCTGAAAAATTAACTGAATAGAACATGCACTTAAAAATAAACAATCGTTTTACTGCCGAATTGCCCGCAGATCCAGACGAAACCAACGAAATTCGTCAGGTTTCGAAGGCACTTTTTTCTTATGTAAACCCAACGAAACCGTCTGAACCAAAATTAATTCATGCTTCAAAAGAAGTAGCAGAATTGATTGGAATCTCAGCAGATGAAATTCAGACTGAAGAATTTTTAAATATTTTTTCCGGTAAAGAAATTCTGCCCGACACACATCCGTATGCGATGTGTTATGCGGGACATCAGTTCGGAAACTGGGCGGGACAATTAGGAGACGGTCGTGCAATCAATTTAACCGAGATAGAACATGACAAGCAATTTTATACGTTACAATTAAAAGGTGCCGGAAAAACACCTTATTCAAGAACTGCTGATGGTTTGGCTGTTTTGCGTTCTTCTATTCGTGAATATTTATGTGCTGAGGCGATGCATTATCTGGGTGTTCCTACTACCCGATCTCTTTCGTTGATTTTATCAGGCGATCAGGTACTTCGTGATATTTTATACAATGGAAATCCTGCGTACGAAAAAGGTGCCATTGTATGCCGTGTCGCACCTTCTTTTATCCGTTTTGGAAGTTTTGAAATGCTTGCTGCCCGAAATGAGCTTAAAAACCTGAAACAATTTGTGGAATACAACATCAAATATTATTTCCCTGAGATTAAAGGTGAGCCAAAAGAACAATATTTACAGTTTTTTAAAACCGTAGCCGATACAACCAGAGAAATGATTTTGCATTGGCAGCGTGTAGGTTTTGTTCATGGCGTAATGAATACCGATAATATGTCGATTCACGGAATCACAATTGATTACGGGCCTTATGGCTGGCTGGAAAATTACGATCCAAACTGGACGCCTAATACTACTGACAGTCAAAACAGAAGATACCGCTTCGGGAATCAGCCTCAGATTGCACAATGGAATTTATTTCAACTGGCAAATGCTCTTTATCCTTTAATCAATGAAGCAGAGCCTTTGGAAAAAATATTAGAATCGTTTATAATTGATTTTAATTCCGATTATAAAAAAATGATTTTAGGAAAATTAGGCATCATTTCACAAGCGGATAACGATGATGAATTTATCTCCTATCTGGAGTCGAATTTGCAATTATCTGAAACGGATATGACTATTTTTTATCGCAATCTGAATAAAATTAAAAAATCAGATTTGGCAGAAAATGCTTTAAAAGCTATTGGGGATGCTTTTTATAAACCTGAAGAAATTAAGGATACTATTAAAGAAAACTGGCTATTGTGGTTTACCGATTATCTGGAACGTCTAAATCAGGAAAACACTTCAGATGACGAACGAATTGCACTTCAAAATTCAGTAAATCCTAAATATGTATTGCGAAATTATATGGCACAATTAGCAATTGATGCTGCTGATAAAGGAGATTATTCGCTAATTACAGAATTATATGAATTACTTAAAAAACCTTATAACGAACAGCCTGAATACGAGAAATGGTTTGCAAAACGACCAGACTGGGCGAGGTCAAAAGTAGGATGTTCTATGCTTTCGTGCAGTTCTTAAAATATAAATTAACTTTTGTCAATTCGAGCGGAGTCGAGAACCTTTAATATTTGAAGCATTTCGACTCCGCTCAATATGACATTGTAATTACTATTTCTGTTTAGATTTCGAAGTAATATAATCCACAATCATACTGGCATGAATACGCGAGTTTTCAATGAACCATTTGTGAGTCTGCATTCCGCCGCAAACTACACCTGCTAAAAACAATCCTGAAACATTAGTTTCCATCGTTTCAGCATTGTAAGCTGGTATTTTCAATTCATCGTCGGATAACTGGATACCCATTTTTTCAAGGAAAGATAAATCAGGTTTATAGCCCGTTAGTGCCAAAACAAAATCATTTTTGATAGTTACTTTGCCATCCGGAGTTTCAATTTCTACTTCATCTTCCCGAATTTCAGTAATATTCGATTCAAAATATGCTTTTATACTTCCTTCGACAATTCGGTTTTCAATATCCGGTTTTACCCAATATTTTACTCTACTGTTGATTTCAGTTTTACGAATTACCATCGTTACATTCGCTCCTTTTCGCCAGCATTCCAGAGCTGCATCTACAGAAGAATTATTGGCTCCAACCACCAGAATATCCCTAAAAGCATATTCGTGTGCTTCTTTGTAATAGTGACGAACTTTTGGCAGTTCCTCGCCTTTTACTCTCATTTCAATCGGAATATCATAAAAACCTGTTGCGATAACTATATTTTTGGCTTCGTAAAAACCTTTATCAGTTGTGATTTTAAAGATTTGATTTTCCAGTTTATGAACTTCAGTAACTTTTTCGAATAAATTAATATTGAAATTAAAATAACGGTGAATGTTTCTGTAATATTCCAATGCTTCCTGTCGGCCCGGTTTTGGTGCCAGGCAATTAAACGGAATGTTGCCAATTTCGAGTCTTTCTGCCGTAGAAAAAAAAGTCATATACAAAGGATAATTGAAAATACTGTTTACAATTGCCCCTTTCTCGATAATCAGATAATTCAGGTTTTTCTTTTGAGCTTCAATTGCGCATGCAAGCCCAATTGGACCGCCTCCCACAATAATCAGATCGTATGAATGTGTCATAAAATTGTTATTTTTCCCAGTCTTTAAAAGGATTTTTGCTTAAATAAGCATTGTAGTAGCGCTCATCATTGGTCACCTCATCACCCAGCCAGTCCGGTTTCTCAAAAGATTCCGTTTCAGATTCCAGTTCAATTTCTGCGATAACCAAACCTTCATTTTCTCCGTAAAATTCATCCACTTCAAAAACATGTTTCCCGAATTTTATTTCAAAACGTGTTTTTTCAATCTTTCCTTTCTCACATAATTTAAGCAATTCCTGTGCTTCGTCTAGCGGAATTTCATTCTCCCATTCAAAACGCGACATTCCGCCGTGATGCCCGATTCCTTTTATCGTGATGAATCCCCTTTCGCCTTTGATTCTGATACGTACTGTTCGTTCAGGAAGCGAACTTAAATAACCCTGCGCAATTTTATTTTGGGCAAAAGCCTGAGCTTTGAATTCGTCCGATTTTACAAGAAACTTTCTTTCAATCTCAATCATTAGTTCTGCAAATTAAATTTTATGCAAGTTACTTAATTTAGCGCTAAACCCGGATTCGTTTGTTCTGATTTTAAGAAGGCAAAAAAGTGATTTTATCAGGCTTTTTCTAAAAATGAAGTATCCCAGTTTTTAGTTTTGCTGTACCACAATTGTCCGTTCAAAACTTCCAGCGGGCAATCGATATTATTGGTATAAAGTGCTCCGGTACCTAACCCCTGAGGCATGTTAGAATTTAGCAGAAATGTCCATTGTGCAATTGCGTTTAAACCAATATTACTTTCCAGTGCTGAAGTAATCCACCAGCCGATATTGTGTTTTTCTGCTAATGTAATCCACTCCTGAGTTCCTCTGAAACCACCCACAAAACTTGGCTTCAAAATGATATATTGTGGCTTTATTTTTTGTAAAAGCGCTTCTTTTTCTTCCAATGAGAAGACACCAATCAGTTCTTCATCCAAAGCAATTGGAAAAGGTGTTCTTTTACATAGCTCTGCCATACTGTCATTGTTGTTTTTTTGAACAGGCTGCTCTATACTATGCAACTCAAAACCAGATAATTGATTTAATTTATCTAAAGCTTCATTTAAAGCAAAAGCACCGTTCGCATCTACCCTGATTTCTATCTGTTCAGCAGTAAAATGAGTACGTATAAAACGTAATAATTCGAGTTCTTTTTGAAAATCTATGGCTCCGATCTTGAGTTTTATACAGGTAAATCCCAGTTTGAGTTTTTCTTCAATCTGTTCTTTCATGAAGACTTCTTCCCCCATCCAGACCAAACCGTTAATTACAATTGATTTTGAATTATTCGTAAAATCGGAAGGAAACAACAGATACGGATTTTCACTTTTCAAAGACAAAAAAGCCATTTCAACTCCGAATTGAATGGAAGGGAATTTTAGTAAATTTTCCCAAAGTACGTTTTCACCTAAATGAATATTTTGACAAACCCAGTTTAATTTTTCTTCATAATCTTCTCTGTCGTCTGCACTCAGTCCTCTAAGAATTCCACACTCACCTATTCCTTTTTTACCGTCTTCTTCAAGAATTATAAACCAGGTTTCTTTTTCGGTCATAATACCGCGAGACGTCCCGGAAGGACGTTTGAATTCGAGCATGTATTTTTCGTAAGTGGCTTTCATATTTGGTGCTTTTTTTAAACCATATAAGTGATTATAAGAAAATTTAAGTCAGCTTTTTTGGCAAATTTAAATGACCTTATAATCACTTATATGGTGAAAATGTTTTTTAATTATACAGCTTCAAAACTCTCTCAAAGTCTGATGAAGGTAATCCTGCTTTTTGAAAAAGAGCAAAATCCTGTTTGGTTTTGTCTATCCAACTCAGACTGTCTGTTACGTTTTGAGACTGGTATTTTTTATAAATTGCCTTTGCCTGACTGTAATCATCGCTAACTAAATAGGCATGAGCCAGATTTAATTTCACTAATAATTCGGTATCATCCAGTTTTTCACCTTCTTTTAAAAACTTTATGGCTTTTGCATATTGTTTGGTCAAAATATAACTGTAACCAATTGAGCTGTAATCCAAAGCAGTTGCTTTTCCTGCAGTTATGATTGTGTTTAATTTAGGAATCGCTTCGTTATATTTTTGAAGTCTAATTAAAGTATTTGCCTGTGTACGCAAATCATTGTAGACGTTTTTAGAAATAGAGGCATCATTATAACAGGCGTTCCCAAAATCCTTGTAAACCTTGGTTTTTTCTATTGCAAGCAATTTTTGGTACTCACCATAACGGTATTGTTTCATGATTTTATTCAGGATACAAACGCAAAAATCGTCTGAATTTGCCATTTTTTGGGCCATTGTAGAGGTTTTACATAAACTGACAATTTCATTTTTATTATCCTGATTCCAGCCACGGTTTAATTTTGTATCAACCCATGGCACAACTTCCAAAACTATTTTTTGTTTCAGTAACCAGTTTTTACTTTCGAATCCAAACCAAATTGTAGTGGTATTTGCACTTAAGCAAGAAGATTTATCAAGCGACAATCGTTTAGCATCTTTACTTACTGGTTCTGTCTGAGCGTAACAGGCATCGTTGGCTTTACCATCATCTACATATTTTTTGGCATTCACATCAGAGGTAAAAAGTGCATAGGCGCATTTATCATCCCCGGAAATTTTTGACATCAGGAATACGGCACCCGCAGAGCCCTGTCCTATTCCGTAGGGATCAGGAATAGCTTTTAATACATTCACCAGGCTGTTTGTCATTTGCTGGTTTTCGTCTAAAAGTGTTACCCTGTAAACGATTTCGGTTGTACCAACAGGCAAATCCTCAGTTTTAACAGTTATCCTGTCGCCTGCAGAAACGATTATTTCTTTTGTTGTAGCACGCTCCTTGTCCCAATACCCATCTTTTTGCGCAAAAGCATTATAAAAAGAACTAATTAAAAACAAAACAAATATTCTCTTCAAATTCATCTTTTATGGATTAACGTGTTTAGCCCTGATGGGAACGGCATCCTTTTGTGGCGGGGTTCGCCACAAAAGATACAGTGGACAGCAGGAAATTGCTTCTAAAAATTTTCAATATCAATTGCAATGTCAAAAATCAATTTCAATGCCAAACTAAAATCGATTCAACTTCATCAGCGTGGTATTTTTTAAACTGGAAACCAAACATGAAACCTGAAACAAAAGACGTATCAATCCGGTTCGTTCATGATTTTTTCACGATACTTTTTACCAATCAGTAATGTTAGGTTTTTCTTGTAATCATCAACCAGCCACTCGCGGTAGTTTTTACTGCACTGGCTCAGGCATTTTGCATAACGTTTGATTCTGCATTCGATATCGTCATCCAGCTCTTTTCCTAATGCTTTTGCTTCCTGAAGGGTTTCGGTATTATCTACACACATTGCTGAATGCTGCTCCAATGATTTGTCCAGCACAATTTTTGAACGCAGATTTTGCTTAATTGCTAATTTATGTTCTTCATCAACATCAAAAGTGACATCTGCAGTTTTACTGAATTTTGCACGCAATTCAGGCGGCATGCTGTATTTGAAAAACATTTCGATTTCATTGTCGTCCCGTAAATTCTCCAAATAAAATTCAGGTGATTTAAAAATATGCTGCCAGTTGACAGGATCACTCCACAAACCAAAACGGGCGGCATTGTTTCCTAAATCAATAACTGTAAATTCATCTTTTCCCGGCAGTTTACGGGATCCACGGCCAATCATCTGAAAATATAACGTAAGGGATTTTGTAGCCCTGTTTAAAATAATAGTTTCTACAGTCGGTTCATCAAAACCTGTCGTTAAAATTCCTACCGAAGTCAAAATAGCATCAGGCGTTTTTTTGAACCATGCCAAAATTTCTTTACGCTCTTCTGCTCCACTTGTGTTATCAAGGTGTCTGATGTCATAACCTGCTTCCCTGAAAGTATCATACACATATAAAGAAGTATGAATACCATTATTGAAAATAAGTGTTTTTTTACCCAAAGAACGCTCCGTATAAGCATGCAGCAATTTCTCCTGCATCAGCGTATTGGTGTACAAATCATCTGAAGATTTTACTGTATAATCTCCGTTGATACCTACTTTCAAAGAAGTCAGTCCTACATCATAACTATAGGTAGTCGCACGTGCCAGGAATCCTTTTTCAATCAATGAACCAATAGTGTCTCCTACAATCAGCTCATTATAGCTTTGATGCATCGGTAATTTTATATTAGAACTTAAAGGTGTGGCCGTTACTCCAAGAATGAAAGCGTTCTTGAATGAGTTTAACAGTTTTCTGAATGAATTGTAATGCGCTTCGTCAATAATAACAAGACCGATATTATCGAGATGCAGTTTCTCGTCATTAATACGGTTTTTTAAAGTCTCAACCATTGCCACAAAACATGAATATTCATTCTGATCCGGCAAATCTTTCACTTTACTGTTGATTATTTTGTTACTTACGCCAAATCCTTTCAGCATTTTTGAAGTCTGCTTACAAAGTTCGATACGATGTGTCAGGACAACTACCTTTTTATCGTTATTAGCTAAATAACGACGAACAATTTCAGAAAATATCACCGTTTTTCCACCACCTGTAGGTAATTGATAAAGTAAATGATGTTTTGAAGGAGCATTGTCTAACCGGTCAAAGATGGCGTCAATATCGCCTTTTTGATATGCATAAAGTTCTTTTCTGTCTTCTCTTTCTAATTCTAAAGTGTCTTGAGGCATTGTAAATTTTTGAATTTTTGCAAAAATACACCTAAAAAACAGTTTTTCATCTTAATTTAACCTAAAATAAATGTTTTTTTTAAACAAGATTTTTTTATACTAAAAGCATTTAAAAGTCGATTTTATCTACAATTGCTTCAAAATCATATTTATTTTTCCATTTTTGTTGAATAGTCTCTTGTTGGATCGCAATAATTCGGGCTTTAAATTCGCCTAAAATTCCATTAGAAATTGCAAAGTTTACCGCTTGTTCAAAGGAATTAAGCATACTCTTATAGAATAATTCCTGTTTTATAAAATTTTCTGCAGAATAGGTCTGTGCAATTTCAATATTATAGAGCATAATATCTGCAATCACAAAAGAATCAACTCCCAGAACGATAAAATGCTTAATTATTTTCTGTGCCACAGAACGACGCATTTTTGCTTTTGGACGCCATTTTACACCCGGCTTTTTAACCGGGAAATATTCATGAGAAATCTTCGTTCTGCTTTCCTGCAAAAGTTTATCTTCTTTCGGATTGAAAGCAAAATCATAATAGACTTTTACCGGACTGAATTTTTCGTACAATTCTATAATTTGTTCTTCGAGCTGCTCTTTATTCAATTCAGCCAAATATTTTTTTAAATCGCGTTTGCTCATAGCCAGAGTTTAAGAATACAAAAGTAAATTACTTTTATTACAGATACCTTAATAATCGCCGATAATACTTAATTTTGCCGGTATTAAATTCAAAAAACAAAAAGTATGCTCAGGATTTTTAAAGTTACTGCCATTTTAGAAGGAATCTCTTATTTAGTTTTATTCGCTAATATGCTTTTTATCAAAACGAATAACCCGGAACTTTACCACACCTTACTACAGCCACTTGGGATGAGCCACGGAATCTTATTTATTGGTTACATTATTTTGGCTTTTTTATTAAGAAAATCTCAAAACTGGGATTTAAAAACATTCGGAATCATTTTGGTTGCTTCTCTTATTCCGTTTGGAACTTTCTATATTGAGAAAAAATATTTAGAAAATAATGCATAAGCTTTTGGATAAAATATTCAACTTTTTATATCCACTTTTCAGAGATTGGGGAATGAGCCGCAGTTTTGCATCTTATACCAGCCTGATTTTTAATATTGCCGTTATGCTGGCTTTGGCTTATGCCATTTATTATATTGCCAAATTCGTTCTGGTAACGCTGACAGCTATTTTTGCACAACGTACCAAAACCAAATTTGACGATTATCTGATAAACAATAAAACCACAAAATACACCGCCTATTTAATTCCGTTTTTCTTTATTTACAAAGCAGTTCCTGTTATACTCGACAAATATGAATACTGGGAAGCTGTTTTCGGAAAAATTGTAGGCGTATATATCGTCCTGATCAGTTTATGGATTATCAGGACCATCTTTAATGCCTTGCGTGATTATTTAAAAAACAAACCTGAGTACAGCGACAAGCCGATTGACAGTTTTGTTCAGGTAATCATGATTGTACTCTGGATTTTTGGAGTAGCCCTTATAGTATCGACGTTGTTTGGTATGAAAAGAGGAGAACTCTTAACAATCTTAGGAACACTTTCGGCTATCATCATACTTATTTTCAGGGACACTATTTTAGGATTTGTATCGAGTGTACAGGTAGCCATCAACGATATGGTGCGTATTGGAGACTGGATTACTATGGATAAATTTGGCGCCGACGGAGATGTGATCGAAATTAACCTGACTACTGTAAAAGTTCGAAATTTTGACAATACCATTACTACAATCCCTACGTATGCCTTAAGTTCAGACTCGTTTCAGAACTGGCGAGGTATGCAAAATTCTCAGGGAAGACGCATTAAAAGACATATATTAATCAAAAGCAGCAGTATTCGTTTTTTGAATGATGAAGATTTAAATCAGATGAAAAAAATACAGCTAATAACTTCTTATATCGAATCCAGACAAGCCGAAATTGAAAAATATAATGACTTGCGGGGTGTTGATAAAAGTTTGGCAATTAATGGCCGGAATATGACCAATTTAGGCTTGTTCAGAAAATACATTATTCAGTATTTAGTAAATACCCCTGGTCTCAACAAAGACATGCATATTATCTGCCGACAGCTGCAATCGACTGCCCATGGGGTTCCGTTGGAAATTTATGTTTTTTCCAGTGACAAACGCTGGGCTAATTACGAATATATTATGGCTGATATTTTTGACCACGTTATGGCAGCCGTGGGCTATTTTGATTTAGAAATATTCGAGTTACCTTCTTCTCTCGGACGTTTAGACGGGTAATTTCAGAGATTTCAGGTTTCAGGTTTCAGGTTTTAAAAAAATTAAACCCGAAACCTGAAACTATTTTTTTACTTGCTTAAAAACAAACTCAGAATCCTTATAATCAAGAGTTCCAGGCAAAAAACACGGAAGATTCATATAGGTTCCTATTACACCATTTCCTAGAAACAGTTTATTTTCTTTCTTTAACAAAGCAATCGGAACCCTTTTCCAGCTACCTCCACTGGTTATGTAATGAAAATCGCCTCTTAAAGTATCTCCTTTTATATCTCCTCTTACATCTCCCGAGTCTTTACCATTTCTGTAGTACGATCTTTCATAACGTCCGTAAAAACGTTTATCGCTTATTTTAATAGCTAAAGTTGCAGTATCCTTGTTGTTCACGGCACGATAAACAACCTCATTATATTTATCTTTTTGTTCTTTAGAATTGCAGGACATTAAAAAAGTAAATAATACATAAAACGTTATGATTTTTTTGAGCATTTTCTAAAGTTTTTTAGCCATGTAAGTAATAAAAGCTCTTGCGCAAAGTTGCATAAACTCACATCACTTATATGGTGAAATTTTACAGCAAACGATCCTTTACAAATTCGATTTTGGTTTTACCGTGCGGTTTTGGCTTCCCGTCTTCACCTAAATTAACCATTGTAGTGTGGTCAATTGTAATGATGATTTCACGGGTCATCATATTTCTTACGGCACATTTAAGAACCAGAGAAGTCGTTCCGAATTTTACCACATCGATTCCAATTTCTACAATATCACCTTGTCTGGCAGAACTTTTAAAATTGATTTCAGACATGTGTTTGGTTACCACTTTCGGATTTTCTAATTGCACAATTGAATACAAAGCAAGCTCTTCGTCAATCCAGGCTAATAATTGTCCGCCGAATAAAGTTCCGTTCGGATTTAAATCTTGGGGTTTTACCCATTTTCTGGTATGGAATCTCATAATTTTTATTTTATAAAAACAAAAATAGGGTTTTACTATGGGATTTTTTCCTTAATTTTAAAAGAAAAACCATGAGCGACAGAGACACTTTTTTAAGAGAATTCAGAGGCGAAACTTTAGGAACCGTAAGCGCTCAGTCATCTTCTGATGAAATATTTCAAAATCAAACCATTAGACCAATTTTAAAACTTCAGAACGATTTATTCATTGCTGTTTTTATCAACTATGTAAATAAAAACAAAGCTGATTTTTATTCATATACTGTCGAAAAGAAACTGCAGGTGATCGAAAATTCTATTCAAAAAGATATCAAATTCAGAAATTCTTTAAAAGGAATTGTAATGGCGCTTTTTACCGTTGAAGAATATGAAACTTATATTCAAAATTCTTCCGACTTAAATAAACGAATGATGAATTTATTGATTGACAGATTGAAAAGTCAGGTGCAGTTGTTTGAAAAGGAATCTGATTTTAAATAATTTTTTAGATGCTTTTGTGAGATAACTCAAAAGTGACGACAAAGTCTTTTTTTCATCAGAATGGAAAATTATTGTTTTATTCAGTAGTAAAATTTAATTGGACAAATAGAGTTGTAAATATTTACAATCAAAATGATGATTTATTTTTAGAATTAAAATACAGATCATTTTTCATCAAACCCAATTATAATATTTTATTTCAAAAAAATCAATCTCGAACACCATTCATCCAAAATGGTAATTGATATAAACGATGAAAGTTTAGAGTTTTTAGATCAAATAGTAATACCTGTACTTTCAATGGAACTGGGGTTTCCGTTGATTAAATACCTCAAAATAATCCATAATGTTCGACCAATTTCGAAATAATTTTCCGCTTGACGATTCAAAATGGCATGAATATACAAGCTATTTCAATCGCATGGAAGTTCCTGCAAAAACAATTCTTTTAGAAGAAGGCGAGATTTCAAAAAAGCTTTTTATAATTGAAAAAGGCTGTATTCGGGTTTGGGTTAATACTAATGGCAAAGACATTACTACTCAGTTCTTTTTTGAAAATCAAAGTGTGGCTTCTATTGAAAGTTTTATTAAAAAATTTCCAAGTCCTGTTGTTGTAGAAACTATAGAACCTTCTGTTTTGTGGTGGATTCATAAAAAAGATGTTGATCTCATTATTGAAGATATTAAGGATATTCCAGCATTACGAGACCGTTTTATCAACAAGCTTTTTGAACGCACGTTTGATTATATGAAACACTTTGTGTCATTTATAAAAGACTCACCTACCCAACGTTATCTTAACTTAATAGAAGAAAGACCCCAGATTCCTTATCGGGTTCCGCAACATTATATTGCATCTTATCTTGGAGTAAGCAAAGTACACTTAAGCCGTATCAAAAGCAAATTACTTCACGAAAAATAATCGAATTTCATTTGATAACAAATGTTATCGTCTAAGTATAAACCGCTATCTAAATTTGCTTCATAAAATTTATTATATATGAAAGCAGCAGTAGTTTATAAAAAAGGTGAATTGCCTAAATATGCAGAATTGCAAGAGCCAATTGCAATCAATGAAAATGAGGTTTTAGTTGCGATGAAAGCAGTTGCGATTACAAATCTGGAAAAAGGAATCGTAAGCGGTAAACATTATTCGGCAGAAAATGAAAATCATGAGAAAGTCATAATCGGAAGTGATGGTATTGGTTTACTTGAAAACGGAACAAGAGTCTATGTTCGTGGAATCTCCGGTACAATTGCTGAAAAAGCAGTTGTAGATAAAACCAGAATGGTCCCGCTGCCTGAAGAAATTGATACTGCTATCGCTGCAGCCATACCCAATGCAGTTGCAGGATCAGCAATGGCACTTCGTTTCAGATCCGAAATAAAATCTGGAGAAACTGTTTTAATTAATGGTGCAACAGGTTTTACTGGTCAAATGGCAATTCAGATTGCGAGACATTACGGAGCAGCAAAAATAATTGCAACAGGACGAAATGAAAATGCACTTCAAAGTTTATTAAATTTAGGTGCAGATGAAATCATTTCTCTAAAACAAAATGACGACGAAATCATACAGCAACTCAAAGAAATTCATCTAAACACTCCTATTGATATTGTACTGGATTATATTTGGGGGCATTCCGCTGAATTGATTTTTAGTTCTTTGAAAGGAAACGGTTCATTTTCACACAAAGTGCGCTATATTTCAATTGGCGCGATGTCGGGAGATACTATTAAATTATCAGCATCGATTTTAAGAAGTGTCGATTTACATCTGTCGGGTTCAGGCTTAGGAAGCTGGACAAAAACTGAAGTCAGATTATTATTTACTGAAATACTTCCCGAAATGTTACTTTTGGCTGCCCAAAACAAATTAAAAATTAATATTGAAAATGTAAATTTAAGGGATATTGAAAAAGCATGGAATACTGAACTTTCAGATGGCAGGCGATTGGTTGTAAATATCTAAGAAAATCAAAAGGGTTCGATAAAATTAATTATCAAACCCTTTGTATAATCAATAATCTTAAAATTTAATTTTCAGACAACATCAATTCTCTGATGTATTTAACCGGAGCGCTTCCGAAGCTTAAGAATTTCTCATGGAATTTTTTCAGATTAAAATTCTCTCCTTCTTTCTTTTTAAGCTCTTCTCTTAAATTATAGATTTCGGTGTATCCTGTAAAATAAGAGCATAATTGTACTTGTGAAAGAGTTACACGCTTCCATTTTCCTTCTGCTTCTGCCTGCTGCTGAAAAGCTTCTTTGATAAGTAAATCCAAAGCCGCTTCTTTAGACATGTTTTTGGTATGGACACTAATATCCAAAATGGTGTTACAAGTTGCTCTTAAATTCCATTTATAATACATCAGCCACATTTCGTCAGAATTTTTGTAACCGCTTTCCAGCATCATTTTTTCTGCATAAACAGCCCATCCTTCTACCATTGCACCATTCCCGAGAATAGATTTAATAATACTTGGCGACTGATTGCTGTAAACCAGTTGCGTGTAATGTCCCGGAATTGCTTCGTGAATATTTAAAATCTGTAAAATATAATCATTGTATTCTCTCAAATAACTTTCAGCATTTTCTGCCGTCCAGCCAGACATACTCCCAACGTTGTAATAAGTATTTCCGTTTTTGTCATAAGGACCCGGAGCAGAGATCGAAGCTCCGGCAACTCCGGCCATATAAGCAGGCTCTTTACGTACAATAAGAGGTTTTGAAGGATCGATGTATAATAAATCTTTCGCTTTTACATAAGCGGTCAATTCTGGAATCTGTTTTTCAATTTCAGACTGAAATTTTTCAGGAGTAGTATGTTTTAATGAGATCTTATCAATAACCTGTTTGATTAAATCCAGTTTATTTGTTGGTTTTACTTCGTTTCCTTTGTATTTGGCCCAAAGTTTATCAGCCAGAGCAAACATTTTATCATGCAGGTCTTTTTTGTGATCAACTGCAATTTTATAAATTTCATCAGTAGAATAACCCGACTGAATATCAAAACTGAACTTTTTAGCATACAAATCAGCTCCTAATCTGAAAGAACGTGGTGTTTTATTGGACAGATTTTTAAGCCACTCTGCATAATCTTTGATTGCTTTTACAGAGACTTTTGCTTTGTCCTGAATTTCTTTTTTCTCAGCAGGAGTCAGCTTACTTTTTGCAAGAGCTTCATTTAAATCTGTTTCAAAGACAGAAGAGCCTCCTATATTTTGGGCAATTGCAAGTTCTGTGTGCTCAACCGTTGGGTTTTTAATATTCTTTTTAGCTGCTTCGTAATAAGCCGGAATAGCATTCATTTTTGCATTAAAAGAACGCAAACGAACTTCTAATGAATCGTATTTACCATTTAAAATTTCTGCAAAAGCACCACAGACATTATATCCCGATGGATCCCATTGCGAGGATTTTAATTCTTTGATACTAAAAATAGTAGATTCCAACTGATTTTTTATCATGTGATAATCTGTCTTATTTTTATCTGATAAATCTTCAGGATTATATTGTTTTAAAGAATCTAATTGTGCATTTGCAAAATCAAGCTGTGCCTTGTCTGCCACATCATCCGGAACCACCAAAACACTATCCAGTTTATGATAGCCTACAACAGAAGCCCAGCCTGGATTGATTTTCCATAAAGCGGTTACAAAACCATCTTTATACTTATCGAATTTTTCATCTAAGGCTTTATCTTCACCTGATTTCGTGCCTTTATTACAAGAAAAAAGGAGTGTAAGTGTAAAAATAGAAACAAACAGTTTTTTCATATTTTATTTTTTATAGTATTCATTTTTTAAATAATTCAATAAGTGCTAATTCTTTTAATTTTAATAAGCCAGTAAATCCAGAAGTTCTTTTTCGAATCTGTTTCTGGGCAAAAATTGATCTTCCAAAGCTTTTGTAAACGGAATTGGTGACTCTAAACTGGCCACTCTTTTGACAGGACCATCCAGATATTCGAAACATTTTTCCATAATCAGAGCCGAGATATCGCTGGCAATTCCACCAAACAAAGTATCTTCCTGATAAATAATCGCTTTTCCGGTTTTCTTTACAGAAGCAAAAATAGTTTCGTTATCCAAAGGCTGTAATGTTCTTAAATCTATTAAATCTGCCTCAATATCCGGGTTTTTATTCAAGGTTTCCAATGCCCAATGTACTGTTGCACCAAAGGCAATAATGGTTATCTTTTTCCCTTCTTTTAACAATGCAGCTTTGCCTAACGGAATTGTATAATAATCTGTTGGTACATCCTGATAAACACTTCTGTATAATAATTTATGTTCGAAAAACAATACTGGGTTAGGATCATTTATAGAAGCATTTAATAATCCTTTTGCATCATACGGAAAAGCGGGATAAACCACTTTTAAGCCGGGAGTTTTGGTAAACCAGGCTTCATTTGTCTGTGAATGAAACGGCCCTGCCTGAGTTCCGCCACCGCAAGGCATACGAACAACTACATCGGCTTTTTCGCCCCAGCGATAATGTGATTTTGCTAATAAATTTACAATTGGATTAAACCCTGTGGAAACAAAATCGGCAAACTGCATTTCTACTATCGCTTTATATCCGTTGACAGACAATCCCATGGCCGTCGAAACAACAGCACTTTCGCAAATTGGAGTGTTGCGGACACGATCTTTTCCAAAAAACTCAACAAATCCGTCTGTAATTTTGAATGCCCCGCCGTATTCTGCAATATCCTGCCCCATAATTATCAGGTTCCTGTGTTGCTGCATCGACTGGTTCAAACTATTGCGTATCGCATCAATAAAACGGATATTCTGACTTACTGAATCCGGATTAACCTCTTCGTGTTCATAAGGCTTATACACATCTTCTAATTCTCCCTCATAAGTAGGCACAATTTCTGGTTCTGCATTTGCTAAAGCCAAATTTTCGTCAATTTCATACTTTATTTCTTCATGGTATTGCTCATCAAGTTCTGTTGTAAGCACACCGATTTCTATCAGATAATTTCTATAATTGGCAACCGGATCTTTTGCAGCCCATTCATCCATCAATTCCTTCGGAACGTATTTGGTACCACTTGCTTCTTCGTGACCGCGCATCCTGAAAGTCTTAAACTCCAATAAAACCGGACGTGGATTTTGCTGCATTTCAGCCTTTAACTTAGCCAGTTTATCATAAACCTCAAGAATATTGTTTCCGTCAATAATATGACTTTCCATACCATAACCAGTTCCTTTATCGGCTAAATTTTTGCAGGCATACTGCTCGTTGGTTGGAGTCGAAAGTCCATAACCATTGTTTTCGATAATAAACATTACCGGCAGTTTCCAGACTGCAGCAATATTTAAGGCTTCATGAAAATCACCTTCGCTTGTTGCTCCTTCACCGGTAAAAACAGCTGTGATTTTTTTATTGTCCTGAAGTTTATTGGCAAGGGCAATTCCGTCAGCTATTCCGAGCTGAGGCCCCAAATGCGAAATCATTCCTATTATTTTGTATTCCTGAGTTCCGAAATGAAAACTTCTGTCACGTCCTTTTGTAAAACCACTGGCTTTACCCTGCCACTGTGAAAAAAGTCTGTGTAACGGAATATTTCTGGTGGTAAAAACTCCCAGATTTCGGTGCATTGGCAGTACATACTCGGATTCATCCAAAATAGCCGTGACTCCAACAGCAATTGCTTCCTGACCAATACCAGAGAACCATTTTGATACTTTTCCCTGCCGAATTAAGATGAGCATCTTTTCTTCGATCAGTCGGGGTTTCAGGATTTTTTTATATAAATCTAATAATTGGTTGTCTGTGAGGTTTTGCCTATAAAAGATCATTTGCTGTTTTTTTTTTATTTCAAATATATAAAAATACAACAATCATAATCTTAATTGTTAAAGAATTAATTATTTAAAACAGTAATCCACAATGTGAAATTGATTAAAATCTGATCCTAATAATCAGAAAGCTCTTCGATTCTGCTCAGCCTGACAAATGTGTACAAAAAAGCTCTGGTTCTAAATATATTTTATATTCAAAGGTATAATTCATTCATCAAACATTATTTAAACTGTAAAATACGGAGTTAGAATATCTTCAAAATTAAAAAGACCCTCTTTTTTATCCCCCAGATTTTCGGCAACAAAGATCACACCGCTTCCAAAAGCTTCTCTGGAAATACTTTCGTGTACCAATCTCACAGTCTGAAAAGGAAAACCAAAAACAACTTCATGTTTACCAACAATTCCACCAGCCCTCACCGAGTTTATATCTTCTTTTTCTACATCCAGAGCTTCAGCTATTTTTATGGCTGTTCCTGAAATCCCATCTTTTCCTTTAAAATGTTCTTCGATAATTTCAATATCTACCCAGGGAGCAATTTTCTTTAAAAATTTGGATGCAAACAGTAAATAATTCACGCCCAGAGTAATATTAGGACTCCAGAATACCGTTGTCAGTTTAGACAATGATTCCAAAAAATCTTTTTCCTTTTTTGAATAATGTGAAATGGCTGAAATTATTTTGATTTTCCGCTTGCCTGCTGCTTCGCCATAAGTATAAATTCCTGAACCTGATGAAAAATCAATAATCATATCAACGGGCTGATTGTCTAAAAGTTCTGTTATTGGAGTCGATTCACTGGAATATATTTTTCCCGTTTCTTCAGAGTCAATTCCAAGATATTCTGCTGTGGTGCGATTCTCTAAAGTGTGACTTCTTTTAACAACCCATTGAAGTGAGAATTTTTTGTTTTGCAATAAAACCGATGCTACTGCTTTTCCTGTTTTTCCAAATCCGATTAGTCCTATTTTCATAATGTTCGTTTTTAATAAAAATAGTGTTTTAGATTTAAAAACCCTGTGTTTTCAGAATTATTAACATGTTTTTAATGCAAAAAGAGGTTAAAATTAAAGTATAATCAAATTTTATTTTTCAGGCACAATGTTAAATTATTGCAGAAAAACATCAATTTTATACTGTTTTTTAAAATTCAAAAGTAAAATATTCTCTACCTTTGTTATGTAAAGGCTAAGACCTTTTCTTTAAATAAAAATGTAAAGTATGCAAAACATTCCTAGTGTAGACTTACGTGATTTCCTTTCGGACGACCCGAAACGTAAACAAAAATTTGTAAATGAAATCGGCAGTGCATTTGAAAACATTGGCTTCGTAGCCCTAAAAGGTCATTTTCTGGATGACAAACTGGTAGACGAACTTTATGGTGAAATTCGAAATTTTTTCGCCTTGCCAATAGACACTAAGCATAATTATGAAATTCCCGGAATTGGTGGTCAGAGAGGTTATGTTTCTTTTGGAAAAGAACATGCCAAGGGGCGCAAAGAAGGAGATTTAAAAGAATTCTGGCATTTTGGTCAATACGTTGACAAAGATTCCAAATGGGCTTCTGAGTACCCTGACAATGTTGAGGTAAAAGAGCTTCCTCGTTTTAATACAGTTGGAAAAGAAGCTTATCAGATGCTTGAGAAAACAGGTATTTATGTTTTGAGAGCTTTGGCTTTACACCTTGGATTAGATGAGTTTTATTTTGATGAATATGCAAAAGAAGGAAATTCTATTTTAAGACCAATTCATTATCCGCCAATTACATCGGAACCAGAAAATGCCGTTCGTGCAGCAGCACACGGTGATATCAACCTGATTACGCTATTGATGGGAGCTCAGGGAAAAGGTCTTCAGGTTCAAAACCATAATGGCGAATGGATTGATGCTATTGCAGCAGATGATGAGCTAGTAATTAATGTTGGAGACATGCTCTCAAGACATACCAACAATAAATTAAAATCTACAATTCATCAGGTTGTAAATCCGCCAAGAGAATTATGGGGAACATCACGCTATTCAATTCCATTTTTTATGCATCCTGTAAGCGATATGCGTCTGGATTGTTTAGAAAACTGTATTGACGCTGAAAATCCTAAAAAATATGAAGATATTTCTGCAGGCGAATTTTTACACGAACGTTTAGTAGAATTAGGTTTAATCAAAAAATAAACTTTTAAATCTCAATTTTTTAAATTCCAAATTCCAAAAACTATCTATTTGGGATTTGGAATTTAATTTTTAGAAACTATAAATCATTTTAATAGAAATGGACTTAAAAGATCAGTTAAAAAATTTATTCCCGGAGCATATAGAATCTAATGAACCTGAAGAAAATCAGGAGCAGGAACACGTTCTTTATGTACAGAAAGAACCTATGATCTGTAAATTCGAAAAACGAAAAGGGAAAGCTACAACCATTATTGAAGGTTACGAAGGAAGTGATGAAGACTTTAAAATTCTGGCCAAAGAAATCAAAACAAAACTGAGTGTTGGCGGAACTTTCAAAGATGATTCAATTATCATTCAGGGCGATTATCGAGATAAAATCATGGCAATTCTAAAAGAAAAAGGCTTTAAAACAAAACGTGTCGGTGGTTAAATTTAAATTCCAATTTTTGAAATTCCAAATACCAATTGGATTTATTTAACCGCAAGGAACACAAAGAATTATTAATAAAATATTTTAATACAACGTAGAGTTCGCAAAGCTTTGAATTCAATTTAGAATTTTTAAAATTGGGGGATTTCGTAAAAAAACCTTAGCACCTTTACCACTTTAAACCTTAAAGAAAAAAAATGATACAGGCATCAGAATTAATACTCAACCCGGACGGAAGTGTTTATCACTTAAACCTTCGTCCTGAACATATAGCCCACGATATAATTTTTGTAGGCGACCAAAACAGAGTGGAGAAAATCACCCAGTTTTTTGATTCGATTGAATATTCGACTCAAAAAAGGGAGTTTAAAACACAAACCGGAATTTACAAAGGCAAAAGAATTTCGGTTATATCAACCGGAATTGGTCCTGACAATATTGATATCGTTTTAAATGAACTGGATGCATTGGTTAATATTGATTTACAAACCCGCCTTCCTAAAAAAGAATTAACTTCTTTGAATATCATTAGAATCGGAACATCGGGTTCTTTGCAAAAAAATATTCCTGTCGATAGCTTTGTGATGTCTAAAATTGGATTAGGCTTAGACAATATGCTTCGCTCCTATCTGATTGATGAAGTTTCTGAAGATGCTATCGAAGATGCTTTTATCATGCATACCAACTGGGATATCCGAAAAGGAAGACCGTATGCTATTGCTTGTTCGGAAAAACTGGAAAAAATAATCGAATCTGATAAAATTTTTAAAGGAATTACTGCTACAGCCGGAGGTTTTTACGGACCGCAAGGACGTGTGTTGCGTTTGAATATTCAGGATGAAGATTTAAACAATAAAATGGATAATTTTGATTTTAACGATAACCGAATCACCAATCTGGAAATGGAAACTGCTGCCATTTATGGACTTTCGGCACTTTTAGGACATAATGCGCTATCTTTAAACGCTATTATTGCCAATCGTGCTTCAGGTACTTTTAGTGAAGATCCCTATAAAGCTGTTGACGAACTAATTGCCTATACACTAAATAAACTGGCTTATCATTAATTAGTCAATTTGTTTTAAAATTAAAACTATGATTTTAAGAGTTGCCCGACATACTAATGATCTAAAGAAAATTGAAGATTTTTATATCAACATATTGGGTTTCGAGCGTTTGGGAGGATTTCAAAATCACAATAATTATGATGGTGTTTTTATCGGAAACCCTGATTTAGACTGGCATTTTGAATTTACCCAATCCCAAACAAAAGCCAAACATGTTTTTGATGAAGATGATATTGTTGTCCTTTATACAAAAACAATTTTAGAATATAATTCAATACTAAAAAAGGTTAAAGACAACAAGATTCCAATCATCCAGGCTATAAATCCGTATTGGAATGAAAATGGAAAAATGTTCCTCGATCCCGATGGATACCGTATTGTAATATCGCCTTTAAGAGCACAAAATTAAATTAGAAAATGTCAGAAACACATATAAAAATATTATTTAAATATTACAGCGACTTATTAGAAGAGACTGTTTCAGAAACCATGTGGGCAGAAATTATAGATCTGGAAAAAGGAATCTTCAAATTAGATAATATTCCGTTTTTTGGTCCTTTAATTGCTACTGATGATATTTTTTTCGCTGAATATGATGAAGCCGAAGAACGTCTGGTTTATAAAAAAACAATCGAAAGTTTTGGAAATTCTATACTTCAGGTTGTAATTTTAGAAAAAGGTTTTGATAAAGAAATCATCAGGGAAGAATTAAAATCGATTAACTGTTCATCAGAAGGTTTAAATGAAACCTTATTTGCTGTTGAGGTTTTAAAAGATGTCGATTATTCCGTTGTAAAAAGCCTGCTGCTTCAATATGAAGATCAGGAAATCATTGAATTTGCAGAACCTTGCCTTTCAGACAAACACAGAACCGATTTATTGAAGAATTAGAGAATGTGTCAATTTGATAATGAGATAATTTTTAAAATCTAATAATTAAACAATCTAAAATCTAAACAGTCAAAAAAACATACCCAAACAACTTAACTTAAAACTTCAACCTAATGAAAACAGTAAAAATTGCAGGTGTTCCTGAACACTTCAATTTGCCATGGCAGCTATGCATAGAAAATGGCGAATTCGAAGCTGAGAACATCGATTTACAATGGAAAAATATTCCCGAAGGTACCGGTAAAATGTGCCAGATGCTTCGTGATGGAGAAACCGACATAGCGGTTATTTTAACTGAAGGAATTATCAAAGATATTATTGCAGGAAATCCCAGTAAAATTGTTCAGATTTATGTGCAGTCTCCCTTAATCTGGGGTATTCACGTGGCTGCAAAATCTGATTTCCATACCATAAAAGACCTCGAAAATAAAAAAGTGGCTATTTCACGATTGGGTTCAGGATCTCAATTAATGGCTTATGTAAATGCACATGAACAAGGCTGGGAAACTGATAACATACAATTTGAAATCATCAATACTATAGACGGTGCTGTGGAAGCCCTGACAAACGGAACTGCAGATTACTTTATGTGGGAACGTTTTATGACTAAACCTCTTGTAGATAAAGGCATTTTCAGACGTGTAGGCGACTGTCCTACTCCATGGCCTTCTTTTGTAATTGCGGTTCGTGATGAATTTTTGAAAAAAAATCCTAAAATCGTTGAAAAAATTCTTGAAATCATTAACAGCACAACACACGATTTTACTCAGATTCCTGATATTGACAAAACATTAGCCGATATTTTCAATCAAAAGCTGGAAGATATTCAGGAATGGCTCCAACTGACACAATGGTCTCAGAAAAATTTAACCGAAAAAGCCTTTATTAAGATTCAAAATCAGTTATTTGATCTGGGAATTATTGATAAAAAAAGTACTTTTGTTGAAACCGTAAAAGCGATGTAAAAACACTGCTTTTTAATGCTATGATAAAATTTCCAAAAATTGACTTTCCGCAATTAAAATCCAAATTACAGGTGAAATCTCCCTGGGATAGGATTATTATTATGGTATTAAGTCTTTTGATTACTATTCCGGTTTTTATCATATTGCACCAAAATCTGATTGATCTCAAGTGGGCCTTTAATTTAGACCGGGTATTTATTTTTATACTCGTTTTTGTTGTCCTGTTCTTTCTCCTGATGTTGTTGCGTACCATTATCATCATTTGTATTGTCATTTACTTATTGGTTTTATTTTACGGAAGCGTGATTGGAAATTATGGTTTTACCGAAATATCCGAGGATTATAATTCGATGATTTATACCATGTCTGACAATCCTTTTCCACAGGATATTATTGTCGCCAAATTGCTGCCTTTCCCCAATAAAACAAAAATTATAAATGCCATAGAATATCAGGATCCAAAGGTTCGGAATTTTGCCATTATGTCGACCACAAAGCATTTTAAGAAAGTAAAAGGCTATTCGGATTACAGAACTATCATTCAGTGTTTTGCCGTTTTTAAGGAAATTAATAATCGATGGAATTACGTTAATGATCCAAAAGAAGGCGATTATATTGCTACAGCCAGCGAATCATTGGAATATTTTTCCGGAGATTGTGACGATCATTCTATTTTGATGGCTGCAGCTGTACGATCCATTGGCGGGACACCAAGGTTAATTCACACCAAAGGACATATTTATCCTGAAATACTGATTGGGTCTTTAATCGATCTGGAAAAAGTCAATTACCTGATTAAAAATGTGCTTTTTGTGAAAGAAAGTAAAGGAAAAATAATTCATTACCATATCGACGAACGCGGACAGGTCTGGATGAATCTGGATTACACCGCCAAATATCCCGGAGGTCCTTTTATGTATGAAGAAATTTTAGGGGCTTTAACTTTAAATTAATCCCCAGCGGAATAGTTTTTAATCGTTAAATTGATAAACTGGATTATAATTAACTTTAGAATATGCTAATTCATAATCAACTAAAAACTTAAAAAACTTATTATTTTCTTTCATCTTACATATTTCAAATATAGATTTTTGAGAATAAAAAAAACTCCCATTTAAATTCTGTTGATAAGTATATGTTTCCAGATACATTGTAACTCCCTTCTTTAAAACTGTAGCATTAGAGAAATCTTTAGCTATAAATATATTAGTAAAGTTATCCTTATCAACATATAATTCTCCAGTACTTTCATTAATTGGATTATAATTGCCAGAAGGAGTCTTTTCTAAAAATAAAATTAATCTCTGTCCTGTTTTTAATTCACCAATTCTTGGATCACACATCCATTCTTTCCAAATGGAAACATTAATTTTTGAACCTGATTTCCCTTTCACAATTTGGCTTATTGTGAATTCGTAGCTATTTTTAAAAACTTTGGAAACAGTACCGTCTACAATTAAATCCGCTTTTGAAATGACAATACTATATGGTATCGTCATTTTTTTATAATTCAAATTAAATGTTGGAGCTATAAATAACAATAAACAGACAAAAAGTTTCATATAGAGATTATTTAAACAATAGAAGGTATTTTCAAATATAATACAAAAAATCGCATTATACCTCAAATGTACAATGCGATTTTATTTGTAAGCTACTATCAAAAACTACTTCTGACGCTTCTTCAAAACATCAATTACATCATTTAACTGATATCCTTTTGCCTGCAATAAAATCAGGTAATGAAAAAGCAAATCGGCACTTTCGCTCAGGAATAAATCGTCATTATCGTCTTTTGCTTCAATAACTACTTCTACAGCTTCTTCCCCTACTTTTTGAGCAATTTTATTGATTCCTTTTTCGAATAAGGATGCTACATAACTTTTCTCAGAATCAGCATTCTCTCTACGGGTTTTGATTGTATTTTCTAACTGGGAAATAAAACCATAATTGGCATTATTTGGTTCCTGCCAGCAAGTATCCGCACCAGTATGACAAGTTGGTCCAACAGGTTTCGCCTGAATTAAAAGCGTATCACCGTCACAGTCATTTTTGATACTTACCAGATTCAAGAAGTTACCGCTCTCCTCACCTTTTGTCCAAAGCCTTTGTTTGGATCTGCTGAAAAAAGTCACTTTTTGAGTTTCTATCGTCCTCTGAAGCGATTCTTCATTCATATAACCCAGCATCAGGACGTTTTTAGTCTCTGCATCCTGAATAATGGCCGGAATTAATCCGTGGGCGCTTTTGATGTCTATTTCCATTTTTATAATTTAATGATTGAAAGATTGAAAGATTGAAAAATTGAAAGATAATCTAATCTATATTCTAAAAATCCTTATTATTTTCTCTTGCTTCTTTCTTCTTTTCTCTATTTTCTATTCTCTATATTCTAAAACCCTTATTATTTTCTCTTGCTTCTTTCTCCTTGACTCTATTCTAAAGCCTAACTTCAATATCATTTTTCCTAAGTTCCTGTTTCAAAGCCTTAATTTCGATTTCCTTAAAGTGAAAAACACTCGCTGCCAAAGCTGCATCTGCTTTTCCTACTTTAAATGAATCTACGAAATGCTGAATGTTTCCTGCACCTCCAGAAGCAATAATCGGAATATTAATCAACGTTGACAATTTTGCCAGAGCTTCGTTTGCAAAACCGTTTTTGGTTCCGTCATTATCCATTGAGGTGAATAAAATTTCACCCGCTCCTCGTTCAGCTACCTCAACAGCCCAATCGAATAAATTCAATTCCGTTGGTACTTTTCCGCCTACCAAATGTACGATCCATTGTCCGTCAATTTGTTTGGCATCAATTGCAACTACAACGCATTGGCTTCCAAATTTCTGAGCCAGATCATTAATCAATTGTGGATTTTTAACTGCGGATGAATTGATCGAAACTTTATCAGCCCCATTATTCAAAAGGATTTCAACATCTTCTACAGATGAAATTCCGCCACCAACCGTAAACGGAATATTAATTTTCTCCGCCACACTTCGTACCATATTGACCAATGTTTTTCTACGTTCTTCCGTAGCCGAAATATCCAGAAAAACCAGTTCATCCGCACCTTCAGCCGAATATATTTCTGCCAGTTCTACAGGATCACCCGCATCACGCAAGTCAACAAAGTTAACGCCTTTTACGGTTCTTCCGTTTTTTATATCTAAGCAGGGTATGATTCTTTTTGCTAACATTTATCTAATGTGTTAATTAGATAATTAGTCAATTAAATAATTTTTTCATTGTGTGTAAATTATCTAATTATCAAATTATCTCATTTTCTAATTATAAAATCCTCGAGTTGTTTTAAGGAAATTCTTCCTTCATAGATTGCTTTTCCAATTATGGTTCCTTCACAGCCTAATTCGGCAAGCTTTGGCAATTCATCAAAAGTTGAAATTCCACCAGAAGCAATAAGTTTTACACCTTTGGCTTCGGCTAAAATTTTGCCATACAAGTCAAAACTTGGCCCTTCCAGCATTCCGTCTTTTGCAATATCAGTGCAAATAACGTACTGGATTCCATTCGTTTGATACTTCTGAATAAACGGAATCAATCGTTCATCTGAATCTTCCAGCCAGCCAGAAACCGCAATTTTCTCGTCTTTGGCATCAGCTCCTAAAATAATTTTATCGGAACCATATTCTGAAATCCATTTTTCGAAAATAGCTCTGTTTTTTACGGCAATACTTCCTCCGGTAATTTGGCTTGCACCGCTTTCAAAAGCAATTCTCAAATCATCATCTGACTTTAAACCGCCACCGAAATCAATTTTTAAACCGGTTTGCGTCGCAATTTGTTCCAATATTTTATAATTGACAATTTTGCTCGATTTTGCACCGTCAAGATCTACTAAATGCAGATATTCGATTCCGTGTGCTTCAAAAGATTTCGCCACTTCAAGCGGATTTTCGTTGTAAATTATTTTGGTATCATAATCACCTTTGGATAAACGAACGCATTTTCCGTCAATGATATCTATGGCTGGTATTATTCTCATTTATTTAAGTCTTAAAGTTTGAAAGTCTAAAGTCGTAAAGTCTTGATTTCAGATTTATAAAATTGATTTTTTAAATTGGAATTTGGAATTTAAAAATTGGAATTTAACCTCAGGAAATTCCCAAGTATTTTCTCTCCAACATCTCCGCTTTTTTCCGGGTGAAATTGAGTTCCATAAAAATTATTTTTCTGCAAAGCCGATGCATATTCTACTTCATAATTTGTTGTAGCGATGGCTTCAGCGCAATTAGGAGCGTAGAAACTATGCACCAGATACATAAATTCATTTTCTGAAATTCCGCTGAACAAATCGGTTTTCAAATTATAAATCTGGTTCCATCCCATTTGCGGCACTTTTACCTTATTTGAAAATTTAATTACATCGACATCAAAAATCCCCAGACCTTCTGTGTTTCCTTCTTCAGTTTTATTGCACATTAACTGCATCCCAAGACAGATTCCAAAAACAGGCTGTTTCAAATTCGGAATCAAACTATCCAAACCGCTTTCTTTGAGTTTTTTCATGGCGTAACTTGCTTCTCCCACACCCGGAAAAATCACTTTGTCAGCTGCCAGAATTTCCTCCGGATTATTGCTCAAAACAGCTTTAAACCCCAATCTTTCAATAGCAAACATAATGCTCTGAATATTTCCTGCTCCGTAATTTATAATTACTATTTTCATTTTTTTAGCTTTGGGCTTTGAGCTTTGAGCTTTGAGCAGATTGCCCACAGCTGAAAGCTCAGAGCCATTATAACATTCCTTTCGTCGAAGGCAAAATCATTTTCTCGGTATCTCTTTTTACGGCCACTTTTATCGCTTTAGCGAAAGCTTTAAAAATCGCTTCAATCTTGTGGTGCTCGTTATCACCTTCCGCCTTGATGTTGATATTCGCTTTTGCACCGTCTGAGAACGATTTAAAGAAGTGAAAAAACATTTCTGTTGGCATTTTACCTACCATTTCGCGTTTGAATTCGGTTTCCCAAATCAGCCAGTTTCTTCCTCCAAAATCAATAGCAACCTGAGCCAAACAATCGTCCATTGGCAAACAGAAACCATAACGCTCAATACCTAATTTATTCCCTAGCGCTTTTGCGAAAACCTCTCCAAGCGCAATGGCTGTATCTTCAATCGTATGATGTTCATCAACTTCTAAATCGCCTTTTACCAGAATTTCCAGATCCATTTGACCGTGACGTGAAATCTGATCCAACATATGGTCAAAAAAAGCAATTCCCGTATCGATTTTACTTTTTCCTGTTCCGTCCAGATTTAAATTGATAAAAATATCCGTTTCATGTGTTTTACGGGTAATCGAAGCAGAACGTGCTTCTAATTTCAAAAACTCATAAATCGTTTTCCAGTCCGTTGTCTGAAGCACAATAGTTTCATCTAACTCTTCACGTTTTGATGCAATTTCGGTACTTCCTGCTCCATCTGTCAAATTCATAAAAATGGCTTTTGCACCTAAGTTTTTAGCCAGTTCAACATCTGTCAGACGATCACCCAATACAAAAGAATTGACCAGATCGTAATTTGGATTGTCAATATATTTTGTCAGCATTCCGGTTCTAGGTTTGCGGGTTGGCACATTATCTTCCGGAAACGATCTGTCTACAAAAATATCATCAAACAAAACGCCTTCGTTTTCAAAAGCTCTCAGAATAAAATTCTGCGTTGGCCAAAACGTATCTTCCGGAAAACTATCCGTCCCCAGTCCGTCCTGATTGGTTACCATTGCCAGTTCATAATCCAGTTCATTGGCAATTTTAGCCAGATACTGAAACGCTTTCGGATAAAACTCCAGTTTATCTAAACTGTCTAATTGATATCCTTCCGGTTCTAAAACAATCGTTCCGTCACGATCGATAAAAAGTACTTTTTTCATTTTTTATTTTGCTTAAATGTCTTTAAAAATTTATAGACAATCTGTATCTTCTTTCATCTGCTCCATTTTCTTTTTAGCAGAATTCTCAGTTATTTCTTCGCAATAGATATTATTGATCCATAAACCTGTTTCGAATACAATCTGAACATAGGTTATTTTTCCTGCTTCAACTTCAACCTCAAATTTTTCAGCTCCTTCTTTTGATGTTTTCCCACCAAATTGAACCGAACAAACATGTTTTCCAACTGGTACTTCATGAATTGAATATTTTTTATTATTCAGTTTGCAAACAAATTTCTCATCAATAAATGTTTTAAATGCTTGTGCTGAACCGGTAAAACCTGTTGACCGCAAAAAATAAATTTTACCTGTATCTGTCTTTTGTTGAATATCTTGTGCTTTACCTGATGATACAATTATTGTAGCGAGTAAAAATGCAAATATTATTTTTTTCATGAATTAAGAGTGTTTTTTTAATCTACTTCAATGCTTCTATTAATTTCTTATTTTCATCTGATGTTCCAATCGTAAAACGCAAAGTGTTCTCACAAAGTGGCTGCGTAGTTCTGTTACGGATTACAATTCCTTTTGAAATTAATTCATCATAACGTTTATTAGCATCGTCCACTTTTACCAACACAAAATTAGCTTCTGTGGGATATACTTTTTCAACAAAAGTAACATCTCCCAAAACTTTAAGTAATTCTTCTCGTTGTTCGATGATAGCAGTAATTTCTTGTTTTATTTTTTCACCGTCCTTCAAACGCTCGATCGCTCTTTGCTGCGTTAATTCGTTTACATTATATGGAGGTTTAATTTTGTTTAAAATTGAGATCACAGCTTCTGAAGCATAACAAACTCCCAAACGGATTCCTGCCAGACCATACGCTTTTGAAAGTGTTTGTGTGATTACCAGATTTGGATACTCATCAATTTCAATCAGCCAGCTTTCTTTATCCGAAAAATCAATGTAGGCTTCATCAATTACCACTAAACCTTTAAAGTTTTGAAGTAGTTTGACCACACTTTCATCTGAAAATGAATTTCCGGTTGGATTGTTTGGCGAACATAAAAAGATGATTTTTGTATTGTTGTCAACAACTTCTAAAATTTTCTCCACCTGTGGCTGAAAATCTTTAGAAAGCAAAACTTCCCTGTTTTCTACTGCATTAATATTCGCCAGAACGCTGTACATTCCGTAAGTTGGCGGCAACGAAATAATATTATCAGTTTTCGGTTCACAAAAAGCCCTGAAAAGCAAATCTAAAACCTCATCACTTCCGTTTCCTAATAAAATTTGGCTTTGTTTTACATTATTATTTCTGGCTAAAATTGCTTTAACCGAATTCTGCTGCGGATCCGGATAACGGTTTACTCCATTTTGAAACGGATTTTCATTCGCATCCAGAAAAATCATTTCGGCTGTATCAAAATCTTCAAATTCATCACGTGCAGACGAATACGGTTTTAAAGATTTTACGTTTTCACGTGTTATTGTATTTATATCGAATTCCATTCTTTTATTTTTAAGGAGAAGAAAGAATCAAGAGACAAGAATAAAGATTTAAATCTATCCTTTAACTCTTTCATCTTGCTTCTTGTTTCTATTTTCTTTATTCTAAACTATTCAATCTCAACGTCACAGCATTTTTATGTGCCTGTAATCCCTCGGCTTCAGCCATAACTTCAATCGCTTTTCCGATATTCTGAATTCCTTTTTCTGAAATTTTCTGAAACGTCATTGATTTCATAAAACTGTCGAGATTTACGCCACTGTAATTTTTCGCATATCCATTTGTCGGCAAAGTATGATTGGTTCCTGAAGCGTAATCACCGGCACTTTCGGGAGTATAATTCCCGATAAAAACAGAACCTGCATTTACGATTCCGTTGCAATAGAAATCATCATATTCTGAACAGATAATAAAATGTTCCGGACCGTATTCATTGATTAAGTCCAAGGCAATTTTGTCATTTTCAACAAAAATTAATTTAGAATTCGTAATGGCTTTTTTTGCAATTTCTTTTCTTGGAAGTGCTTCAAGCTGAATTTCTATTTCTTTTTCAACAGCGCCAATCAATTTTTTCGAAGTCGAAACCAAAATTACCTGACTGTCACCTCCATGTTCTGCCTGAGACAACAAATCCGAAGCTACAAAGGCAGGAACGGCGGTATCATCTGCCACCACCAATAATTCTGATGGCCCGGCAGGCATGTCAATCGCTACACCAAATTGTGTTGCCAATTGTTTTGCCACCGTTACAAATTGATTTCCGGGACCAAAAATTTTATACACTTTCGGAATTGATTTTGTCCCAAACGTCATTCCGGCAATGGCCTGAATTCCGCCTACTTTTAATATTTTTGTTACACCACACAAATTGGCCGCATACAAAATCGCAGGATTGATTTTTCCGTTTTTATCCGGAGGCGAGCATAAAACAATTTCTTTAGTTCCAGCAATTTCAGCAGGAACAGCGAGCATTAAAACCGTTGAAAACAAAGGAGCTGTTCCGCCCGGAATATATAACCCAATTTTCTGAATCGGTCTTTTTTCCTGCCAGCAGTTTACCCCTTCAATCGTTTCAATTGAAATTCTGTCTGTTTTTTGTGCAGAATGAAATTTATAAATATTGTTTTTAGCCAGCTGGATTGCTTCTTTCAATTCGGCTGAAACTAAATTAATTGCTTCTTCAATTTCTGCCTGAGAAACTTCATAATTATTTAAAGTAATTCCATCAAAGATAGAAGTGTATTTCGCAACTGCTTCATCTCCTTTTTTCTGTACTTCTTTAAAAATTTCTTTAACCGTAACTTCGATATCATCGATGGTTTTCGTAGGTCTTTTTAATATTTGGGACCAGGTATCCGGTTTTGGGTTATTTATTTTATTCATAATATTATATATTAAATTCCAAATTTTTAAAAATTCCAAATTCCAATTCTGTACGATTGTAAGAAATGCAAAGTTGGAATTTGGATTTTACTTATTGAAATTTCCCTTTTTTATAGTACCATTTTCTCAATTGGGCAAACCAAAATTCCTTCGGCTCCGGCTTCTTTCAACTGATCGATTACGTCCCAAAAAGTATCTTTGTCTATTACAGAGTGTACGCTGCTCCAGCCCTCCTGAGCCAATGGTAAAACGGTAAGGCTTCTTAAAACCGGTAAGATTTTACCAATTTCATCAATCTTGTCGTTTGGTACGTTCATCAAAATGTATTTTGAATTTCTTGCTCTTAAAACAGACTGAATTCTGAATTTTAAGGTATCAATGTGCTTTTGAATTTCAGGAGAAACTTTTGGTGAAACAGCTAAAACTGCTTCACTTTTCAGAATTACTTCTACTTCTTTCAAATTGTTTTTAAACAAAGTACTTCCGCTGGAAACAATATCAACAATCGCATCGGCAAGACCAATATTTGGTGCAATTTCTACTGAGCCTGAAATCTGGTGAATATCCACTGTCAATCCGAATGAAGCAAAATATTCATTAACCGTATTGGGATAAGAAGTCGCAACTCGTAAACCCGCTAAATCCTGAATTGAATTGTACTCAAAAGTTTTAGGAACTGCTACAGAAACTTTGCATTTTGAAAATCCTAATTTCTGAACCACTTCGATTCCTTTTCCTTTTTCGACCAAAAGATTATCACCCACAATTGCTAAATCTACCACTCCGTCAATTAAATATTGAGGAATATCAGAATTTCTTAAATATAAAACTTCAAGAGGAAAGTTTGATGCTTCTGCTTTTAACTGGTCGATTCCGTTGTTGATAGAAATACCGCAGTCTTTTAAGATCTGAATGCTGTCTTCGTTTAAACGACCTGATTTCTGAATTGCAATTTTTAAAGTACTCATTTTTCTTTTTTTGTTTAATTAATAGTTTGAGTACAAAGAATAGGTAATAAAAAAACCCGTTTGATGTACTCAAACGGGTTTTAAAATATGATGATTTACATCCATACATTAACACATCGCCTGAGAGCAATTATGAAAATGATGATGATGTAATTGGTTTATAAACATTGTTGGTTGTTTTTTTATTCTTTGATTCGGTTGCAAATATACAGGTTAATTTCATAAAAAAACAATTTTTATTTTAACTTAACCGAAGTTTATTGTTAAAAAAAAGATTCTTTACGTTTTTTCAGACTATAATTATTTTTCTTCATTAAATTCTAAAACTACTGTAGTACCTATATCAATCTTGCTTTCTATCTGAAATTTAATTTCAAGAAGTTCTGTAAAACGTTTCACAATAGACAATCCGAGCCCTGTTCCTTTTATGTCGGGGTGTATCGCAAAATTTGATCTGAAAAAAGGATTAAAAACGGCTTCTAAATCTTTTTGTGCAATTCCGATTCCGTTGTCTGAAATTTTACAGATTATTTTGCTGTTTGCTTTAGACAGAGAAACGGATACCTCACCACTTTCATTTGTATATTTGACAGCATTCGAAATGATATTCCTTAAAATAGTTGCAACTAGATAATTGTCTGAATTGATATAAAAATCTTCACTTGCATCAAATTTCATATTTATTTTCTTGCTGTTTATTTTTTCTGAATTCAAGGTAACAACATCCAGTATTACAGCATTCAGATAAACAGACTCGTGTAATATATTTTTTCTTTGATTCTCAAACCTTGCCAGCATAAGGAGCTGATCAACCAGCATATTTAAATGGTCAACTTCATTGATACAATAGTTTATTTTTTCTTCGTATTCCTTATTATCACGGGGTTTTCTAACTAAAACTTCAAGAGTTCCCTTAATTACTGTTAAAGGTGTTCTTAGCTCATGTGAAGCATCAGACGTAAATTGTTTTTCGCGCTCAACAGCATCTTCTATACGATTTAACAGGCTGTTTATCGTTTCTGAAAGTGTGTATAATTCATCTCGTTTTTTGGGCAGAGGAATACGGGTTTTCAGATTATCCTTTGTAATCATACCTGAAATATCTGTAATTGCATTAATAGGTTTAATACTTCTTCCGGCAAAAAATCGCGCTATTAAAAAAAGTATTACTAAAATTACGGGAAATGCAATCAACAAGGTCTCAAAAAGATTGTCTAAAACTTTTGCCAAATCTGTCAGTGGCATGGCGATTATCAGATAGCCTATTTTTTTTGATTTTATATAAAGCGAAACCTGAATCTGCCTTACTTTGCTGTTTAATAATTTTGTATCAAACGTCTTAAAATGATCGATATTTTCATTAAACACAAGGACTTCATTCTTTAGATTAGGTGATTTTTCGATTACCTTTTTATTTACATCCAAAAACTGAACGAATACCGGGTTTACATCTACAGAATTATGTTCGCGTTCTTCCCATTCTTCAGCATCCATTAAAATGACCACATTGTTCTCTACTTTGATTTCTCTTAAATGATCCTCAATTTCGATCATTAAATTCTGATCCAGACGCTTATAGACCGTATATTTTACCGTGGAATAGATTGCCGAAAAAACTACCAGAATCAATAATCCGGTTGTAATAATATAGTATAATGCAATTCTGTTTCTAAAGGAAAGCTGTGTCATTTTTTAATCGTTTGCAATGTATCCTACGCCGCGGATGGTTTTTATGTAGTCTTCTTCGATTTTCAAATTCAGCTTTTTTCTGATGGCATTCATAAAAACATCAATAACACCGGTATCATACTCAAAATTGATATCCCATACATCCTTTAAAATCTGATTGCGGGTACATACTTTACCTTTATTTTTAATCAAATACACCAACAATTCAAACTCTCTTTGGGTAAGTGAGATTTCTTCATCATTTTTTAGAACCGTATATTTAGACAAATCAATTTGAATAGCTCCCAACGACAATGTTTCTGCACCTTTCTGATACCTGAAATGAACTTTGATACGCTCTACCAGCTCTTCAAAACTAAAAGGCTTTTTAATATAATCATTAGCCCCTGCTTTTAAACCTTCAATAGTTTCTTTTACAGTATCTTTTGCCGTCAAAAAAATAATGGGAGTTGTCTGGTTTTTAATTCTAATGGCTTTACAAAGATCTATACCACTTATTTTAGGCAACATCCAATCCAGCAAAATCAAATCAAATTGTTGGCTTTGAGTTAACTCAAAACCCTTTAAACCATCATTTGCAGTGGTTATCTGATATCCTTCTTCCTGCAGACCCTGCTGCAAAAACTGAACAATTCCTAACTCATCTTCTACTATTAAAATATGCATTGCTACTGTTTTTAAGTAAGACTAAACTTTGGTTTTATAGTTATTTTTGTCAAAGATAAATGTTTTGCATTCCTGAAAAACTTAAAATCATCACAATACAAAAAAACAGAGTTATCTTAAGTAAATATTAAGTTCACACTAAGTAAGGTAAAGTTCTTTCTTAATTCCGAATTAATCAACTGAAATTAGTTTTGTAAAAAAATAATTCATGATTTTCTACAAGAAGCTTTCACCGTTTTACAACCTTGGTATATTCTATTTTATTATCAGTTTTCTGTTACGGGTTGTACTTTTTTTTCATCCGATAACACAAAGTTCTTTTACTCTGTCGGAAAGCCTTAAAATCCTAAGTATTGGATTACTGTCTGATGTATTTGTTTTTATAATCATGAGCTTTTTTTTATGGCTCTATTTAATTTTTATCTCCAATTCAAAATACAACAAGCCTTTTGGTTATATAATCCTGAGCTTACTTGTAGTTCTATTTTTATATGTTGCATCCGGAAAAAGCATTTTTGACGAATATGGCGGGGCGTTGCCAGGAATTATTTTAATTTTTATCGGAATCAAAACTTTTTTATTTGCTCTCTTATTATTTGTTCCGAAACTACGAGAAAAAATCAGGTTTTGGCTCTTTGCTTTTGTTGTCTTTTTATATGTTTTACTGATTCTTCAAAATGGAATAAGTGAATTTTTCTTCTGGAATGAATTCGGCGTCAAATACAACTTTATTGCCGTAAATTATCTGATTTATACCAACGAAGTCATTGGAAACATCGTCCAGTCCTACCCGGTAATTCCAATATTTTCAGTTTTATTTTTGGCAACAGGAGCTGTCACCTGGTTTATACTAAAAAAATCAAGGCGTTATATCGATGAAATACCAGATTTTAAAACTAAACTACAAATTTCAGGGATTTATATAGTGCTCTTTTTAGTTTCATTGATAACAGTTCCGGCATTATCCAAAACAGAAAACTCAAAGAACGTATTTGTCAATGAATTACAGTCTAATGGATTATATAAATTTTATCTGGCTTTTCAGAATAATAAATTAGACTATTTTAAATTTTACAAAACACTACCCAAAGAAAAGGCTTATGCTGTTATGAAACAGCAATTTAGAACAATTTCAGATAGAAATACTACTCGTGTAATCAATAATGTTTCTCCTGAAAACCATAAAAATGTAGTGCTTATTACAATTGAAAGTTATAGTGCCGAATTCCTGAAACTATACGGAAACAACCAAAATATTACTCCATTTTTAGATAGTCTGGCTCAAAAGAGCTTACAATTTACCAATTTGTATGCAGCAGGAAACCGGACTGTACGCGGGCTCGAAGCTGTAACGCTCTGTTTGCCGCCAACTGCCGGCGAAAGCGTTATAAAACGTGAAGACAATAAAAATAAATTTTCAACCGGAAATATTTTTAAACAAAAAGGATATAATGTCAAGTTCATGTACGGAGGTGATGCTTTTTTTGATAACATGCGGGATTTTTATTCTGGAAATGGATATGAAATTGTTGATAAGCTGAATTTCAAACCTGAAGAAATTACGTTTTCGAATGTTTGGGGTGTATGCGACGAAGACATGTATAAAAAAGCCATTAAAATTATGAATAATGAGGCAAAACAAAAAAAACCTTTCTTTAATCATATTATGACTGTGAGCAATCACAGACCTTTTACATTTCCTAACAATAAAATTGATATTCCTGGAGATATAAAATCACGTAATGGCGGTGTAAAATATACCGATTATGCATTACAGAAATTTTTTGCTATGGCCTGTAAACAGCCGTGGTTTCAAAATACTGTTTTCGTAATTATTGCTGACCATTGTGCTTCAAGTGCCGGGAAAACGCAGCTTCCATTAGACAAATACCGCATTCCGGCTTTTATTTACAATCCGGGTATGAAGGCAGCAAAATACAATCAACTGATGTCTCAGATCGATATAATGCCTACTCTTTTCGGGTTATTGCATTTTAATTATAAAAGCAAGTTTTTCGGACAGGATGTTTTCAAATCAGATTACAAACCAAGAGCTTTTATCGCAACATATCAGGATTTAGGAATGATTAGGGATAATATACTTACTATTTTATCGCCAAAACAGCAGGTAAAACAATATCAGCTGTCTTTAATCCCTAAAAAAGGAGTTTCACGGGAATATCAAATTCATTACGAGGAAAAGGCTTTGAAAACAGAAAGAACCGATTTAGTAAATGAAACTATTTCGTTTTATCAGACAGCTTCGGATTTGTTGAAACGAAAAGGATATCAAAAATCGTAAAACCTTGCTCTGTTATGAAACCTAAAGCCCTAGCCCTGATGAGAGCGGCATCCTTTTGTGGCGGGGTTCGCCACAAAAGATACAGCGGACAGCAGGAAACAGCTCCTGAAAAAAATACTATTTAACAATCTAAATTTCAACAATCTAAAACCTTATATTTATGTATCTTTGAGAAAGAAGCTATTTATAAATCTATCGAAATGAAAGACATTTTAAAAAAATACAGCAACAAAACAAAAGCCGCTTTTATTTTACTTATTGTGATGCTGATCATTTTGCTGAGCAACTTTAATACGCTGCGAAATTCTAAAAATGTCAACGAAAACATCAATACGATTTACAATGACAGACTGGTTGTGGCGTACTATATTTTTCAGTACGCAAATGAGCTTCATTATATAAAAGCGGAAACGCAGAAAGAGAATCTGAATGATATCACGAAAAATGACGAAATTAAAAATGCCCTGAGAATAATTCATACCATTGATGATTTGTATTTTAAAACGGTACTGACTCCGAAGGAAAAAATTCATTTTGACAGTTTTCTGGCTTCCTGTTCTGCAATTAATACGGATGTACAGAATAAAAACTGGAAGCATATTGTGCCTTTGTGCGACAAGGCTTTAAACACGCTGAATCAGCTTTCTGAGATTCAGGTTAAGGAAGGAAAAGCCAAACTTGCGAGTGCTAATGCGATGCATAGCGGTAATAATACGCTGGGACAGCTGGAAATTGCACTGTTGATAATTTTGGGTGGAATTACTTTTTATTTACTGATTATAAAAAAGCACAAAAGAAATATTAAGATTCCGGGGTCGCCAAGTCTTAATTAAAACAAAAAAGCCTGTAAAATAATACTCTACAGGCTTTCGTTTTTAATTTATAGAGAATATAAATACTTAATCATTTTGATTCTGCATTCCGAAAAGGTTTCCTTTCTGGAATAATTTCAGTTCCTGCTTTAAAGCTTTACTGTTGCGTTTTGTAAGTTCTTTCGAATCTAAGTCGCTTAAATCCGGTTTTCCGGCATTTACCCAGGCCGTGTACCAAAAACTGGCTGTTGCTGTAATGGCCTTTTTCATTTGGTTTTCGACCATTCCGTTTAATTCGGTGTGCAATTTTGCTGCATATTCGTCTGAAAATTTAGCCGAATTGTATTTGCTCTTTACAATTTTACCATCAGCATCGACAACAAAAACCTGATTTTCGGGAGTTGAAGTTCTTAGTTTTTTATCCACTGCCAATAACGGCTGAACCAAACTGTGGGTATCTCTGATCATGTCCCAGGTCGCTTTATGAACATCGTCATAATATTGCGCTTCAGGAACATTTAATTTGTAATTTTTAACAAATAACTCTGGCAATCTGCTTTCCCAAAGCGAATGTATTCCTTTTTGATCGCTCAATTGGCCGTCATGATTGGCAGATGTGTGCAACGGCATGTGTGCATCTCCGATGTAATGACCTAAATCTGCAGCCAGAAATAAAATTTCGGCTCTGTTTTTTTCTTTGAAGGCCTTGGTTAATTTGGTCATCATGTCTTCGATATACCAAGGTAGAATTCCGTTATCATTTAGGAATTTTGCATCGTATTTTTTAGTTGCTTCCTCTAATGTTTTAGGCAGGCTATCCATTGCACCGAAGTTTTCCAAATCAATATAATGCCTTGGGTTTTCATCTTTGTACTTTAAGGCATATTTGCGAATATCTGGAACTGAAGCTTCCTGTGTAATAAAATCAATATGATTGTAAAAAAAGACTTGTAACTGTTGTGGTAAAGCCATTACAGCAGCTTTATTGATTCGTTCGTGGCCAACGATTCCCCAGGATAAGGTCAAAAATCCAATTCCAATGGCAAAAAAAGCGATAAGTTTTGGTTTGTTTTTAAAGTTTTTCATTTGAAGTTTATTTGAAGTGCAAATTTATTTCATTTAAAGATAATTCAAAAGAATAGTAATTAATATTGTGTTAATTTAATTTTACTCGGTTTTAGACCTAATTTACCAACAAGTTTGCATTAAACCTATTTTAAAAACTTTTTCCAAAAGTTTGTACTATTTTTACTTTAAAAATTAAATATATGCGCCTGATTTATTTGAGTATTGTCTTCCTTTTCATTTCTATCTGTTCAGCACAAGATGATATTGTACAATTAAAAAATGTTAGCGACACCATTTTAAATTCCGAAAGAAAATTAAAAATATCTGATCCTCTGAATGGAGTACAAACAATGCAGCAATTATTTCCCGGCAAGCTATACAAGAAGTCATCCTACAACACTTTTATAAGCTGGAAATGCAATACCTGTAAACCCTCAGTATTCACCGATGTCAATGGTGTTGAAGAAGACCCGTTATTTCCTTACACGCAAGGTGTTGCAACAAGACTTGATACCACAATCAGTTATTCGGATTCAAAAGGAAATCAATTCAAAATGTTGGTTTTTAATCATTCTGTTTATGATGCGGACGGATCACAAACCGGGCGTTTTAGCGGAGGACTATTAGGCTTAGCCAAATTTGCAAAAAATGGAAATGTCTGGGAAATGAAATCTTTTCAGCCTGCAATTGCTGCCTTTGGTGCTTTCTCTCATATACCTGCTTTGAAACTGGTAGAAATTGGCGAAGATCAATATGCTTTTTCGTTGATACATGCCAACGGAGGCGCTGGCGGACCTTATAATGCCTACCTATATCTTATCGTAGGTTTTAATGGAAAATACCAGACTTTAATGGAACTGGGAGATTACAGACTTTCTAATAATGCCGAAGGCAGTACCGAATGGTCCAGTACATACAAAGTCATTAACGATGGTAAGAAAAAGTTTTTCAGGGATTTTACAGTTACTACAACCGGATTCTATAAAAAAGCGAAAGGAACTGAAGATGACTTTGAACTGGATATGCCAAAGGAGTTAAGTGAAATGGTGAAAACGAAAAAGCAATTTAATTTTACAATTGAAAAACACCTTTCATTTGATGGCAAATGGTACACTATTGTAGGGAAACCTGTTGTGAAATTTTCTAATATTAAATAAATCTATTTCAAATAAAGAATTGACACCAAAGCTAAACCCGCAATAAATATCCAAAGAAACACGCCCTGCAATAAAGGCCTTACTCCTACTGACTTTAAAGCATTACTATTTAAAGTTGCCCCGATCAAAAATAAAGTTATTGTTAAACCGATTTTGGCAATTCCTACAATATTTGGGGTAAAAATGGCTATTTGCGGTACGTATGAATTCAGAAGCATTGCCAAAATAAATAATCCAATAAAATAAGGAATCTTGATTTTTGAGTTTTTATTTTTAAAAATAATCGCTGTCAGAATCGAAATCGGAATGATCCATAATGCTCTTGCGAGTTTTACAGTTGTAGCAATCTGCAAGGCTTCGGCACCATATTTATTGGCTGCTCCTACTACCGAACTGGTATCATGAATCGCAATGGCGCACCATAATCCAAAATCTTTCTGAGATAAATCGAGTTGATGCCCAATAAAAGGAAACACAAATAAGGCAACTGAATTTAGAATAAAAATCACCCCCAAAGCTATTGAAGTCTGATTTTCATTTGATTTAATTGTTGGCGAAATAGCGGCAATAGCACTTCCGCCACAGATTGCAGTTCCACATGAAATTAAGTGTGATGTTTTTTTCTCGGTTTTAAGCCATTTCCCTAAAAGTGTACCAAAAATTAATGTACTGAAAATAGACAGGACAGTTAACAAAAAACCTTCTTTTCCTGCTGAAATTGCTGATGAAGCATTCATTCCGAAACCTAAGCCTACTACAGAAAACTGCAATAAAAAGGTGATGGCCTTGTGATTGAATTCTAAAAACGGATTCCCAAAAACATTTACAATCAGAACACCTAATAATAAAGCAATAGGCGGTGAAATAACTGAAAACAGACATAAAATGATTACTGCTCCAAAAATAAGCTGCTGAAGAAAAAGATTAACTTCTACTAAATGGGATGCTGTATGTTGTTGTGTTTTCAAAATAGGGTACTTAATATTTACCCTGCAAAGTTCTGCCCTTTATATTAAAAACGCCAATCGTAAAATACAATCGACTATAACTTCAGGTTATAATAAGATGAAATATTTTGAATAAACAGTTCAGACAAAGCATCCGATTTCCCTAATAATGTAATAATGTAAAAGTATCTTTCAATCTTTAAATTCTCTACATCCAGAACAACTAATTCATTATTTTTAAGCTCCTTGTCTACTGCGTGTATTGACATGAAAGCAAAACAATCTGAATTGAGCAGATACGATTTGATGCTTTCCGTATTTCCTAACTGCATTTCGATTTGCAAATCAGTTAATTTTACGCCGACTTGTTTTAAAGCATATTCAATAACTTCTAGTGTTCCGGAACCACGCTCGCGGGTGATGAATTTCATGGTTTTTAAATCTTCCAGTGAAATTTCATTTTGTTTTACCAAAGGGTTTTGAGTATTACAAACTAAAACCAATTCGTCTTTTATAAACGGAACATATTTAATAGACTGATTTTTAGACTGTCCTTCAACAATTCCGATTTCGATTTCCTTGTTAATTAAGGCATTTTCAATCTGTTCCGTATTTCCATTCAATAAATTGACTTTAATATCCTGCTGTTTTTGATGAAACCTTGCTAAAACAGGCGAAATAATATATTGTGAAATGGTCGTACTTGAACCTAATCGCAGTAATCCCTGGCGTTCGTTACGAAACGAACTCATATCAAAGTCGATTTCACGATAAATTTCGAAGATGTTTTTGGTATGTTCTAAAAGGATTTTTCCTGCCGGAGTTAAAGCAATTTTAGAACCGTTACGTTCAAAAAGCTTGGTTTTATACGTTTCTTCGAGCTCTTGAATGTGTTTTGAAACGGCTGGCTGTGTGATATACAATTCTGTTGCCGCTTTAGTAAAGTTAAGGCGGAGTGCAACGGTGTAGAAAACTTTTAGCCTGAAGTCCATGATTACTTATTTTTAAATTCTTTGCGAATCTCTGTGAAATCTTTGTGAAACTTTGTGCTATAATTATTTCACAGAGATTCACAGAGCTTTCGCAAAGTTTCACTGAGATAAAATAAATATAAACTACAACATCCCGTTATACTTCCTAACAAACCATTCCGTAGTCAGTAAAGCAGCTATTAAAACCAATAGCCACACCCAATCAATTAGTGGTGTCTTTGTTGAAATATTCTTCTCTATCGATTTATAATCTTTGTTTTCTAAAAGTGTCTGAATCAAATCATCTGCCTGATTTTCGAAAAAGGCTTTTCCATTTGTTTGCAAAGCCAACTGTTTCAATTTTTGAACGTCCGGATTTACGAATTGTTTTTCAATATCAAAATCCAAAATCTCAAAATGACTTGAATAAGATGTATTTGAATTTAATTCTTTTACCGTAAAATTGTATTTTCCGGCTGTTAATCCGTCCAGATTAGCTGAGAAGGAATTGTTTCCTTTTAGTAAATCGTAATTTTTGGTTTGTTTCGTTTCAGCATTTGTAACCGTGATGGTTAATCTGGCTTTTTCGTCAAACTCATAATTTTTATTGAAGTATTGTGCATTGATGACAATAGCTTCTCCCGAATTATAAAAGCTTTCGTGTGTTACAACTAATGATTTTTTTGAAGCTGATGTTGCCAAATACTGAATAATCTTATCTATAAATACATCATATTTTTCAAACGACTGATTGTCAATATGGCTTTGTAAACGCCATTTCCAGCTGTTTTCTCCTAAAAGAAAAGCGGTTCGTCTGCCCTGATTTTCGGCGAAAGCCAATAAAGGCGCATTGGTCGAAACATTCCTGATTTTAGAAGAAAGCAAAACCGATACATTTCCGCTCGTCGTCACACTCCCGAATAGATTCTGTAATGGGGGGAAGTTTTCAAAACCAATATTTTCAATGGCAAACAAATTAAACTGAGACTGAAATTCGGTTAAATAATCTTCTCTTTGACCACTCATTTTAAAAACCAGATTATTCTGTTTTTGGTTCAGGAAATTAAAGTCGGTGTTATTTCCGGTAATGATAAAACTATTTGTTTCGGCTAATTTTTTATTATCAAAAATAGCTTTAAAAGATGCATTTGGCTGATACAAAACCAAAACTGAGACATCGTTTAATTTATCAAGTTCATTTGGTTTTGCCAGAATCACTTTGCGCTGTGCATTGGTTTCAATCGAACGTTTCAAAGCGCCAATATCCGGATGATTTATAGTCGAAACGATTGCAATAGTTGACTTTTGATCGATTACTTCAACAGCAAAATTTTTGATATTGTTGTAACTGTTTTTCTCTTTTACGTTAGAAGAAATATTGGCTCTGAAAATTTGCAGTCCAACCTTGTCAGCAGGTAAGAGTAAATTTAAAGAAGCTGTTTTTTTAGAAGGAGAAAAAGAAACTTTCTCTCTGGCAACTACTGAATTTCCCTGTGAGATTGTAAAATCGGCATTTACAGCTTTAGTACCGGCATATTGCAGAAACACTTCAACCGGAAATTTATTTTTATGAAAAGCGTATTTATTGACGTTTAACTGATTGATTTTTAAATCAAAAAAAGTGGTTGTATCTCCCACAACCAAAGGATACACTTTATTAACAGGATCAAAACGATATACATAATCATTTCCTGTAGTCTGATTCCCGTCGGTAATGATAACCGTTGGAAAGATCAGGTTTTTATTGATGCTTTTTAAGTTTTTAGCAACTTCATCCAGATTGGTTTGTTTTCCTTTGAAATCAAATTTATCCGAAGGCTTAAAATCGGCATCAAACTGATAAGACTGAATTTCAAACTTTTCCTGAAGGGCTGCGTTCGAAACCAGTTTTTGATATAATTCTGTCACTTTTTTATCAGATTTCAAAGCCGTAATAGAACTCGAATTATCTACCGCAATTGCCAAAGGCGCTTTGGTAACCTGAAGTGAATTTTTAGTCATCACAGGATTAATCAGTAAAACCAATAACCCAAAAATGATTAAAAAACGTAAAAAAGCCAAAAGTATATTCACATTTGAATAACTTTTGGCTTTATAAAAATATTGAAAATACGACAATCCACCAGCTATTACTAAAGAAAGTAGTAATAATAGAATCGTGTTTGTAGTCATAATTTAAATTTAAAGATTGAAAAATTAGAAGATTGAAAAATTGAAAAATCAAATAGCTACGAATATAAGAATCTTTAAATTTTTAAATCATTAAATCTTTTAATTTATCTAGGTAAGCATTCCTCCGCAAACATTAAGTACCTGTCCCGTAACATAAGCACTTAAATCTGAAGCCAGGTAAAGACATGCATTGGCAACGTCTTCAGTAGTTCCGCCACGTTTCAACGGAATTCCGTCTCTCCATCCTTTTACTACATCTTCCGGTAATTTTGCCGTCATTTCTGTTTCAATAAATCCCGGAGCGATTGCGTTGCAGCGAATATTACGAGAACCTAACTCTAAAGCTACCGATTTTGTAAAACCAATTGCACCAGCTTTTGAAGCTGCGTAATTCGTTTGTCCCGCATTTCCTGAAACTCCAACCACAGAACTAATATTAACGATAGAACCTGCACGTTGTTTTAAAAAGGTTTTCTGAATTGCTTTTGTCATATTAAAAACCGATTTCAGATTGACATCGATTACCTGATCAAAATCAGCTTCAGACATACGCATCAATAGGTTATCTTTTGTAATACCGGCATTATTAATCAAAATATCAACTGTTCCAAAATCTGCTAAAACAGCATCCACAAAAGTCTGCGCTTCATTAAAATCCGCTGCATTCGACTGGTACCCTTTTGCTTTAACTCCCAAACCGTTCAATTCTGCTTCCAAAGCCTGAGCTGATTCTACAGATGAACTGTATGTAAAGGCCACATTGGCACCATGTTTAGCAAAAACTTCGGCAATTCCTTTACCAATTCCACGGCTTGCGCCCGTAATGATGGCTACTTTTCCTTCTAGTAATTTCATATTAAGGTATTCGTTTTTATTTTTTGAAGTACAAATATAGATTATTTGAGCGTTTTATAAAATTTGTAATACAGAAATTGATTTGAAATCTTCTTCTGTAAAATAAAAAACAGTTACAAGAATGTTCCTGTAACTGTTAATTGTATTATGTAAGTCCTGTCTCTTTTTTAGGAAACAATTCAGATTTACATTTTTATAAACTTCGAGGCTGAAGTCCCTATATTCGTTTTTATTTTTAGAATATAATTTCCTTTCTGAAGTTTTGAAACATCTACCGTTGAAACTTTTTCAGCATTTGGGACAGCTATGACTATCTGTCCCAAAACATCATAAACAGCAATCGATTTTATCTCTATAGTCTCTTTTACACCAATATTCAATACATCTTTTGCAGGAACAGGATAAATAGTAAAATAATTTCCAAAATCAAAATCCTGATTGCCCAAAGTAGTTTTAAAAGTTGAAGTAGCTTTATTGGTTAAAATTGGCAAATTATAATCAAAATAAATATTGGCTTCGTTTGTAAAAGAATCCCCAACAGTCAACGTTGGCAGTGTTTTTATTTTAAAAGCAATATATCCGTCATTATTGACGTCATCAAAAGGAAGATTAATTTTTTCGAAGATAAATTCGACTTTATTTCCATCTGAAATTTTGGTTATATAAGAATGACTTGAGCTTGTTGGCACCAAAGTATTAATATCGAACTTAGACAAATCGATTAAATCTTTGACTACAACATTTTCTGCCTGGTAAGTCCCTGTATTTTCAAATCGGATCATATAATGCACATATTCTCCAATTAATCCGGGTTTAATTACATTTCCTTCTAAACAGGTTTTATCATTCGGGTCATATGAACCCACAACCGTTTGATTCAATTCAAAAGTATTATCCGTTATCATTTCATCTGTTTCAGCAGAATTTATTTTAACAGTATAGCTCAAAATATCATTATTGTTTACTGCAGGAATCTCTGTTGGAGTATTTACATTTAAAATAATTTCAATTTCTCTTGTTTCAAAAGCTTTTAAATTTGTAAAATCCCACGCAATATTACCAGTTGTCTGACTAGAAAAAGTAACGTTTGAAGACACAAAATCTAAAGTTGTATCATCAAAAATAAGATTAACGGAACCAGATTGCGTTACATTTCCTTTATTTTTATAAATAATTTTATATTTAGCGTCAAAACCTGGCCTGGCTGGTTGAGTTGGTAAGATATTTATTTCCAAATCTTTATGTAATCCATTCGGTACTAAACAAAAATTCTGACTAAAAGGACTCGCTACCGATGGAAAAACTACATTTACAAAACCTGGCGATGTTGTAAAATAATCTGGATTTTCTAAAGTTGGCGTCACTTTATAATTCCCCGCTGAAACAGGAATCATATAACTGCCTGTAGCATTATTTATAATGCTTTTATTTTTAACAGTATCATCTATAATAAACTTAAGATTTGAAGCAGGAATATCCAAAGCATCACAGCCATTATTATTACTGTCAATTCTCGCATTACCCTGAATAACATAATTAATTCCTCCTGGTTTAAAAGAACAATAAGAGTTTACATGACAATCTGTATACCCATATTTAGTAACAGCTTCTTCAATTTCCTGAATTTTATCATCATTAACACAAATATATTTCAAACTATTATTATCTGAAAATGAAACAGAATATCCGTTGCTGTTTTTTAAATTAATTAATTCAAATTGATTGTTATTTAAAGTGTAATCACACATCGTCATAAAAATCATCATTCCATCCGCATATTCGTATGTATAAGTATCCGACCCCATAAAACCTTGCTGTGGCGTATAAATGACAGTCGAAAAATCTAAATTTTTTAATTTATTATTGGAACAATTAAATGACATAATATTTTGTAAACCACTTAAATCTATCGTTTCAACAGTATTATTTTCGAATGAAAGCATTTGTAACTTCTTTAATCCTGAAACATTTAATTTAGTTAACAAATTATTACCTGCTTCAAGCACTCCAAGATTAGTCAAACCTGAAAGATCTAAATCTGTGATTTGATTATTAGTACAATAAAATTCTTTTAAACCTGTTAGTCCGGAAACATTTAAAGTAGAAAATTGATTGTAACCACAATTTAATAACGCGAGATTAGTTAAGCCAGTTAAATCTAAAGCAGTTAATAAATTACGATGGCAATAAAGTAATTTCAGATTACTTAATCCTAAGACATTTAAGTTTGATAATTGATTTCTTCCGCAAGCCAAAGTTGACAATTTGGTTAAACCTGTTAAATCAATTTTTGTTAATGCATTAGTTGTACAATAAAATTCTGTTAGATTTTTTAATCCAAGTATATTAATGTCAGCAAATTTATTCGCGGAGCATGAAAGTATACTTAAATTGGTTAAACCAGTTAAATCTATAGAAGATAACTGATTAGTATCGATATATAATTCTGCTAAATAAATTGAGTTTGCAACATTTATATTGGTCAAAAGATTATTTTGACAGTAAACTTTCGTCAATTTTGCTGCGATGGTTAAATCTAAATTGGTTAATTTATTATTATTGACATAAAGTAATTTTAAATTATTTAAACCACTCAAATTTAAAGTGGTTAATAAATTTTCAGAACAAAATAAAGATTCCAGACTTGTTGACGAAGAAATATCTAAGTTTGTTAATTTATTCCCTCTAAGATCTAAGCTTTTAATTTTACTTAATCCCGTTCCTGTAAACGATGTAAATTTATTTTCAGAAAAATTAAGAGTTTCCAATAACGCAAGTCCGTTTACATTTAAACTCGTTAATTCATTTCGCCAACACAATAATTCAGTAAGGTTTTTCAAATTACTTGCATCTAATGTTGCAAGTTTATTGAAACCACAATCCAGATATTTTAGTTTAGTCAAATTACTCACATCTAATGTCGTAAACTTGTTAGAACTACAATCCAACCATGTAAGATTGGGTATACCACTAAGATCTAATGTTCCCGTGGAAAAACTGTTACTGCAATCTAAACGCTGTAATGCCGGCAAATTTTTAATTTCTAAGGAGGTAAACGTATTAAACTCACAATCAACATTATTAAGCTTGGATAAACCTGATAATTTTAATGAGGTCAAAGCATTTGATCTACAAATTAAAGAATAAAGATTACTTAAAGAAGTCAAATCCAATTCTGTAAATTTATTATATTCGAAATTTATTGTATGCAACTTACTTAAGCCAGTCAAATTTAAAGTGGTAAGCCGATTAGCATTACAAAACAAAGAAGTCAATTCAGATAAACCGCTTATTTCTAAAGAAGCAATTAAATTATAGTCGCATCTTAAAAATTGTAATTTTGATAAACTGGTAACATTTAGGCTTGTTAAAGAATTAGAACCACATTGTAACGTTTTCAAATTACTAAAATTTGAGATTCCTTCTAAAGAGTTTATTTGTGAATTAGTAAGGTTTAAATATCCAACTTTTTGTGCTTCAGAAACCTCAATTTCTTTATTGTCATTAGCATCAATTTTTATACTGGAACTATTGATATCTAATGCAATTTGATTTGATGTACCCGCCTGAAGCAATTTTGCTTTAAAATTTGCATCAGGAATATTAATTATCTGAGCATTTGTAAATGAAGAAAAAAGGCAGAAAGCCAGTAACGATAAGTAGTTTTTTATCATAATTTTGATTTGTTTTGCGATGATAAATATATAAAGCCAAAGATTTAAAACCTAATTTTTCATAAAAAAAGCCTTACTAATGATAGCAAGGCTTCTTCATGAAAATTTATTTAGAAATAACTTTTAAAAAGCCACATTCCATCTAGGCAATTTTCCATTCTCATCTAAAAAATTCTGCAAAACCTGTCCTTCAACAGTTGTTGGAATCGCTTTTACATCAGCATTGAAAGTTTCATACCAAACTACTTCAAGAGCTTCAATATTTTCTAACTTCATTTGTGCAGGCCATGAATATTTTCTTCCCGTTTTAGCAAATTGATGCCCGTTTACGATTTTATCATACAGCCCGCCATTTTTACTTTTTAAAGTTCCATCATTTTGAACGGTTCCGGTAGAACCAACCATAATTAGTTCTTTTGCATCTCCTTCAACAGCATACACAACGAAAACACCTGCACCATCGGGAGCATTACAAACTTGTTCTAAACTATCTTCAACCGTAAAAGCAAAACTATTGTTTGCCTTAAATTTTTCTAATTCTTTATACATATTTCTTCTTTTAGCTTCTAAGATACTGAGGCACTAAGATGCTGAGTTATTTTCTATTTTATACCTCAGTACTTTTAAATGTAAAAAAGTCTCAACAAAATATTGAGACTTTTTTGGAATTTATTATTTTAAATATTTGGAGATTATCCCAATACTTCTTTTACTTTTTTACCAATTTCAGCTGGTGAATCAACAACGTGAATACCGTTGTCTCTCATGATTTGTTTTTTAGCAGCAGCAGTATCATCAGAACCACCAACAATAGCACCTGCGTGACCCATTGTTCTACCAGCAGGAGCAGTTTCTCCAGCAATAAAACCAATAACTGGTTTACGGTTACCATCAGCTTTTACCCATTTAGCAGCATCAGCTTCTAATTGACCTCCAATTTCACCAATCATGATGATAGCTTCAGTTTCCGGGTCATTCATTAATAATTCAACAGCTTCTTTAGTTGTAGTTCCAATGATTGGGTCACCACCAATACCGATAGCTGTAGTAATTCCCAAACCTTGTTTTACAACCTGATCTGCAGCTTCGTAGGTTAAAGTTCCAGATTTAGAAACGATACCAACTGTACCTTTTTTGAAAACGAAACCTGGCATGATACCAACTTTAGCTTCTCCAGGAGTAATAATACCAGGGCAGTTTGGTCCGATTAATCTTGAATTTCTTTCTTTAACATAATTATTAGCCTTAATCATGTCTGCTACAGGAATTCCTTCTGTAATAGCAATAATTACTTTAATTCCGGCATCAGCAGCTTCCATAATTGCGTCAGCAGCAAAAGCTGGTGGTACAAAAATGATAGAAGTATCAGCTCCGGCCTGATCTACAGCATCTTTTACTGTGTTAAAAACCGGACGGTCTAAATGGCTTGTACCTCCTTTTCCAGGAGTAACACCACCTACAACATTAGTACCGTACTCAATCATTTGAGAAGCATGGAACGTTCCTTCGCTTCCTGTAAATCCCTGAACAATTATTTTGGAATCTTTATTAACTAAAACACTCATGATATATATTTTATGTAGTTTTTAAAATTGTGATGCAAAAGTAAGGTTTTGTAACTTATTTTCACCCTTTTTATTGGCAAAAAATATTAAGAAAATTGACTCATTTGATAACCTCTGTATAATTTATCCTCTTTTATTTGCCAAATCGTAAAAAAATGCGCTAACAGCATTTCTTCACGAGGATTTTCAATCGTTTTTACAAAATGAGAATAACGAACTGAAACCAAATCGTCTTCAGCTATTATATGGCTAATTCTGACTTTTGAACGTACATAAGCACGATTTAGTTCATTAGCCATATCTATTATTGAATTATAATCCATATGAATTAACCCTTTACTGCTATTCCACTCAATTGTAACGTCAGGATGCAGATAGGTCTTCAAAATTTCACTATCAATCAGGGCATCCGATTTATAAAATTTTTGAACAAATTCTTTAATAGACATATTATTTCAATTTATTTAGAATTTCTGGAATCTTTTTGATATTCGCTAATTGTTTTAGCTTTTCTCTTGATTCTTCTATTGGAGTTCCAAAATAAGATTTTCCACCTTCTACCGATTTAGTCACACCGGTTTGTCCCATAACCACAGCTTTCGCCCCAATTGTAATGCCGCTTGTAGTACCAACTTGTCCCCAAAGTGTTACTTCGTCTTCAATGATTACACAGCCTGCAATACCTGTTTGAGAAGCGATTAAACACTTTTTACCAATCACAGTATCATGCCCAACATGTACCTGATTATCCAATTTTGTTCCTTCTCCAATTCTTGTATCACCAGTAACTCCTTTGTCAATTGTACAAAGAGCACCAATTCCAACATTGTTTTCAATAACAACTCTTCCTCCGGATATTAGCTGATCAAAACCTTCTGGGCGTTTTTTATAATAAAAAGCATCCGCACCCAAAATAGTTCCTGCATGAATAATCACATTATCTCCAATTACAGTATGATCGTAAATAGAAACATTAGAATGTATCAGACAGTTTTTACCAATTGTCACGTGATTTCCAACAAAAGAATTTGGCTGAATAACGGTTCCTTCGCCAATTTTTGCAGATGGAGCAATAGCAACATTTGCAAACTGAAAAGGCTTAAAGTGTTTGGTGAGGATATTAAAATCTCTGAAAGGATCATCAGAAATCAAAAGAGCTTTACCTTCGGGACAATCTACTTTTTTATTAATCAAAACAATCGTGGCAGCCGATTGTAAAGCTTTATCATAATATTTTGGATGGTCAACAAAAACGATATCTCCCGGTTCAACTACATGTATCTCGTTCATACCTAAAACCGGAAAGTTTTGGTTACCAATAAATTCGCAGTTAAGCAAATTTGCAATTTCTTCTAAAGAGTGAACCTTTGGAAATTTCATATTTTATAATTAGAAAATGTGCCAATTAGAAAATGAGTCAATTAGAATGTGAATATACAAAATTATGTCTATTCAAAAATCACCTAATTGACTCATTATCAAATTATGTTATCAAAAAAATTACTCTTTTACACGCTCCATGTAAGAACCTGAAGCCGTATCAATTTTTATTTTATCGCCCTCATTGATAAACAACGGAACGTTAATATTAGCACCCGTTTCTACTGTAGCATTTTTTGTTGCATTTGTAGCTGTATTTCCTTTTACTCCTGGCTCTGCATAAGTAACTTCAAGAATTACAGATGCTGGCATATCTACTGATAATGGTAAATCTGTTTCTGTATTAATCTGTACCATTACATTCGTTCCTTCTTTCAATAAATCCGGAGCATCCAGAATATTTTTGTTCAAAGAAATCTGCTCAAACGTTTCAGCATTCATAAAATGAAATTCATCACCTTCCGGATATAAATATTGAAATGTATGTGTTTCAACTCTAATAACGTCAATTTTGTGACCTGCAGAAAATGTATTATCCAATACTTTACCTGATGTTAAACTTTTTAACTTTGTTCTTACGAAAGCTGGTCCTTTTCCAGGTTTTACGTGAAGAAATTCAATGATTTTATAGATATCGTGATTAAATTTAATACACAATCCGTTTCTAATATCTGATGTAGATGCCATTTTATTATTTTTATTTTAATGTTTTTTATTTGTGCTAACTTGCTTCAATTAAACTGATGCCAAATTAACGAATAAATTTTATTTAGTAATTCCCTGAATATCCTTTCATAATTCCTCTTGATGAATTTCTGATAAAATCTAAAATTTCATCTCTCTCAGGAGTAGCTTCCATTTCGGCTTCGATTATACTTAAAGCCTGAGTTGTATTGTAATTTTTCTGATATAAAATTCTATAGATTTCCTGAATTTCCCTAATTTTTTCGGTAGAAAACCCTCTTCTTCTTAAACCCACAGAATTAATTCCAACGTAAGACAATGGCTCTTTTGCAGCTTTTGTGTAGGGCGGAACATCTTTTCTAACTAAAGATCCCCCTGAAATCATAGCATGATCCCCAATATGAATAAATTGGTGAATTGCAGCCAAACCTCCAATTACAGCATGATTTCCAACTACCACATGACCTGCTAAAGCAACTCCGTTTACGATAATAGCATTATTTCCGATAACACAATCATGAGCAATATGAGCATAAGCCATTACAAGACAATTATTTCCCAGAACTGTCTGACCCGAAGCAATTGTTCCTCTGTTAATAGTGACACATTCTCTAATTGTACAGTTATCTCCGATAATAGCCAACGAATCTTCTCCCCCAAATTTTAAATCCTGAGGAACAGCCGAAATAACTGCGCCAGGAAAAATATTACAATTTTTACCAATTCGGGCACCCTCCATAATGGTTACATTAGAACCTATCCAGGTACCATCACCAATAACTACATTATTATGAATTGTTGTAAAAGGCTCAATTACAACATTTTTAGCGATTTTAGCGCCAGGATGAACATATGCTAATGGTTGATTCATCTGAGTTTTTTATATTTTAATTTAAAATAGTCTAGTTTGGGCAACAAACGTAAACAATAATTTTGATTAATTACTGCTTTCTTGCAATTTGAGCCATTAATTCGGCTTCAGCTACTAACTTTCCGTTAGCGTAAGCATTCGCCTGCATGTGACAAATTCCTCTTCTGATAGGAGAAATCAAATCACACTTAAATATTAAAGTGTCACCCGGCAACACTTTATGTTTAAATTTAACATTATCTATTTTCATAAAATAAGTCAAATAATTTTCAGGATCCGGAACTGTACTTAGAACCAGAATTCCACCCGTTTGTGCCATTGCTTCAACGATTAATACACCCGGCATTACAGGAGCATCAGGAAAATGTCCTACAAAGAAATTTTCATTCATCGTAACATTTTTCAATCCCACTACATGGCTTGATGACATTTCGATAATTCGGTCAATCAACAAAAATGGAGGTCTGTGAGGCAGAACCGCCATGATTTTATGAATATCCATTAACGGTTCCTGATTCAAATCGTAAACCGGAATATGGTTTCTTTGTTCTATTTTTATAATTTTTGCTAATTTTTTGGCAAATTGTGTGTTCACATAATGCCCCGGTTTATTAGCTATGATTTTTCCCTGAATTCTTACTCCAATTAAAGATAAATCTCCAATAACATCCAAAAGCTTATGTCTTGCAGCTTCGTTTGGATAATGCAAAGTTAAATTATCAAGAACACCATTTGGCTTAACCGAAATTTCATCTTTTCCGAAAGCTTTTTTAAGATTTTCCATTGTAGATTCAGAAATCTCTTTGTCTACATAAACTATCGCATTATTTAAATCACCGCCTTTTATCAATCCATTTTCCAATAAAGACTCTAATTCATGCAAAAAACTAAAAGTTCTTGAATGTGAAATTTCATCTTTAAAGTCAGCAATGCTTTTTAAAGTAGCATTTTGGGTTCCTAAAACTTTAGTACCAAAATCTACCATTGTTGTAACCTGATAATCATCGCTTGGCATAACCAGAATCTCGCTTCCTGTAGTTTCATCTGTAAATGAAATTACCTCTTTTACTACATAAACATTACGTTTTGCATCCTGTTCTTCGATTCCGGCTTTTTCAATAGCCTCAACAAAATATTTTGAAGAACCATCCATAATAGGAAGTTCTGAAGCATTCAGTTCTATAATAACGTTATCCAGATCACAACCTACTAATGCAGCTAAAACATGCTCCGGAGTTTGAATTTTTACACCTAATTTTTCTAAATTGGTACCTCTTTGTGTATTAACAACATAATTGGCATCTGCCTCAATTATCGGCTGACCTTGTAAATCAATCCTAACAAAAGTGAAACCATTATTAATCGGAGCAGGTTTAAAAGTCATTGTAACTTCTTTTCCAGTATGTAATCCAACTCCTGTTAGTGAAATTTCATTCTTGATGGTCTTCTGTTTAACCATTATTTCCATTTTTTGGGTTTATTATTTGTTTCTTTAATTCTTCTAATTCGGCAACAATCTTAGGCAAGTTCTTAAAATGAACATACGATTTACTAAAATCAGTATAACCAAAAGTTGGGCTTCCCTGCAAAACTTCATCATCTTTAATGTTTCTGCCAATACCAGACTGTGCCTGAACCCGAACATTATTTCCAATTACCAGGTGCCCTGCAATACCAACCTGACCGCCAATCATACAATTTTCTCCAATTTTTGTAGAACCCGCAACGCCTGTTTGAGCTGCAATTACTGTATTTTTACCAACTTCCACATTATGGGCAATTTGAATCTGATTGTCTAATTTTACTCCTTTTCTAATAATTGTAGAACCAAGTGTAGCCCTGTCTATTGTAGTGTTAGCACCAATATCTACATTGTCTTCAATAATAACATTCCCGATTTGGGGTACCTTATTATATTCTCCTTCCTCATTTGGTGCAAAACCAAAACCATCTGCTCCTATAATAGTCCCTGAATGAATTGTACAATTATTACCAATTATAGTTTCAGAGTAAATTTTAGCGCCAGCAAAAATATATACATTATCGCCAATAACGACGTTATCGCCAATAAAACTGTTTGGATATATTTTTACATTATTACCCAAACTCACATTTTGTCCTATATAACTAAAACTTCCCAAATATAGGTTTTCACCATATTTAGTTCCTTCCGTTATAAAAGCCTGAGGTTCGATTCCGCTTTTATTTAATTTGACCTGATTATAAAATTCTAAAAGTTTTGAAAAAGACGCATAAGCATCTTCAACTTTAATTAAAGTGGTAGTAATTTCAGATTCCGGAACAAAAGAATCATTAACAATTGTAATGGAGGCTTTTGTCGTATAAATGTAGTTGACATATTTTGGATTTGCCAGGAAAGTAAGAGAACCTTCCTCTCCTTCTTCTATTTTAGAAAGCCGAGAAACTTCTACATTGGGGTTACCAACAACTTCTCCTTCTAAAATTCCTGCTATTTGTTCTGCTGTAAATTTCATCCCGACAAAAATATAAAAAATAGGTTTTAAATGTTAATTTTAGATAAGTTGTTTTGGAAAACAGATGTAATATTTTGTCACCAATTTAGATAACGATTTCAAATTCAACTGGTCAGATGCTTCAACAACATCTTCAATTGTTTTGTCTTTTTTCAAAATTCGTATAGGCTCCGCTTCTTTACTGTATGCCTGATTTTTAATTTTTCCTCTAAAAATAAAATACCCTGCCTCCAATTGCGAAATATTGTGCTCTTCTGCAAACTCTTCTTTCAGTGCCTGAGATTCTTCCATCGGGATTTTTTCTGCACTCATCTTTATCTTAAGCAAATCTCTGTTAATTATCATTTTACTTAAAGTAGACAAAATAAAATCGGGATGTCTTTGCCAGGCTTTTAAAGCGCTTATAATATCAAAATCATCTAATTGAGAAAACAAATCTAATTTTTCTGCATCAAAATCATCTAATGAAATTTTATTTTGCATAAAATATAAAAGCGGCTCACTGCAAGATAATTTGACGCCTTTCAACGTTAATTCCTTAGCCCGTTTAAGCACTTTCATCAAAATTAATTCGGCTACCAGACTTGTTTTATGTAAATAAGCCTGCCAGTACATTAATCGTCTTGACAACAGAAATTTTTCTACTGAGTAAATTCCCTTTTCTTCAATAACTAAAACATCGTTTTCAACATTCATCATCTGAATCAGTCGCTCAGAATTCACATTTCCCTCTGCAACTCCTGTGTAAAAACTATCACGCTTTAAATAATCCATTCTGTCCATGTCTAACTGGCTCGAAATCAATTGCAACATGAACTTTCTGTGATATTCTCCTTTAAAAACCTGAATTGCCAAACTTAACTTTCCATCAAATACATTGTTCAATTCATTCATAAACAACAATGAAATAGCTTCGTGATTGACATCTTCTACAATACTTTTTTCCATTGCATGAGAAAAAGGTCCGTGTCCTATATCATGCAATAAAATAGCAATATACAACGCATTTTCTTCTTCAGATGAAATAGCTACACCTTTAAAACGAAGTGTGTCAATTGCTTTTTGCATCAAATGCATACAACCCAAAGCATGATGAAAACGTGTATGATTGGCTCCGGGATAAACCAAATATGACAATCCCATTTGTGAAATACGGCGTAAGCGCTGAAAATACGGATGCTGGATTAAATCATAAATAAGCTCATTCGGAATAGAAATAAAGCCATAAATTGGGTCATTGAATATTTTTAACTTATTGATATGATTCACTATTCTGGAATTTTTTTAAGTCAACAAATATAAGTAATTAACTATAAACCGTTTTCTGTTTTTTCCTATAAATATAAAAAAGAAATACCATTAAGAACAGATCTAGAAAACACTGATTATAAACCCTTTAGACCTAACACAAAAAATACAGGCAAAATTTTTGAAAAGGTGTTTTTTTTAATGTTAATAACTAAAGATTAGTTTTTGCATGGTTATAAACACTGTCACTTTCAAAATTAATATATTTGATAGTAACCAAAATTTGAAAGTCATGAGAATAGAAACCGATCTTAAATTAGGTTTTAAAGATGTAATGATCAGACCCAAAAGATCAACTTTAAAAAGCAGGGCTGAAGTATCTTTAGAAAGAAATTTTAAATTTTTGCACAGCACAGCCGATTGGACAGGAATTCCGATCATAGCTGCAAATATGGATACTGTGGGTACATTTGAAATGGCTGCCGTTTTAGCCAAAGAAAAGCTTTTTACTACTATTCATAAACATTATTCACTTCAGGAATGGAATGCTTTTTTACAAAATGTTTCTCCTGATTTCTATAATTATATCGCCATTAGCACTGGAACTGGTAAGGAAGATGCCAGTAAAATTGCTGAAATTATTAAGGCCAATCCGTTACTGAAGTTTATTTGTATTGATGTTGCCAATGGATATTCAGAACATTTTGTACAGTTTTTAAAACAAACACGAAAACAATATCCTGATAAAGTTATTATTGCAGGAAATGTAGTAACCGGCGAAATGACAGAAGAATTATTATTAGCAGGAGCCGATATTGTTAAAGTTGGAATTGGTCCTGGTTCCGTTTGTACTACCCGTGTAAAAACCGGTGTGGGATATCCGCAGCTTTCGGCTATTATTGAATGTGCTGATGCCGCACATGGCTTAGGCGGGCATATTATTAGCGATGGAGGCTGTACAATTCCGGGTGATGTTGCAAAAGCTTTCGGAGCTGGTTCAGATTTTGTAATGCTTGGCGGAATGCTGGCCGGACATACAGAAAGCGGCGGTGAACTGATTGAAATTAATGGCGAAAAATTCAAACAATTCTACGGGATGAGCTCTGCAACGGCAATGGACAAACATTCCGGTGGAGTTGCTGAGTATAGAGCAAGTGAAGGAAAAACAGTTCAGGTTCCGTTTAAAGGCAATGTAATCAATACGATTTTGGATATTTTAGGCGGTTTGCGCAGCACCTGCACGTATGTGGGAGCCTCCAGACTAAAAGAATTGACAAAACGCACCACTTTTATCCGCGTTAGCGAACAGGAAAATCAAGTTTTTACAAAATAAATATGATTCAAATTACCGAAGCCTCAATTGAGGATATTGCTAAAATTCAAAATATTACACATATAACCTGGCCCATAACCTATGGACAAATTTTGGCAAAAGAACAATTAGATTACATGCTGGATTTATTTTACTCTGATGAAGCCTTAAATAATCAATTAGAGAAAAAAGAGCAATTATTTTATTTGATTTCAGAAGATGAAACAACTTTAGGCTTTATTGGGATTGAACACCATTACAAAAGTCAAGCTGTAACAAAAATTCACAAAATTTATCTTTTGCCCGAAACACAAGGAAGAGGCATTGGAAAAAAAGTGATTGAAGAAATTGAAAAACTGGCTTTAGAAAATCATTCTACCAGTTTATTATTAAATGTAAACCGATTCAATTCAGCTTTAAGTTTTTATAAAAAAACAGGTTTTGAAATTATCGATGAAGTTAATATTGATATTGGAAATGGTTACCTCATGGAAGATTATGTGATGAAGAAAAAGCTGTAATTAACTCACAATTATATCATGCTTAAACAATAAACCTTTTACTTCATTCAAAGAAAAAGCAGCTTTTTTTAGTTTCGTTTTGGACGGGTCAATGGTATAGTTATAACTCGTTTTGAAATCGGCTTTGTTGGCTATCGCTTTATTAAACTCAGAGCGATACAAATCACAATTATCAAAAAGCACACTAGTAAGATCGGCAGCCATAAAATCGACCGCAACCAAACTACAATTGGTAAAAGTTGTTCCTTTTATTTTTAAGGTGTAAAATTTAGAAAAATCTAAAATACAATTGTTAAAATGAATTTCGAAAATGAGTTTGTCACACATGGCAAAATTGACATCTTTGATTTCACAGCGATTAAAAGTTGCGGTTCTAAAAGCCACATAATTGATTTTTGCTTCAGAAAAAGTGCAGTCATTAAAAACACAGTCAATAAATGTAACGGCTAAAAAAGTACAGGCAGAAAAATTGCAATTATTAAAAACACAAGATTCAAACTCCTTAAAATTAGCACCATCTTTATCATAAATGACATTATTATATTCTTTATCAAGGAAATACTCGCTTGTCATTAAAGATTTATTGTTTAATTTAAAATAAAAACGCAAGAATCAAATGTATGATAATTGCGTTTAGACTGAAATATTATTTTACTAATTATTTTTTATGCACTCTTTTTAAAAGAAAAATTGCAGTCACGAAAAACAATCCTAAGAATACAATTGCCAAACGAGGACTTCCTGTAATCTGATCGATAATTCCGTAAAGACACATTCCTATTACGATTCCTATTTTTTCGGCAACATCATAAAAACTAAAAAATGATGCTGTATCTTCTGTTTCAGGCAATAATTTTGAATACGTTGAGCGTGACAAAGCCTGAATCCCTCCCATTACAAATCCAGCTACTGTGGCCATAACATAAAAATGTATTGGTAAAGTAATGAAAAAAGCAAGAGCACAAAAGACTGCCCAAATAGTATTGATTACAATTAAAGTTGGAATATTACCAAATTTCTCCGAAGCTCTCGATGTTAAAACAGCTCCAATTACAGCCACTAATTGTATAATCAAAATACAAATAATCAAACCAGTTGTACTTTCTTCTTTGGATGCCCATTGAATTTCCTGAGCTCCAAAATAAGTAGCTACCAGCATTACGGTCTGAACCGCCATACTTGAAACAAAAAATCCGCCTAAATATCTTTTTAAAGGGATATTATTCTGTAATATTACCCAAACCTTCTTTAACTCTTTAAAACCATTAAAAATCACATCTTGTGATAACTTTTGGTTGGTTTCTTTACTCCCTTTCGGTAAAAAATAATAGCTGTACTGACTGAATAAAATCCACCAAATTCCGACCATTACGAAGGAATATCGCATTGCTTTCATAGCTGCTTCTCCATCTGTTCCTGTGATTCCAAATATTTTTGGTTTCATAATCATTGCCAGATTGATAATCAGCAAAATAACACTTCCAATATATCCTAAAGAATATCCTTTGGCGCTAATTTTATCCTGTTGTTCAGGAAACGCAATATCCGGCAAATAGGAGTTATAGAAAACCAAACTTCCCCAATAACCAATAAGCCCCAGAAAATAAAACAATAATCCTATGTAAATGTTTTCAAGGTTAAACCAATACAGTCCCATGCAGGATAAAGCTCCAACATAGCAGAAAAATTTCATGAATGATTTTTTATTCCCAACATAATCTGCAATACCGGATAGTAACGGCGAAAAAAAGGCTACAAATACAAAGGCAAATGCGGTTACAAAACTAATCAGAGCTGAATTTTTCAATTCCAATCCAAAAACTTCTATATAATGTCCTCGTTCAGAAAATAAGGCTTCATAAAAAATAGGAAATACAGCTGATGCTATTGTAAGCGTGTAAACTGAATTTGCCCAATCGTAAAAAGCCCAGGCATTCAATAATTTTTTACTCCCTTTTGGTAAGTTCGTCATGGTTATGGTTTTGAAGGAGCTAATTTATTTATTTTTTCTTATAAACATCACTGAATCTTCATTAATAAATAATCAATAATTAGTTTTATTGATGATGATACGGTTCGTTTCTTAAAATTGTAAAACCTCTATACAATTGTTCTATAAAAAACAAACGCACCATCTGATGCGAAAATGTCATTAAAGAAAGTGAAATTTTACCTTGTGCCTTATTATAAACTGTTTCTGAAAAACCATACGGACCGCCAATTACAAAAACCAGCGTTTTAATTCCGGAGTTCATCTTTTTTTGCAACTCTTCAGAAAAACCAACACTAGAGAAGTTTTTCCCATTTTCATCCAATAAAATCAACTGATCTGTTGGTGTTAATTTAGATAAAATCAACTCTCCTTCTTTTTCTTTTTGTTGGCTTTCAGACAAATTCTTTACATTCTTAATATCGGGAATGATTTCTAAATCAAATTTGATATAAAAAGACAGCCGTTTAGTATAATCATCGATTAAAGTCTGCAATGATTTGTTATCTGTTTTGCCAATGGCGATAAGTTTAATATTCATCTGAAGAAATATAATTTGTTTTCCTAAACATTTTTCAATTTAAAATATTCTAATTTTTAGAAAACTGTTTTTCAAAGCTTTTGAATCTATTATCCAAATCTTTAAGTAATTGTTTTTTTACCGCTGAGTCTTGAATAAAACTATAATTGATACTATTGTAAACATACTTTTTAATAGTATCATAAGAAACATCAGGATATCTTTTGGCTAATAAAACGTATTGCTCCGTCATATTGGTTCTTAAAATCCCTGCATCATCAGTACTAATTACGATAGGAACATTAAATTCTTTATAAAGTGTAAAAGGGTGCCTGCCTTCTTTAACCTTTAAAATAAATTCGTTACTGGCCAAATTGATTTCAATCGGAATATTATTTTTTGACATGTAACGCAATAAATCATAGGAATTGGCTTCGTAAGCAATATCAACTCCGTGTCCTATTCTATTAGCTCCTGCTAAATAAATAGCCGAATTAATATGCCATGTTAAATCTTCCGGCTGAACCAATCCTAATGTCAATTCGCCTGCATGAAGCGTATATTTCACATCAGGAAAACGTGAGTGGCAATATTTAAACATGACCATGTGAAGCCAATAATCTTTCATTGAGATTTCGCCATGTTCTGGAGAGACAATATTTACTCCGGCAACCAGTTTACTTTCGTTAGCAGATATAAAAGCAATCGTAAGGTTTTTAAATAAATCAACAGGTTCCATAAAACGCAATACGAAATTTTGATAACGCATCGTAAATCGATCATCGTCAATTTTTAAATCTTTGTGAAGTTTTGTTACAAAATTGCTGTTAAAATCTTCTGCGTATTTTTTAGCATCTTTTTGTTGAATATTTTTATACAAATCGTCAAGTAGTTTTAAAACAGCCTTTTCGTCTTTTTGACTAGCAGCCTGACGAAGTTTCAAATTGAAATCATTTAGATCATCTACTTTCATATCACACGGAATCGTAGACAACTGTGTTTCAATATAACTTACATTTTCAGAAAGTGCACGGTTTTTCAATTCTACTAAACCCTCAGCAAAATGGCCTTCAATGGCCGGGGAAAACTTTTGAAAAGAATCAAAAAACAAATCGTCTGAAGGAACTGATACACCATTAAAATCTTTTGCAGACCAGGTTTGCATTATCTGTTGTTTATAAAAAGAAAGTTTATCTTGGTTTTTTAAAGACGAAAAAGTTTCCCAATTACCTTTTGCAGGTTTTGTTTTTGAAATTTCCATCGTTTCTAAATTAAGGTAAAAATCTTCTGCAATAACTCTTTCTAAAATAGGTTCTGCATAAATAGATCCCGAAAAATGATGGTGTAAATCGCCTCCTTTGGGCATTTGTTGAAAAAAAGCCACCAGGGCAGCCTCATTATTTCTGATTTTTTCTAAATAATTTTCAGCTGATTGAGAAAAATTTAATTGTGATACCAGCAAACAGAAAAGTGTAATTATCCTCGTCATATTCAAAGTTTAAATTACATGCAAATATAGCTAATTTTAAAAACGCAGAAGAGAATAAATTTCATAATCAATTCTTTGAAAAACCAACATTTCAAATGTCTATAAAATCTTTTTTAGCATTATTTTTCTATTTTGTTGAATAAAAAGCAAATAATTAATCTTCTATTCACTAAATGATTTTGTTGAATTATCAAAAAATTAAAAATTAAGTAATAACTATTACGATTTCATTTTTTCTTTACTAAACAATTTTTCTCTTTTTAAATGTAAATTTGAGTGTTTCCTGAATTTTTATAATCTGCATTTCTGTTTCAAATTGTTTGTTTAACTTTGTTTAAAACATATAAAAATGAAACAATTAGTTATATTACTTATTGCTTTTGCTACATTTTCATGTACAAATGCTCAAAAAAGCAGTTTTTCGAAAGAAGCCTTATCTGAAAAATTATTATCTGCTAATGAAAGCCAGGTTGCTTTTAAAGATATTTTAAAAAAATACAAAGGAAAAACTTTAGTAATTGAAATTTGGGCTTCGTGGTGTGGGGACTGCGTAAAAGCGATGCCTAAACTAAAAGAACTTCAGGTCAACAATCCTGATGTTTCCTATTTATTTATTTCAGCAGATAAAACAGCAGATAAATGGAAAGCAGGAATTGATAAACATGAATTAAAAGGAGACCATTATATGATGAATGACGGAATGAAAGGTGTTTTTGGAAAAGCAGTAGATTTAGACTGGATTCCAAGATATATTATACTTGACAAAACCGGAAAAATTATACTCTATCGTGCCATTGAAACTGATTTTGATAAAATCAATGAAACATTAAAAAGTCTTAAATAATTTAACACATATTTAAAACAACCTTTAAAATCTATAAAAACAAAAATTAATAACTATCCGAAATGAGAAAAAAAATTGTTGCAGGAAACTGGAAAATGCATAAAAATGCGAATCAAACTGAAGAATTATTAAACGAATTAATCACAAAAATACCAGCAAAAACAAATGCTCAGGTTATAGTAGCACCTACTTTTGTAAATTTAGCTACAGCTGCTAATAAATTAAAAAACACTCCAATTGGTGTTTCAGCGCAAAACGTACATCAGGCAGAAGGTGGAGCTTTTACCGGAGAAATTTCTGCAGATATGCTAAAAAGTGTTGGTGTTGATACAGTAATTTTAGGTCACTCAGAAAGAAGATCTATCTTTAATGAAACTGATGCTTTAATTGCTAATAAAGTTGACACAGCTTTAAAACATGAAATGACGGTTATATTTTGTTTTGGAGAAGAATTAAAAGATCGCCAATCTGATAATCATTTTAATATTGTTGAAAACCAGTTACGTGATGGATTATTTCATATTTCAAAAGAATCATGGTCAAATGTAGTTTTGGCTTATGAACCAGTTTGGGCAATTGGAACAGGTGAAACTGCTTCTCCTGAACAAGCGCAGGAAATGCACGAATTTATTAGAGAAACAATTCGTAAAGCCTTTGGAAATGATATCGCAGATGAAGTTTCTATATTATATGGAGGTTCTGTTAAACCTGAAAATGCTAAAGAAATTTTCTCTAAGCCAGATGTAGACGGAGGTCTAATTGGAGGAGCAGCCTTAAAAGCTGATGATTTTCTTGCAATAGTGACAGCTATCTAAATTGTATATAAAAAAACCCGATAACTCTTCATAAAAAATTTATCGGGTTTTATATTTTTTATTCTGTGATATTAGAACTTGTTACATAAAAGTTTTTATCTACTTCAATTGTCCTCTGATTACTTGTGGTTTTTTCAGATTTCCATTCAGTAGTCGGTTTTAACCATGTATCAACACCATTTAACCTTACCTTTACCGGCATATCGAATTTAGTCACACAATTTGTCCAATGATAGCCAAAAGAACCTTCTTTAAAAATATATTCTAAAACCGGAATTTGAGTTGTTGTTAAATATTGCGCAAACACTCTGTTGAAATTAATTCCTGATTGAATATTAATATAATCCTCTATCTGCTTTGATGTAACGGTCTGATGATAAAAAGTACTATTTAAACCTCTTAAAATTGATTTCCATTTAACATCATCATTAATTATTTGACGAATCATGTGCAGCATATTGGCTCCTTTTGGGTACATATCACCTGATCCTTCATTATTTACATCATAATGACCGATAATTGGAATATCATTTTCAATATTTTTTCTACATCCAATCACATATTCCGCAGCAGCATCTTTTCCGTAATAATATTCCAAAAAAAGACTTTCCGAATAATTAGTAAAACTTTCATGTATCCACATATCTGCAATATCCTTGTAAGTAATATTGTTTGCAAACCATTCATGCCCAGATTCATGTATAATGATAAAATCAAACTTTAATCCCCAGCCAGTTCCGCTCAAATCATGCCCTAAATATCCTTTCTTGTACTGATTACCATAAGTTACGCTGCTTTGATGCTCCATTCCTAAATAAGGAACTTCGACCAATTTGTAACTATCCTCATAAAACGGATAAGGTCCAAACCAGCTTTCGAAAGCTTTCAACATTTTTGGAACATCTTTAAATTGTTCTTTTGCTACTGCCAAATTATCTCTCAATACATAATAATTGCAATCTAAATCTCCTTTTTCTCCTTTATACTTCTCAGAAAAATTTACATAATCTCCTATATTGATATTTACACCATAATTATTAATAGGATTAGAAACGTACCAATTAAATGTCTTTGTACCATCCTTTTCTTTTTTAACACTTTTCAATCTTCCATTTGAAACCTCTGTCAAATTTCCTGGAACATTTACACTAATTGCCATATTTTCTACTTCATCGTACATGTGATCTTTACATGGCCACCAAACACTGGCTCCCAACCCCTGACATGATGAGGCTACGAAATCTTTTCCATTTTTATCCTTTTTCCATGTAATCCCTCCATCCCATGGCGGATTAATCGCTTCTTTAGGTTTACCTCCAAACGAAACAATTATTTCTTTGGTTTCACCTTTTTTTTGATTTTCAATTAATTGAACAAAAAAAGCATTACCGTCTCTTTCAAATTTTAATTCCTTTCCATTTTGAGTTACTTTGTAAATTTGCATTGGTTCCTGCAAATCAATCTGCATTTTATTATATTCACTTAAAACCGTATACCTGATTGTATTGGACCCAATGATAGTTTTTCCAGTCGGATTAACCTTAATATTTAAATGATAATGCTTTAAATCCCACCATTCTCTTTCTTTTGTTATACTTCCTCTCAAAGTATCCTGATGGTTAAACACTTTTTCTGACTTATCAAGTAGCCCCTGTGCATTTGAAATAAAAACTATAAAAAAAGAGAAAAGAATAATTATATAATTTTTCATTAATATAAAAAATTTGAAATTTAAAAACTTAAACGAATCTGATTATTGACAAAAGTAAGCATTCAATGGATCAAGAACAAAACCTGGGGAACAATAATTAAATATTCTGATATTTGTAAAAAAAAAGCATAGAATTGGATTCGTATATAGAGCTATTGAAATTAATCCTACCTGAATTTTTGATTGAAAA
>NZ_JBBYHS010000013.1:0-25164 GCF_038290035.1 Flavobacterium calami
AAATACAAATGCAGATTTTCTTCTGAGTTTTTAAAAGATGTTAGATTGAAATTTTCAATCAAAAATTCAGGTAGGATTAATTTCAATAGCTCTATATACGAATCCAATTCTATGCTTTTTTTTTACAAATATCAGAATATTTAATTATTGTTCCCCAGGTTTTGTTCTTGATCCTTCAAGTCCCGCTCTGAGTACTGAAAGCTCCAATTGGCTATGGCTGATTGGAGTTTTTTTTTGCTTAATGGAATTACTTGCTTAAAAACTGTATCCAGCAAAACCCTGTTATGAAAACCGCAGCGGGAGAGGGATAGGAAGAAGCTACCGAAGTAGCCTGGATAGCCCGACAGCATTATAAAAAGGGGCATATAAACATATAGGTTGGAAGCCCCTTTTTATAATGGGTACTCATTATAAATGGAAATTTTTTAAAAAGAAGAGGTTTGATTTTGAAATAAAATCTTTTGTATCCGATTTTACTAATTTGGCTTTAGAGATAAAAAAAACTGCCCCGAGGGACAGCTTTTGTAGCTTCTTATAAGCTTTATAATTATTTAATCATTTCGAAACTTCTTTTTACAAACGCAGTCAGAGCTTCTCCTTTTAATAGGTTTTGAGATAGCTTAGCTAAATCTAAAGCTTGTTTAACTAAGTGTTCCTGATGTGTTTTGTCTTCGGTATTTAAAATGTTTGATGCCAAATCAGAATTAGTATTTACTACCAAATTATACATTTCCGGCATATTTCCCATTCCGAACATTCCACCACCTCCGGTTTGGCTCATTTCTTTCATTCTACGCATAAATTCTGGCTGTGTGATAATAAATGGAGCAGCTTGAGAATCCATAGCTTCTAACTGAACAGTGTATGCTTTTGGGATATATGCTTCTAATGATGTTTTTAAAGTTGCTTTTTCATCATCAGATAATTTTGAAATGGTGTTTTCGTCTTTTTTGATTAAATTGTCGATATGGTCGGAGTCAACACGTACAAAAGTTACATCTTTATTATCGTTTTCGATTTTCTGTATTAAATGCGAGATAATTGGAGAATCTAAAAGCAATACTTCGTAGTTTTTATCTTTCGCTGCCTGAATGTAAGAGTGCTGCTCATCTTTGTTCCCAGCATAAAGAACTACAAGTTTACCATCCTTATCAGTTTGGTTTTCTTTTAGTTTTTCTTTTAATTCTTCTAAAGTAAAATATTTGTCATCTACAGTTGGGTACAAAACAAATGCACCTGCTTTTTCGTAGAATTTGTCTTCAGAAAGCATTCCATATTCTAAAACGATTTTAATATCGTTCCATTTTGATTCAAAATCAGCACGGTTTTCGTTAAATAGCGCTTTTAATTTATCGGCTACTTTACGAGTGATGTAGTTTGAGATTTTTTTAACGGCACCGTCTGCCTGTAAACCAGAACGAGAAACGTTTAATGGAATATCCGGAGAATCAATTACACCTTTTAACATTGTCAGAAATTCAGGTACAATTCCTTCTACGTTATCTGTAACGTAAACCTGATTTTGGTATAGTTGAATTTTATCTTTCTGGATTTGCATGTCTGTACCCAATTTTGGGAAATACAAAATACCAGTTAAGTTAAACGGATAATCTACATTTAAATGAATATTGAATAAAGGCTCCTCAAACTGCATTGGATATAATTCTCTGTAAAAGCTTTTGTAATCTTCTTCAGATAATTCAGATGGTTGTTTTGTCCATGCAGGATTTGGATTGTTGATAATGTTGTCTGTTTCAACTGTCTCATTAACGTAATTTTCGGGAGCATCTTCAGGTTTTGGAAGTGTTTCTGTTCTGGTTCCGAATTTAATTGGAATAGGCATAAATTTATTATACTTATTCAATAATCCACTGATTTTGGAATCTTCTAAAAACTCAAGAGAATCTTCAGCTACATGAAGAATGATTTCTGTACCGCGTGAAGTTTTGTCAGCTGGTTCTAATGTAAACTCAGGACTTCCGTCACATGTCCAGTGTGCCGCTGGCTCATCTTTGTATGATTTTGTAATGATTTCAACTTTTTCAGATACCATAAAAGCAGAATAGAAACCAAGACCAAAATGTCCGATAATTCCAGAATCTTTTGCAGAATCTTTGTATTTGTCTAAAAATTCTTCAGCACCTGAGAAAGCTACCTGATTGATATATTTTTCAACTTCATCAGCGGTCATTCCCAGACCCTGGTCGATAATGTGGATTTTTTTACCCTCTTTATCCACTTTAACTTCGATAATCGGATTACCATATTCTACTTTTGCTTCTCCAATACTGATAAGGTGTTTTAATTTTAAAGTAGCATCGGTTCCGTTTGAAACTAATTCACGTAGGAAAATCTCGTGATCACTGTATAAGAATTTTTTGATTAAGGGAAAGATGTTTTCTACTGAAACATTAATTTTACCTGTTGTCATATTTTTTAATTTTTTTAGTTTAATAAGATGATTTTCACTTATTCAAATTAGATACCAATTCTTTTTGGAATGACAAAATGTCGTATGTGTTAATTTTGAAAGAAAATAATCTGATTTTGGAACAGTATATATTTATGTGAGTTGTATCTTTGTTATAGAATAATCGTTAAACGTGTAAGTATTAACCTAAATAAATGTACAAAAATGAAGAAAATTGTTTTCATTTGCATGATATCCGCAGCCTTATTTGCGTGTAAATCAGCTTCGTCTACAACTGCTTCAAACGAAGCAACACAACTTTCAACAAAACTTGACAGACCTACGCAGGTAGCTTTAAAAGGAAACTGGATACTTACCAATGTATCTTATCCGGGTTCTGATTACATTAAAGTAAATTCTTTTGACCTTGCAGATTCTAAATGCTTCATTGGCAGTACGTGGAACTTTATTTCAAACAATAATAAAGGTTCAATGACACTGAATGCGCCAAATTGTACTGCATTTACTTCTCCAATTGTCTGGAGTATTAATGATCAGGGACTCTTTGTTCTTAAAATTGTTGATCCGGGCGTGAAATCAAAAAATGTTAAATCTGGATATTTGCTAAAAGTTGCCGGTTTAACTGATAATTCATTTCAGCTGATCGATAACATCAATGTTGGTGGTCAAACTAAAGATGTAACTTACCAGTTTCAGAGAGCTAATTAATATTAAAAAAAATAAAGATGAAAAAGATAACAGTTTTAGGATTGAGCAGTTTACTTGTATTAGTTAGTTTTTTTGCAAGTTGCGATTCAGTTAAAAATGCAAATAATACACAAAAAGGTGCAGGGATTGGTGCGGTTGCAGGAGGTGTTATTGGAGGTATTTTAGGTAATAATTTAGGAAAAGGCGGTAATGCGGCTTTAGGTGCTGCAATTGGTGCAGCAGTAGGTGGTGGAACTGGAGCACTTATTGGAAACAAGATGGATAAACAGGCCCGTGAAATTGATCAGGCTCTTCCAGGTGCAGATGTAGAAAGAGTTGGTGAAGGAATTCACTTGACATTGAATGAAAATGCTGTTCGTTTTGATACGAATAAATCAACTTTAACTTCTCAGGCGAAAGCAAACTTAGACAAGTTAGTTCCTGTATTTAATGATTATGGAGATACTAATATTGAAATTTTTGGTTATACTGACAATACAGGTAAGCCGGAATATAACTTAACACTTTCGGGTCAGAGAGCAGCTTCTGTTCAGGCTTATCTGGTTTCAAAAGGGTTGAAATCCAGTCGTTTCAAAACTTCAGGTTTAGGTATTGCAGATCCAATTGCAACAAATGACACTCCGGAGGGAAGGGCTCAAAACCGTCGTGTTGAGTTTGCAATTACTGCAAATGAAAAAATGGTAAATGACGCTAAAGCGCAAGCTGGAAAATAATTAAATTGCAATAAAATTTATTAAAAGCTGTTTCTTAATTGAAGCAGCTTTTTTTTGCCTTTCGAAATTAAACATTGTAAATTTGAACTCTCAATTAGAACACATGCTTGACATTCAAAATATTTCATTTTCGTATACTGAAAAACCAGTTATAAAAAACATTTCTTTTACAATTAATAAAGGAGAAAATATTGCCATTATTGGAGAAAGTGGTTGTGGAAAAAGTACTCTTCTTAAGTTGATATATGGTTTATATGATTTGGATGAGGGCAAAATTTTTTATGATGAAAAGCCAGTTTTAGGACCAAAATATAATTTAATTCCCGGAATGCCTTACATGAAATATCTGGCGCAGGACTTCGATTTGTCACCTTATGAAACTGTTGCTGAAAACGTTGGAAAGTTTCTTTCGAATGGTTTTGCAAACATGAAAAAGCTTCGTGTTCAGGAACTTTTAGAAATGGTAGAAATGGATCAGTTTTCGAATGTAAAAGCAAAATTTTTAAGTGGGGGACAACAACAAAGAGTGGCATTAGTTCGTGTTTTAGCATTAGAGCCTGAGGTTATTTTGCTTGATGAGCCATTTAGCCAAATTGATGCTTTTCGAAAAAATGCTTTACGTCGAAATTTATTCAGATACTTAAAACAGAAAAAAATTACCTGTATCATTGCGACCCACGACAGTACAGATGCGTTATCATTTGCAAATGAAGCCATAGTGATGCGTAATGGTGAAATTATTACCAAAGGAAATCCAACAGAAATTTATACAAATCCATCTTCGAAATATGTGGCGTCTCTTTTTGGAGAAGTTAATGAGATTCCAACTCATTTGTTGCGACTTTCCGAAGATGAAACTGAAAAATCATTAGTTTATCCTCATCAGTTAATTATGGTTGAACATTCTGATTTGGAAGTTAAAGTCAGAAAAACCTATTTTAGAGGAAATCACTATTTAATAGAAACCGTTTATAAAAGGCAATTGATATTTTTTGAGAACGAATTTGATCTGCCTCTGGAAATAACAATTTTCTTAGGCCTTAATTCTTAACGAAACAAGACATCATGGATTTCTTCTGTTTTGTCAAAAATGCTTTTTGCAAAAGGACAAAGCGGAATAATTTTTAGACCATTATTTCTGGCATACTCTACGGCAGCCATAACCAGTTTTTTGCCAACACCTTTTCCATTAAACTCTTCGTTAACTTCTGTATGGTCAATTATAAATTTTGAATCTCCAGCCCAGGTATAAGTCATTTTTCCTGCTTGTTTGTCGTCTTCGATAGCTTCAAAATAGCCTCTTTTAATATCGTTTATTTGTTTGATTTCCATGATAATTAAATTATAGTTGTTTGTATTTTAATAGTGTTGGTAAGCGTTTTATGAATAGGGCATTTTTCAGCAATTAAATGCAATTTTTGCCTTTGGCTTTCGTCAATCTCTCCCGTTAGTTCAATTTTTCGTGTAAATGAAGATACATTTTGTTCGCTGTCTTTTTCAAAATCTACTTTGATGTCAATTTCAGAAACATTCCATTGTTTTCTATTGATATACATTCGTAAAGTAATTAAAGTACAGGAAGCTAAGGCAGAAGCCAAAAGTTCAGACGGACTAAAACCTAAATTTTTTCCTCCAACTTCCTGAGGTTCGTCGGCGATTACAATATTTCCGGTAGCAGATGTTATTTCCGTTCGATACAAACGGGTGTCTATTTTTGCTGAGATAGTTTGCATAAGTTATTTTATTTGTGGTGTTGGTAAAGGAACAAATTCGGTTTCGCCCGGAACTTTAGGAAAGGTCTGTGATGTCCAGTCTTGTTTGGCTTTTTCGATAAGATTTTTATCTGATGAAACAAAATTCCAAAAGATAAAATGTTCTTCCGGGAAAGGTTGTCCCCCAAAAATATATACAGTTGAATTAGCTGCAATTTCAAATTCACAAAGCGTACTGTCGTTTGTGATTAAAATTTGTTTCGGTTCGTAAACATGTTCACCATTTTTGATGCTTCCCTCGAGAATATACAAACCGCTTTCTCCAAATAAATCTTTTCCAATATTGATTTTTTGAGCTTCTTTGCTTTTGATTTCTATAAAATATAGCGGACTATAAACAGGAACTGGTGATTTTTTTCCGAAAGCTTCGCCAGCAATTAGTTTATATGAAACCCCATTTTCTTCCCAAGACGGAATATCCTGTGCTTCAACGTGTGTGAAATTCGGATCCATTTGCTCCAATTCTTTTGGTAATGCTACCCAAATTTGCAAACCGTGAAGCATTTTATCAGAATGTCTTAAGTATTCTGGAGTTCTTTCGGAGTGAACGATTCCTTTTCCTGCCGTCATCCAGTTTACTGCTCCGGGTTTTATTTCTAATTCTGTGCCTAAACTGTCACGATGCATAATGCTTCCTTCAAACAAAAAAGTAAGTGTTGAAAGTCCAATATGCGGATGGGGAGGAACATCCATATTTTCGTATTGATTTAAATGCGCCGGTCCCATGTGGTCAATAAATACAAATGGACCAACGGCTCTTTTTTCACGGAAAGGCAATAATCTCCCTACCATAAAATTGCCAATATTGGCAGCACGTTCTTCGATAATTAAACTGATATTTGACATGGTTGATTTTATTTGAAAACAAAATTACAGTTCCAGTACGATTCTGTAACTTAATTTAGATTAAGAAGTTGTTTTGTTTTTTTAGTGATATAAAAATAAGGAATAAAATATATAGAATTAATGATTTAATTCGTTAACTCAAATTCTAAAACCTCACTTTCAGTTCCATTAATTATAATTGACAATTGATGAATTCCGGTATGAAAAACACGGGTTGTAATGATTTTAAAAGACTGGTTTCTTTCAATTTTAGTTAATTGGTTCGGATGATAAATCTTTTCACTAATCTTAAAAACTTTTTTTGCTAAATGCCCTTTTGCTTTTTTATAATGAACAGCATATTCTAAACGAATTGTTTTTGGTTCTTTGTTTTTATTATTTAGGTAAAAATGAAACTGAAGATACTCTCCAATTTTTACAGTCGGTGTTTTGATTTCGAAAGACGAGAGCTCGATATTTGTGCTTTCCAGACCATAATGGCTCAGAATTTCAGGATGTCCTTGTTTTAATAAAGTGCGACAACCGTGTTTGATGATTCCATCTGTTTCTTTGGTATGACCTTTCCATCTTGAAGCGATTTCAAGTACGATTTGAGGATTATCTTTAGCAATATCATTCAAATTATTGGCAACACTTCTTCGGACATATTCAGAAGAATCATTTTTTAGATTTTCTAAAATTGGAAGAATAGAAGACGGATCTTTTTTTAGGAACGGAATTGCCATTGCCCATGGTAATCTTGGTCTTGAGCCTTCGCTTGCTAATCTTCGGACATGATGGTTTTCGTGCAGAGACCATTTTATCATTTCGTCAATCATTTTTTCTTTATATTTTAAAATGAAAGGACGAACGGCAAACTCACAGCTTATGAATTGCGTAATGAAAACAAAAGCTTTTACAGAAGTTTTAAAATCGTCTAAACCGTAGATTTCGATATAATCAGCAAAGAAAATAAAGGCAAGATTACCATCTGTAAAGCTCTTGCTCTTTAGGTTTTTAATGATTTTATCAATTACAGCAACAGCTTCTGGGAAATTTTGAGGCATAAACTGATGCAGAGCAATCGTAGTATGTTTCATTCGGTCTTTCCATTCTTTTTGGGTAAAATCGCCTTCGTAAATTGCTTCAATGAATTTTTGTTTATTGAACGAAGGAAGCACTTCGGAGACAACCTGACTAAAATTTTCGTAAAAGGAAACCGAGTAAATATCTTTAATTAATCCCATAAATTTTGCTTGATTGATCTCAAAGATATTTAATGTTCTTCTATTTTTCTACCATTAAGAGATTAAGTTTATTAAGATTTTATGCTTAATTTTTATTGGTTTCACAGTTAGTTCAAAAAGAAGTATTTTAATGGTTGCTACTCAACTAAAAGCAGGAAGGTAAATTATGAAACAGAGCTTAATTTTTCTTAATCTCTTAATGGTTGAATAGGAAATTTTTAATGTTTTGTATAACTTTTCATGTTATTGAAACTTTCAAATCCATAAAATATGTCCTAATTTAGCATATTATTAAAAAAAGAAAAATGATAAGCGAAGCTCAGTTTCAGAAAGAATTACAACTTTTGATAAGTAATGCCATCAGAGAAGATGTTGGTACAGGTGATTACAGTTCGCTTGCCTGTATTCCGGATATTGCGCAGGGTCAGGCCAAATTATTGGTAAAAGATCAGGGGATAATTGCGGGGGTTGAACTTGCTAAAATGATATTTGAACATGTTGATCCGAAATTGAAGGTAAAAACGTTTATTGAAGACGGAACTCACGTAGAATATGGTGAAGTCGTATTTGAGGTTTCGGGAAGTTCACAAGCTATTTTAAAAGCCGAAAGAGTGGTTTTGAACACTATGCAGCGTATGTCTGCGATTGCTACAAAAACCAGTCAGTTGATGAAACTTTTGGAAGGAACTGGCGCTAAAATATTAGATACACGCAAAACAACCCCAAATTTCAGGGTCGCAGAAAAATGGGCAGTTAAGATAGGAGGGGGCGAAAACCATCGTTATGCCTTGTATGATATGATTATGTTAAAAGACAATCATATTGATTTTGCAGGTGGAATTACACATGCAATAAAAAAAACCAAAGAGTATCTCAAAGAAAACAACCTTGATTTAAAAATCATTGTTGAAGCTCGTAATTTGGACGAAATCAGGGAAATTTTACTAAGTGACGGCATTCATAGAATTTTGATTGATAATTTTAATTATGAAGATACAAAAACTGCTGTCGCATTAATTGGTAAAAAATGCCAGACAGAATCTTCCGGGAATATCAGTGAAAAAACGATTCGTGAATATGGACTTTGTGGCGTAAATTATATTTCATCAGGAGCTTTAACGCATTCTGTTCACAATATGGATCTAAGTTTGAAAGCTTTTTAAGTTAATTGATTATTAATTTGAAATATAAAACTCTAACGATCTTGAAGGTCAAAAATATAAGAAATTATGTCGCAAGAGATAGAAGAACGAATTGATAAACTGCCTGTAGTGCGTTCTTTAGTCCGGCTTTTAAAGAGAATAAAATTACCCTGGCTGGAAGGTTTTTCATTGTATGATCTGCTGGAAATGTATACTATCGGAATTATCGATGGAGCATTTTCATATCATGCAAGCGCAGTTTCTTTCAGTTTTTTTATGGCTTTGTTTCCTTTTGCGCTGTTTATCTTAAACTTAATTCCGTTTATTCCTATAGATAATTTTCAGGATGATTTTCTGCAATTTGTCCAGCAGGGAGTTCCTCCAAATACATACGATGCAATCAGTAAAATTATTAGTGATATTTTGAATAACAGCCATTCGGGATTACTATCATCAGGATTTTTTCTTTCTATTTTTTTGATGGCGAATGGTATTAACGGCATTTTGAGTGGTTTTGAATCTTCAAAACATGTATTTGATAAGCGTGGTTTTTTGCATCAGTATTTGGTGGCTTTGGCAATTTCGCTTGTAATGACTGTTATATTGTTTGTAACTGTGGCAACAATTGTAGTTTTTGAGGTATTTATTCAAAAAACCATTATTCAGGATGTGCTTAGTGACCGGATTCCGCTGATTATTTTGGGACGTTATATCTTTGTTGTGTTGATGATTTTAATAACATCTTCAATATTACTGCGTTATGGTACTAAACAATATAATAAAGTGCCTTTTATCAGTATAGGGTCTGTTTTTACCACCATTCTAATTGTTATATCTTCGTTCTTTTTTGGGATTTGGGTTATAAAATTTTCAAAATATAACGAACTTTATGGTTCTATTGGGACTTTATTAATTCTAATGTTTTACATTTGGATAAACTGTATGATTCTGCTTTTAGGGTTTGAACTAAATGCAACCATCAGGAAATTAAGACAAAAAAATAAATAGATTATGAAAAATTGGATGTTAACTATTGGTGTTTTTTTTCTAATATTAAGCTCTGTTCAGGCTCAGGGAGTGGTTGGGAAATGGAAAACAATTGACGATGAAACCGGAGAGGTAAAATCAATAGTGGAGGTTTATGAAAAATCCGGAAAAATTTATGCTAAAGTTGTTGATATTCTTCGTGCAGATCATAAAAAAGATGTATGTAAAAAATGTGAAGGTGCAGAAAAAAACAAACCAATTTTAGGAATGGTTATTATGAATGGCCTGAAAAAAGATGGAGATGAGTATAACGGAGGAACGATTTTAGATCCGACGAACGGAAAAAAATATAAATGCTATATTACATTAGAGTCTGCAGATAAATTAAAATTACGTGGTTATGTTGGTATTTCACTTGTGGGAAGAACTCAATACTGGACGAGAGTAAAGAATTAATTTTGTAAAGAAAATATGCGGAAATTAGTTTCGGTAATTCTGTTTCTATTCATTGTTTCAGGTATTTATGGGCAATCTAAGAATTCACCATTACAAATAAGTCATCTTACAGGTGACTTTTATGTTTACAGGACTTTTAACGATTATAAAGGTGTAAAAGTTTCTGCAAATGCTATGTATCTGGTTACAGATAAAGGTGTAATAATGTTTGATTCGCCTTGGGACAAAAAGCAGTTTCAGCCATTATTAGATAGTATAAAAGTAAAGCATAATAAAAATGTTATAATGGTTTTGGGAACTCATTCGCATGATGATCGCGCAGGTGGTTTTGATTTCTACAAAAAAAAAGGGATCAAAACGTATACTATTAAAGCTACTGATGAAATACTGAAAAAGGACAACAAAGAAAGAGCCGAATTTATAATTCCGAATGATACGATATTTACTGTTGGAACACATAAGTTTGAAGTTTATTATCCTGGCAAAGGACACGCTCCGGATAATGTCGTAGTCTGGTTTGATAAAGAAAAAGTGCTTTACGGAGGCTGTTTTATAAAAAGTACCGAAGCAAAAGACTTAGGTTATTTGGGCGATGCAGATGTTAAAGAATGGGAAGGGTCAATCAAAAAGGTTCAGTCGAAATTTAAAAATCCGAAATATATCATTCCGGGTCATGATGACTGGGGTAACGCCCAATCATTAAATTACACACTCAAACTTGTTCACGATTATAATATTTCGAAAAAAGACTCTCAATCTGGTCCAAAATAATTTTATTGGCTTATAAAAATTTTCCATGCATTTCATTGAAGTTATTTTACCGCTTTCTTTAGCTAAGACATTTACTTATCGAATTTCTGAAGCCGAATACCATTTCATAAAAAAGGGAATGCGGGTGGCGGTGCCTTTTGGAAAAAGTAAAATATACACAGCTCTTGTTTTGGATGTTCATCAAAATGCTCCAACATTATATGAGGCTAAAGAAATTCATCAGATTTTAGATGAAAAGCCTATTGCGACAGAAATACAGATTAAACACTGGCTTTGGATTGCAGACTATTATATGTGCGGTATCGGAGATGTTTATCGAGGCGCATTTCCAAGCGGATTGTTACTGGAAAGCGAGACTATTATTTCGCATAAACCCGATGTTACAATAAATGACAGTGAACTTTCAGATGATGAATTTTTGATTTTTGAAGCGTTACAGCATCAAAGTTCGTTGAAAGTACAGGAAATAGCTTCTATTTTAAACAGAAAAAATATACTTCCGATTCTTCAAAAATTAATAGCAAAGGATATTATTTTTCTGGAAGAAGAAATAAAAGAGACCTACAAACCAAAGCTGGTTCGATATGTAAGGCTGCATTCCAAATATGATTCTGATAATGGTTTGAGAGAATTGTTAGAAGTTTTGAAAAGTGCAAAACAAAAAGAAATTGTTTTGGTTTATTTTCAGCTGAATGCTTCAGAAAAAAAGCCAATTACAGTAAAAAAACTCATCGAAGTTTCTAATGTTACATCAAGTGTAGTAAAGACTTTAATTGAAAAAGAAATCTTTGAAGAATATTTTTTGCAGCAGGATCGCGTTTCATTTAAAGGAGAAAAATCAGAAAACGAACTGAAGCTGAGTGAAGCACAGGAAAGTGCTTTTAAAGAAATCAAAGACAGTTTTACACAAAAGGAAGTTTGTTTGCTTCACGGAGTAACTTCTAGCGGGAAAACTGAAATTTATATTAAGCTAATTGAAGAATATTTGCATACCGGAAAGCAGGTATTGTATCTCCTTCCTGAAATTGCACTTACCACGCAATTAGTTTCACGGCTGCGTCTTCATTTTGGAGATAAGGTAGCTGTTTTTCATTCGAAATACAGTAATAATGAAAGAGTCGAAGTATGGAAACAAACGCTTGAAAATTCACCAAAAGCACAAATTGTAATTGGGGCAAGATCGTCTTTGTTTTTACCTTTTAATGATTTAGGGTTATTAATTGTTGACGAAGAACATGAGCAGATTTTTAAACAGACAGATCCTGCGCCAAGATTTCATGCAAGAGATGCAGCAATTGTATTGGCGGGTTTTCATAAAGCGAAAGTGTTATTAGGTTCGGCTACTCCAAGTATAGAGACCTACTTTAATACACAAAATGCTAAATACGGATTGGTAACTCTTGCTGAACGTTATAAAAATGTTCGCTTGCCCGAAGTGATTTTGGTTGATTTGAAAGATAAACATTTCAGGAAAAGAATGAAAGGGCATTTTAGTGACCTTCTGATTGAAGAAATTGCAGAAGCTTTATCTTTAGGTGAGCAGGTTATTTTGTTTCAAAACAGAAGAGGATATTCTCCTGTTATGGAATGTTTGCGATGTGGTCATGTGCCTCATTGTCAACAATGCGATGTGAGTTTGACGTATCATAAACACAAGAATCAGCTGAGATGTCATTATTGTGGGTATTCTATCGCAAAACCGACTAATTGTCACAACTGTTCGAGTATTGATATGACTACAAAAGGTTTTGGGACAGAACAAATAGAGCAGGAGTTGGCAACGCTTTTTCCAAAAGCAAAAACAGCCAGAATGGATCAGGATACCACCCGGGGTAAATTTGGTTTTGAAAAAATTATAGATAATTTCAAAAACCGTGAAATAGATATTTTGGTAGGAACTCAAATGTTGGCCAAAGGTCTGGATTTTGAGAATGTCAGTCTGGTTGGAATTATGAATGCTGATAATATGTTACATCATCCTGATTTTAGAGCCTTCGAGCGCAGTTTTCAAATGATGACACAAGTTGCAGGAAGAGCAGGAAGGTCTGAAAAACAGGGGAAAGCTGTGATTCAGACTTATAATCCAAATCACAATACAATTCAACAGGTTACCAATCATAATTATGCAGGTATGTATAAAGAGCAGTTGTATGACAGGCAGATTTATAAATACCCGCCATATTTTAGGATTATAAAGCTCACATTGAAACATCGCGATTATGATAAGCTGAAGGAAGGGGCGATGTGGATGTATAAGGTTTTAAGTCAGAATTTAAATCTGCCGGTTTTGGGTCCCGAAGAACCTGCAATCAACAGAATCCGAAATGAATATATCAGGGCAATTTTGATTAAAATTCCGCAAAATATGCCATTAGGAAGCACAAAAAAAACTATCCAGAAAATGCTGAATAGTTTTGAAACGGTTGCTCAGTACAGAGCTATAAAGTTAACGGTAAATGTCGATTTTTATTAAGACGATGTTGATAATGCTCTTACCAGATCTTCTTTTTTGTTGCGGCTGAGCGGAATTTTGGTAATACCGATTTCGGCAAATTTGCTGTTAAAGCGTTCCACTTTATCAATGTTAATAATATATGATTTATGTACACGGATAAATTTTTCTTTTGATAAATCGTTTTCAAAAGATTTCATAGTTGAAAGTACTAAATTACTGTCGTCTTCTGTAACCACTCTGACATAATCTCCAAAAGCTTCGATCCATTTGATTTTAGCTGTGAAAATTTTAAGCTTTTTTAGGTTACTTTTGATAAAAATATGTTCACCTTCTTCTTCTTTTACTTCTTTTTTAAGAATGTGCATGTCAATCGCCCTTTTTGCTGAGGCATTAAAACGGTCAACAGCTATAGGTTTTTGGAGGTAGTCGGTAGCGTCATAATCAAAGGCTTTTAAAGCATATTCAGCTTTAGAAGTAATAAAAATAATTTGCGGTTTTGATTTTAAACCGTCAAGAAAATCAAATCCGTTTATAACGGGCATTTCAATATCTAAAAAAATTAAATCTATATTATTCAGAGAGATACAGCTTTTCGCTTCGATTGCATTTGAGAAGTCACCTACTAAGTGCAATCCGGGATGATTGTTAACTAATTTTGCAATAATTGCCCTCTGTATAGAACTATCATCTACAACAACACAGTTTAGTTTCATAAGAGTTTAAATTTAAATAAATTCAGGATAGCATAAGTAAATGTATTACTTTTTTGGAAAAAAAACTATAGAGAACGTCTATTTTTTGCTTTTCAACGAATAAAAGAAAAAAAGTATTGTTTTTTCAGAAATAATACTTACTTTTGCACCCAATTTTAATAAATTAAATACTGTATTTATGAATCATTATGAAACTGTTTTCATTTTAAATCCCGTTTTATCTGAAGTTCAGGTGAAGGAAACAGTAACGAAATTTGAAGAATTTCTTACTAACAGAGGAGCTGAAATGGTATCGAAAGAGGATTGGGGCTTGAAAAAAATGGCTTACGAAATCCAAAACAAAAAAAGTGGTTTTTACCATTTGTTTGAATTTAAAGTTCCGGGAGAAGTTCTTATTGCTTTTGAAACTGAATTTAGACGTGACGAAAGAGTTATGCGTTTCCTGACTGTAAGTCTTGATAAGCATGCAATTTCTTGGGCTGAAAGAAGAAGAGCTAAACTTAAATCTCAAAAAGCTTAATTATCATGGCAACATTACAACAATCTGCTTCAGGAAAAAAAGACGGGGATATCAGATATCTTACGCCTTTGAATATAGAAACTAACAAAACTAAAAAGTATTGTCGTTTCAAAAAATCAGGTATCAAATATATCGATTATAAAGATGCTGATTTCTTATTGAAATTCGTTAATGAGCAAGGAAAAATTCTTCCTCGTCGTTTAACAGGAACTTCTTTGAAATACCAAAGAAAAGTGTCTGTAGCTGTAAAAAGAGCTCGTCACTTAGCTTTAATGCCATACGTGGCCGATTTATTAAAATAATTAAAAACTCTAGTCGCTGGTTTCTGTTCAGGCAGAACCTAACTTCTAAAATATAAGGACAACAACATGGAACTTATTTTAAAACAAGACGTGCAAAACTTAGGATTTAAAGATGATGTAGTATCTGTAAAACCTGGTTATGGTCGTAACTTTTTAATTCCTCAGGGTTTTGCTGTTTTGGCAACTCCTTCTGCTAAAAAAGTTTTAGCTGAAAACCTAAAACAAAGAGCGCACAAAGAAGCTAAAGTTATTGCTGATGCTAAGGCATTAGCTGAAACTTTGAAAGCTCTTGAAATTAAACTTACTGCAAAAGCTGGTGGAGAGAAACTTTTTGGTTCTATCACAAACATTGATATTGCAGAAGCTTTAGAAAAATCAGGTAACGCTATTGATAGAAAATTTATCTCAAGCGGTATCGTAAAACGTACAGGAAAATATTCTGCAAGCATCCGTTTACACAGAGATGTTGTTGTTGATTTACCATACGAAATTATTGCTGAAAAGTAATAATTGTAATTACTTTATAAAAATCCCGATGTGAATCGGGATTTTTTTGTTTACAAACATATAATAAAGGCAGCAGATGAATATTTCTGCTATGGTTTAATTAAAGGAATAAAACAGTATAAATGAAATACGCAAGATTAACAAAGGAGCAATTTGATGAGCTACATGCTGAATTTGCCAGTTTTTTAGCAACTCAGGCAATTGATAAAGCTGAATGGGATTCTCTTAAAATAAATAAACCAGAAGTGGCAGAGCAGGAATTAGATGTTTTCTCTGATTTGATTTGGGAAGGTGTTTTGTCAAGAGCAGAATTTTTAGAGCATTTTTCTAAAAACCATATCTTTTTATTTCAGTGTTTTGATACTCACGTACAGTCTATTGTATTGAAATCATTGGTTCCTGAAACAGATTTTTTGACTAAAGAAGGTTTGCAGTGGTTAAGTGATAATATGTTTACTGATACAATTGAGATGAAAACCGGTAAGAAGGTTTTTACTGAAGATCGTAACTATTCTATTTTTGAATTGATTCAGCAAGGTGCTTTTTTGAGCGATGGACAGCTATTTAAACAAATAAATTCTATTATAGAAGCATAATTCATAAGATAACAAGGTTTAGTGTTTTGTTTTTATTAACTTTTGTTTAATTATTTGATGAGATTGCCACCCGTATTTTTACGGGTTTTTTTATGTTCTAATTTTAATTTTTTTGCTCAAAAACCAATGATTTTTATTTTTCTTTAATTTAAAAACAGGCATATTTTTTTAGTTTACTTTGTAGGTTTATTTTTATTTTTAAATTAAAATTATAAAAAAGCATAGTTTTTTTTATGTTTTTAATAGTTTTTCAAACACTTTATGGTTTGTGTGTTTTATAATGTTTGTATGATTTTTTGAGATTCAGTTTTTTGAAATTATAAACAAATACATTTTTTTTGTTTGTTTTATAAATTATTTTTTTCTAATTTTAGAATATTAAGATTAAACAAAAAAAAATTCAAAGTTTGATTTAATACAAATTTTATAAAAACGGTTGCTTATGGACTTAATATTTACTTTTGTCGGGTTTGCATTCAGTATTACATTTTTTTTAGTTTTAACGGACTTATATCTTATTAAGTTCAGAATGTTAAAATTTGTTTATAACCTTAAATATTACGTCTGTAACTTATTTTTAATTCCTCACCCCAAACAATTGTCTTGTTAATTTAAAATAGATATTCTCTGTTTCTTAAGAGTAGTATTTTCTAATTTTTCAAATTCAATTTTAAAAATTGTTTTTTAGAAAAGCCTAAACTTCTTTTAAAAAGCATAACCTACTTATTAAGGGAATTTCTTATCTGAATTAATCAAACAAATAATTACTCTTTGGAAGTTGGATTATGGTCTTTCTTCCTCAAATTTCAGGACTTTTTTTATTTGATCAATAAAAAAAGATCTTTAGTAGCATTACAATTTCTAAGATTAAAATTAAGCCCAATTATTAGGATATGGCTTGGTTTTGAACTGACTGATTTTTGATTTTTTTTAAATTGTATAAGACTATGTCTTAGTGCAAAAGGGTTTCTATTGTCCATTTCCAAAACTTCCAAATTATGAAAAAAAAATTACAAATTCTTAATCTCAGCTTCCAGAAGGGATTATTAAGAGCATTGTTTTTTTTGCTTTTATTTTCAAATTCTTTTGCTCAAAATGTATGTAGGCCGATTTTCCAGACTAATAGTATTGGTGGTCTTTTGTGTACAGGGATGAGTGTAACAGACCCCGATGATGCGTTTGATACAAGCATGACTTCTTTTGCTTCGATAAGCAATGTACTTGGTTTAGCTTGTTTTGCGCAAGAAACATTAACTTATAATCAAACTGCAAAAGCCGGAGATCAGATTGTAATTTATTTTGGGACAGGAAGCGGTTTGCTTGATCTTAGTCTTTTATCAAATGTGACTATTCAGGCAAAGCTTTCAGGATCAAATGTTGATAGTCCCGTGCCTTTAAACAGCGGATTATTAAATCTTCAATTATTGCCAGGGAATGAAATAGCTGTAATAAAATATACATTGCCCGGAGATGCAAATCAAATCAGGATACAGGTCGGCGGACTAGTTAGTTTATTGGTAAACTTAAGGGTGTATGATGTAAGACTTGATTTTGTAAAACCTACAGTGGCCAACGGTTTAATCCAAACTGTATGTTCCGGAAATTCTTTAAATTTATCAGCTACTCCTGCAGCTGGAACAACGCTTGCCTGGTATAGTTCGACTACATCAACAACGCCGTTGGCATTAGGAAATAGTTATAGTACTCCCAATTTAACGGCTGATACTACATATTATTTAGGGGTTACAAGAGCGGCTGGTTGTGAGGGCAGTGAACGTGTTCCTGTGCAAATTAATGTTTCGAATCCTGTGGCACCGGCAATAAGCGCTTCTGGAACTTCTATCTGTTCTTCGGGAGGAACACAGCAAACTTTATTGTCAGTAATAAATCCAATTCCGGGAACGACTTACAGATGGTATAACGTGCCATCAAATGGTGTTCCTTTAGCTTCTGGAAACACTTATTCACCAACAGTTTCCCAAGGAACTACAAGTTTTTATGTTGAGGCTGTTATAGGAGGCTGCTTGAGTCCGGCAAGAACTCAGGTTGATGTAATTTCGACTGCTATACCTGCAGTTCCAACGGTATTAACCCAAAGTGTAACTATTCAGTCTGGTCAAAACGCTACTTTAAATGCTGCTACTTCTGAACCAGGTGTTACCCTCAATTGGTATGATGTTGCCAGTGGCGGATCTGCAATTGCAATTAATTCACCAACATTTACTACACCAGTTTTAACTGCTTCAAAAACATATTATGTTGAAAGTCAAAGCGCAACTGGAAATTGTGTTAGTGCAAGAGTTCCGGTAGTGATTAATGTTCAGCCAGCAGCTTTAGGAGGTTGTTTAGAAGCAAATAGCCAGCAAACAAATCAAAACGGGTTATGCCTGTTGTGTGGGGTAACAAATCCGAATAATTCTGTTGACGGAAATTCTGCAACCGCAACAAGGCTTACAGTTCCTGTTGGTTTAATAAACGGATGGATACAGCAAACGCTACAATTCAATAATCCGGGAAGAGCAGGAGATATTGTTGATGTTGAATTAGAATTACCAGGCGGACTAGCAGACGTTAGTCTTTTAGCGGCTGTTAGTTTAGCAACTTATAATGGAGCATCTTATAATAATGACAGAGTTTTAATTAATAATTCTCTGGTGACATTGCAATTATTATCCGGAAATCGTTTTAAAGCGAGTGTAGAAGCAGGAGCAGCTTTTGATCGTGTTGAAGTTCGATTAGGAGGCCTGGCTGCAGTATTGACTAGTTTAGATATTTATCAGGCGACTTACAGATATAAAGTTCCTACAGGTTTAACTAATAAAACTATTTGTAGTGGTCAAACTACAACGCTGGAAGCTAATATTGGAGTTGGTGAAACCATTAATTGGTTTGATGTAGCTTCTGGAGGAACTTCTTTGGCAAGTACCACTTCTTTTACCACTCCTGCTTTGACGGTTCCAACTACTTATTATGTAGAAATAACCAGAAATGGCTGTGTCAATAGTGTGCGGTTTCCTGTAACAATATCAATTAACAATCCTGTAGCTCCTGCTATCAATGCAGCTGGTACAATAATTTGTAGTGGCCAGACTACTACATTAAATGTTCAGGCGCCTGTTGGAGGAACTGTTTACAGATGGTATGATGCAGCTACTGCAGGAAATTTAGTGTTTACCGGTACTTCTTTTGCAACACCAAATTTAACTGCTAATACAAATTATTTTGTTGAAGCTGTAATTGGAAGCTGTTTGAGTGCTACACGTACTCAGGTTACTGTAATAGTTAATCCATTACCGGCAGCACCAATTGCTGCCTCATCAAATGTCGTTATTCAGTCAGGACAGAGTGTAGCTTTGCAGGTCTCAAGTCCGGATTCAAATGTGACATTTGACTGGTACGATGTACCGACTAATGGAACTGCTTTGGCAACAGGAACCAATACTTATACTACATCCGCTTTAACGGTAAATAAAACATATTATGTTACAGCGAGAGGTATAACGTCAGGTTGTACAAGCAGTACGAGAACGGCAATAAATGTTTTGATAAATAATTCAGCAAGCAGTTGTTTGAAGGCTAATTCACAAGTCACAACTTTAGATCCGGGTTTACTATGTGTTTTGTGTAGTTTCAGCAATCCTGGAGGATCTGTCGATACGAATCCAAGTACATTTACCAGACTTTCTACAGTTGCAGGGATAGCTGGAGCCTATGTAGAACAAGTCGTGAATTTTCCAACAACTGGGCAAGCAGGAGATATTATAGAGGTCGAACTAGAATTGCCTGGAGGATTAGCCGATGTTTCATTATTAGGCGGAGTTAGTTTAGCAACGTATAATGGTGTAACTTACAACAATGACAGACGCTTTCTTACTGATAATTTGTTGAGCTTACAGCTATTATCAGGAGATAGATTTAAAGCTAGTTTTACAGCAACAGCCACATTTAATAAAGTTGAAATTCGATTAGGAGGATTGGTTACTTTATTAACAAATTTAGATATTTATGGAGCTTCATATAGATTTAAAGATGCTGTAATAGATGCTAATACTACAACCCCAATTTGTAGTGGTCAAACAATCAGTTTAGAAGCTACATCCAATATAGCTGGAGAAACATTTAAATGGTATGATGCAGCAAGTGGAGGAACAGAACTTTCTCCTGTAGCAACATATACAACACCGGCTTTAGCAGCAACAACAACTTACTATGTAGAGGCAACACGTGACGGAACTTGTGTAAACAGTGTTCGCCAACCCGTTACCGTGACAGTATCACCATTTGCAACAGCTTTAGATGTGACAATTAATACTCCATTAGAGGCATCTTGTGCCGGAAGTGTCGTGTTATCTCCAACATCAGCTTTAGTCGGAGCACAATTCAAATATTATACAGATCAAAATAAAACACAGGAAATTATAACCGGTTCTACAGTTGTTGCACAGCCAGGAGTAACTTTTTCTAAAAATCCAACAACAGGGGCATTAACAATTAATGGTCTAAGTTCAGTTGTACCATCTTATAATTATTATGTATCTGTTGTTAATGCAGTAACTTGTGAAAATGATATAAATACGCTGAAACAAGTGACAGTTAATTCTCCTTCAGTTACACCTTTAACAGTAATTGGTACGACTTTGGAAGGTTGTGGAACTGTAAATTTGGCTAATGCGATTACAGGTTTGGATACAACAGGAAATACAACTTATACTTTCTATGATCCTTCAAATAATATTTTACCTGCAGCTGCTGCAGCGAATATAAATACAAGTGGTGTTTACTCAATTCAGGCTCAGGGTAACGGTGTTACATGTCCATCCGGAAAATTACCGGTAACAGTTTCTGTTAACCCGTTACCAAGTTTGGTTGTTGCCACACCTTTCTTATCAGTAAATGCGGGAACTAATGTTTTGCTTAACGCAACTTCAAGCGGAACATTAGCATGGTTTGATCCTCAGGGAAATGCTTTAACAGGTCCTGTATTTACAACAGGAGTTTTAAATACTCCTGGAATCTATACGTATACTGTAGTTGCGACAAGTGCTCTTAATTGTTCCGCTTCAGCAACAATTACTATCAATGTTGTGGATCCTAATAGCTGTCAATTATTGACAGAAAGAGTGTATGCTAACGGGCAAAGTTTCGGTTCAATAGTAACAGGGGGAGTAGCTGATCCAACTAATGCTATTGATGGGAATCCACAAACTTATTCAACAATAGTAACAGGACTAGGTCTTTTGGGAGTTGGTACTACATGGCAGAATTTGACATGGCCGACTAATATTGTAAAGGGGACACCTGTTACTGTTAAATTGGGATCAGAATACAGCGGAGTTGCTGTTGCACAAGGATTGTCTGTGGTGGGTACTAAAAATGGAGTTCCTATTGGAGCAATGCAGCCTGTTTCGGGCTCACTATTGAATTTATTACCAGGAGAAAAATCATATGAGGTTACTTTTGTTCCTGCAAATTCATCCGGACCGCAAGATTATGACGGAATAAGAGTAATATCCGGAGCACTTTTGAGTGTTGCCCAAAACACTAAAGTATTTGATGCTTATTATACGAAAAAAGTTTCAACAGTAACCTGTACTCCGGGTGATGTTCAGGATGTTTTTTATGGAGCGGCAGACTTAGGAATAGGAGCTTTAACTTCGACAGTTGGAGTTAGCGATGCATGGAATGTAGCAGATAATGACGTTTCTACTTATGCAACCATGTATAGCGGGGCTGGAGTTTTGGCTGCAGCAGATTTGACGGTTACATTTAAAACCCCGTCAATAGTAAGTGATACATTAAGACTTGTGGTTTCTAAACCAGGAGCTCTTTTAGATGTTAATTTACTTACCGGATTTAGTATTCAGCGTTATTTAGGAAATGTTGCTGTTGGCGCTCCAATTCAAAGCAATAGTACACTATTAAGTATTAGAGTATTGCCTGGAAATACAATGTCAATGGTACTTGTTTCTTCTCTTCCTGAAGCATATGACCGCGTAAGAATTCGTTTTGGAGGTGTTGCGGGAGTCTTAGACTTTCTTAGAGTTCACACAGTTGAACGGGTAGCAAATACGAAAGTAATTGGAAGCGATCCTGATAATAAAGTTACGGTTTGTGCAGGAACAGATATTACACTTCAGATTCCAACAGATGCCTGTTCAAATTATGTATGGTATGATTTGCCAACAGGAGGTTCTGTTGTTGCGAATGGAATTACTTTTACAGTTCCTTCTACATTAGCAGCCGGGATTTATAAATATTATGTGCAACCAGTAAGATATGGTTGTGAGGCTTTGTCAAGAGGAGAAGTTACCGTTGAAGTCAGAGCTTCAAGTCCTGAAAATGCTTTAACCAACATAACCCTTAATGGAGGAACAGATACTTCGATTTGTTCTCCAACAGGAACGATAACTTTAAACACCAGTTTAAGCGGAACTCCGTCATTAACGAATCCGGTTTATTATTGGTATAATTTTGACGGAACAACAAGTCAATTAATTGCAGGAGAAACAACAAGTCAGTTAATTAGAAATGGATTGATTCCCGGGACTTATACTTATTTTGTAGGAGTTAGTTCAGATGAGTTTTGTGAAACTGCAGCAGCAGACAGAAAACAAATTACTTTTACAATATTGCCTCCATCAGTTCAAAACGATATTTTAGTTGATGATACAGCAGTTTGCCATAATGTTCCGGCAACCTTAACACCCACAAGTGCATTAACAACTCCTGTATTTTCATGGTATTTTGATGCGAATAAAACTCAGCCTATAACAAATGGAACCGTAAGTGGCGTAACCTATGCCATAAGTTCTACAGGAGTTTTAACAGTGACAGGCTTAACACGTGCTGTGAGTCCGGTTACGTATTATGTTGGAGTTTCAAGTGATACAACTTGTGAAAACATAGTGGGGACACTTCAAACAGCAAATGTGATAATAAACGATCCGGCTATACCAACTACCACAGATAATACACAGGATTTCTGTTTGGTAAATGCGCCAACGGTTGCCAATATTCAGGTAAATGAATCGAATGTGGTTTGGTATAATTCATTGACCAGCACCACAGCGATTGCAACAACAACGGCTTTAGCAAACGGAATGTATTACGGAGCGATTTTGGATCCGCTAACAGGTTGTGAAAGCTCCGTTCGTTTACAGGTTACGGTTAATGTTAATGATCCGGGAACTCCAACTACAACAGATGCGACACAGGATTTCTGCTTGATAAGTGCGCCGACAGTTGCCAATATTCAGGTAGATCAGGCTAATGTGGTTTGGTATAATTCATTGACCAGCACCACAGCTATTGCACCAACAACGGCTTTAGCCAACGGAACTTATTTTGGAGCTATTTTAGACCCAGCAACCAATTGCGAAAGTGCTGTTAGACTACAGGTGGGCGTTATAATAAATGATCCGGGAACACCAACTACTACAGATACAACACAGGATTTTTGTTTGGTAAATGCGCCGACAGTTGCGAATATTCAGGTAAACGAAGCAAATGTGGTTTGGTATAATTCATTGACCAGCACTACAGCGATTGCACCGACAACAGCTTTAGCAAACGGAACTTATTTTGGAGCTATTTTAGACCCAGCAACCAATTGTGAAAGCGCTGTTAGACTACAGGTTGCTGTAACAATCAGCGATCCGGGCACACCGACTACCGCAGATGTAACACAGGATTTCTGTTTAGTAAATGCGCCAACGGTTGCCAATATTCAGGTAGATCAGACTAATGTAGTTTGGTATGATTCCTTGACCAGCACAACCGCAATTGCACCGACAACTGCTTTAGCCAACGGAACTTATTTTGGAGCTATTTTAGACCCAGCAACCAATTGCGAAAGTGCTGTTAGACTACAGGTGAGCGTTACAATAAATGATCCGGGCACACCAACTACCGCAGATGCAACACAGGATTTCTGTTTGGTAAATGCGCCAACGGTTGCCAATATTCAGGTGAATGAATCCAATGTGGTTTGGTATAATTCATTGACCAGCACCACAGCGATTGCACCAACAACTGCTTTAGCAAACGGAACTTATTTTGGAGCTATTTTAGACCCAGCAACCAATTGCGAAAGCGCTGTTAGACTGCAGGTTGCTGTAATAATCAACGATCCGGGCACACCGACTACCGCAGATGCGACACAGGATTTCTGCTTGGTAAATGCGCCAACGGTTGCCAATATTCAGGTAAATGAATCGAATGTGGTTTGGTATGATTCATTGAACAGCACCACAGCGATTGCACCAACAACGGCTTTAGCAAACGGAACTTATTTTGGAGCTATTTTAGACCCAGCAACTAATTGTGAAAGCGCTGTTAGACTACAGGTTGCTGTAACAATCAACGATCCGGGCACACCAACTACCACAGATAACACACAGGATTTCTGTTTGGTAAATGCGCCAACGGTTGCCAATATTCAGGTAAATCAGGCTAATGTGGTTTGGTATAATTCATTGACCAGCACCACAGCTATTGCACCAACAACGGCTTTGGTAAACGGAACTTATTTTGGAGCTATTTTAGACCCAGCAACCAATTGCGAAAGTGCTGTTAGACTACAGGTTGCTGTAACAATCAACGATCCGGGCACACCAACTACCACAGATAACACACAGGATTTCTGTTTGGTAAATGCGCCAACGGTTGCCAATATTCAGGTAAATCAGGCTAATGTGGTTTGGTATAATTCATTGACCAGCACCACAGCTATTGCACCGACAACTGCTTTGGTAAACGGAACTTATTTTGGAGCTATTTTAGACCCAGCAACTAATTGTGAAAGCGCTGTTAGACTACAGGTTGCTGTAACAATCAGCGATCCGGGCACACCGACTACCGCAGATGCAACACAGGATTTCTGTTTGGTAAATGCGCCAACGGTTGCCAATATTCAGGTGAATGAATCCAACGTAGTTTGGTATAATTCATTGACAAGCACAACTGCGATTGCACCGACAACTGCTTTGGTAAACGGAACTTATTTTGGAGCTATTTTAGA
>NZ_JBBYHS010000013.1:25264-198494 GCF_038290035.1 Flavobacterium calami
CCCAGCAACTAATTGTGAAAGCGCTGTTAGACTGCAGGTTGCTGTAACAATAAACGATCCAGGCACACCGACTACCGCAGATGCAACACAGGATTTCTGTTTAGTGAATGCGCCGACAGTTGCCAATATTCAGGTGAATGAATCCAACGTAGTTTGGTATAATTCATTGACAAGCACAACTGCTATTGCACCGACAACTGCTTTGGTAAACGGAACTTATTTTGGAGCTATTTTAGACCCAGCAACTAATTGTGAAAGCGCTGTTAGACTGCAGGTTGCTGTAACAATAAACGATCCAGGCACACCGACTACCGCAGATGCAACACAGGATTTCTGTTTAGTGAATGCGCCGACAGTTGCGAATATTCAGGTGAATGAATCCAATGTGGTTTGGTATAATTCATTGACCAGCACTACAGCGATTGCACCAACAACTGCTTTGGTAAACGGAACTTATTTTGGAGCGATTTTAGATCCGGTAACAGGTTGTGAAAGTGCTGTGAGATTACAAGTTGCAGTAACTGTTACTAATCCATTAACACCAACTACCGCAGATGCAACACAGGATTTCTGTTTGGTAAATGCGCCGACAGTTGCCAATATTCAGGTAAACGAGGCTAACGTAGTTTGGTATAATTCATTGACCAGCAGCACAGCGATTGCACCAACAACGGCTTTGGTAAACGGAACATATTTTGGAGCGATTTTAGACCCAGCCACCAATTGCGAAAGCGCTGTTAGACTACAGGTTGCTGTAACAATAAATGATCCGGGCACACCGACTACAACAGATAATACACAGGATTTCTGTTTGGCAAATGCGCCAACGGTTGCCAATATTCAGGTAAATCAGGCTAATCTGGTTTGGTATAATTCATTGACCAGCACTACAGCTATCGCACCAACAACCGCTTTAGCAAACGGAACATATTTTGGAGCGATTTTAGATCCGGTAACAGGTTGTGAAAGTGCTGTGAGATTACAGGTTACGGTTACAGTAACCAATCCGGGTACACCAACTACTACAAATAATTCACAAAATTTCTGTGTCTCAAATTCACCTACAGTAGCTAATATTCAGGTGAATGAAACAAATGTAGTTTGGTATGGTACTTTAACAGGAGTAACACCATTAGCGCCTACAACAGCTTTAGTAAACGGAATTTATTATGGAGCTATCCTGAATCCGATGACAGGTTGCCAGAGTAATACGAGACTACAGGTAAATGTGACAATTAATAACCCAACTGCAACACCAACTACAAATTCAGCAACTCAAAACTTCTGTTCATTAAACGCACCAACAGTAGCTAATATTCAGGTAAATGAGTCAAATGTAGTTTGGTACAGCAATCCAATTGGCGGAACACCATTAGCACCAACAACAGCCTTGACTACAGGTCTTTATTATGGAGCTATTTCAAGTGCAATAGGATGTGAAAATTCTGTTCGATTGGTTGTTACGGTAAATGTAAACGCTCCAGGAGTGGTTACAACAATAAGCACAGCGCAAAAGTTTTGTTTATCTAAAATACCGACAATTGCCAATATTCAGGTAAATGAATCTAATGTAGTCTGGTACAGTAATCCAATTGGAGGAACTCCATTAGCAGCAAATACACCGCTTACAGCTACAACCTATTATGCTACATTGCTTAGTAATACAACAAATGGCTGTACAAATGCTACACGTCTGGCAATAGCGGTTAGTTTTGAAAACGATGCGTTGGCTCAAATCACTTCTTCAGATGATACACCATGTGTTTTCCAGGGAGTAGCGTATTCAATAGCTAACGGAAAATCAAACTATGTGTGGTCTGTTACTAACGGAACAATAACTTCTGGTGGAGGAACTGCTGATGGAACTGCAACAGTTTCATGGTCTGATGTCGGTTCGGGAACAGTTTCGGTAACTTATATTAATACATGTGATGAAACTACTACAAAAACATTAAATGTAACAGTAGCAACATGTTCAGATCTTACGATAACCAATACAGTTAGTAATCCAACCCCTAATTTTGGTGATGAGGTAACCTTTACAATAACTGTAAATAACGTGGGTCAGGGCATTATTCTTAACACGCTTGTTAGCGAATTAATTCCAAGCGGATATGAATTAGTATCGTCTTCGACAACTACAGGAGTATATGATCCTGCGACTCAGATATGGACAATTCCAACTTTAAATCCGGGAGAAAGTGAAACACTTGAAGTTAGAGTGATTGTACTACCAAATGGTGATTACTTAAACGTTGCCACTATCGAAATTTCAACTCCTTTAGATGTTGATCCTACAAACAATTCGGCTTCAGCTTCTGTAGAACCAATTTGTCTAACGGTTTACAATGAGTTCACACCAAATAATGACGGATCAAATGATCTTTTCAGAATTGATTGTATAGAATCATATCCAAATAATGAATTGAAAGTTTTTAATAGATACGGCGCTTTAGTATACAGCAAAAAAGGTTATGAAAATGATTGGAACGGTACTGCAAATGTATCCGGGGTTATAAATAGAGGAGATATGCTGCCAACCGGTACTTATTTTTATGTAATAGAAATTGGAGACGGAAAAGTTAAAAAAGGCTGGTTATCTATAATGAGATAAACACCGTTATTAATCATCTAATTAATTAAAACTAAATAAGTATCGTTATGAAACTATATATAAAATCATTAGAAGCGTATTTAATCTTAATATGTTCTATAATCACATTTAGTGCAAAGGCACAACAGGATCCTGAGTATACACAATATATGTATAACACCATGGCGGTAAATCCGGCTTATGCCGGGTCTACCGGTGTTCTGGAAGCTACACTTTTACATCGTTCACAATGGGTAGGAATTTCAGGTGCTCCTCAAACACAGTCTTTTTCGATACATGCACCGCTTCGAAACGAAAAAATTGGTTTAGGATTAAGCGTTGTCAATGACAAAATTGGTCCTTCTGACGAATTGTACCTTGACGGAAACTTTTCTTATTCTTTGGCATTAGGTTACGAAAAAAGACTTGCTTTTGGTTTAAAAGCCGGTATGCGAATGCTGAATATTGACTGGACCAAAGGAAGATATTATGATCCTAATGACGTTCTGTTGAATCAGAATATCGACAATCAGATGAAACTAGCCGTAGGAGCAGGGGTTTATTATTATACTGACAAATGGTATTTAGGATTTTCAATTCCTAGTTTTATCGAAAACGATTATTATGACGATGTTCAGGAATCTGTAAATTATGATCGTCTGCATTATTATTTTATGGGAGGATACGTGTTTGATTTGAATCCGAATTTAAAATTCAAACCGGCATTTTTAGTTAAAGCCGTGAGCGGAGCGCCGCTTACAGCTGATATTTCTGCAAACTTCATGCTTTATGAAAAATTTGTTATAGGAGGTGCTTACCGAACAGATGACTCTGTGAGTATCCTGGCAGGTTTTCAGATCTCAAGAAGCTTTTATATCGGATATGCTTTTGATTATACAGTAAGCGAATTGAATAAGTATAATGATGGTTCGCACGAAATCATTCTGAAATATCAGTTTAACAAAAATCAAAGCAAAATCAAATCACCTAGATTCTTCTAAAAATGAACCTTATGAAAAAACTATATATCCTAAGTCTGGTTTTGAGCTTTACGGTTTGTTTTGCTCAGACTAATTTAAAAAAGGCCGATGCATTGTTTAAAAACTATTCGTATGCTGATGCATCAAAAGCCTATGAAGAAATTTTACAAAACATCAAAAAGCCTTCGACACAAACGATAAAAAATGCGGCCGACTCGTATTATTTTATTTCTGATTCCCGAAACGCACTAAAATGGTACCGAAAATTATACGAAATTCAGGGTAATAATTTAACAGATATTTACTATTTGAGATACATTCAATCCATGAAAGCTGTAATGGATTATGATGAAGCAAACAGGGTAACAAAAGAATATCTGGATAAAAAAGGCGATAAAAACGAAATCAACCGTTATCTGACTCAAAAGAAGCAAATGGATAGTCTCGCTAAAGTAAAATCTCTTTACGAAATAAAAAATCTGGATATTAATACCAGTAAATCTGATTTTGGAGCCACATTTTTTCAGGAAAAAGTGGTGTTCACTTCTGCCAGAGATACTACTAAATTTAGCGAAAAGTTATATACCTGGAACAATCAGCCTTTCCTTAATTTATATGTGTCTGAAAGAAATGCTGCTGATGGGAGTTTATTTAATGAAACTGTTTTTTTGCCAAACGTAATGACCAAATACCACGAAGCAACAGCCAGTTTTGATGCCAGCGGAAAAACAATTTATTATTCGACAAATATTGTTAAAAAGAACAAACTGGTTGTAGACGAAACCAAAACCAATAATTTTCAGATTATCAAAGGTTCTATAGTCGACAATAAATTAGAAAACCCACAAAAAGTGTTTTTTAACAGTGAAGAATATTCTGTAGGACATCCATCATTAAGTGAAGACGGAGAATGGCTTTTCTTTGCATCCGATATGCCTGGCGGATTTGGTGAAACCGATTTGTATTATGTGAAAATTGCTGCTGACGGAACCATGAGTTCTCCTGTAAATTTAGGCCCAAAAATTAATACTATTGGCAACGATCTTTTTCCGTTTTTTAGTAAAGGAGTACTTTATTTTTCTTCTGACGGGCATTACGGATGGGGTGATCTGGATGTATATGAAAGTAAGCTTTTGTCTAATGGAAGTTTTTCAGATCCAAAAAATCTGGGTGCGCCAATAAATAGTAACAAAGATGATTTTGCTTTTATAATTGACAAAACTGCTCATTTTGGTTATTTGTCTTCCAACAGGGAAGGAGGAAAAGGAGACGACGATATTTATTCTTTTACAAAAGCAGATCCGGTTTGTAATCAGACAATTTCAGGAATTGCTGTAGATCGTAAAACAAAATTACCTCTTGCAGACGTTACTATTATGGGTTACAATTCTTTTAGCGATATTCTTGGCGAAACAAAAACAAATTTTGAAGGTAAGTATGCCCTGATTGTGCCGTGCAACAAAACTGTTAAAATGATTGCGGCAAAACCAAATTACAGCAGTGACGAAAAAACCGTAGAAACCACATTAGAAAACGAAGGAGAGATTCCAAATGTCAATTTTGAACTTAGTAATTATGATGATTTGGTGGTAAAGAAAAAAGGTGTTGAGAAAGTGGATGTAAAACCAATTTATTTTGATTACGACAAATATGATATAACTCCTTTGGCAATAGAAGAATTGTCTAAAGTAGTTTTTATCATGCAAAAATTTCCTAACATTCGTATCAAAATAGAATCACATACAGATTCTCGCGGAAAAGACGCTTACAATCTGAAACTTTCCGATAACAGGGCAAAATCGACGCGCGATTATATTATTTCACAAAATATAGAGGCTTCACGAATAGAAAGTGCCATTGGTTACGGAGAAAGCCGATTAATTAATAAATGTAAAAATGGTGTAAAATGTACAGAAGAAGAGCATTTGCTAAACAGACGTTCAGATTTTATTATTATTCAAAAATAAATTTGGTTGTTGATTAGTTTGTTGATTATCACTTTTGAAAGGTGGACAAAGTAAAACCATTTGGAAGCTGGTTTTGTTTAAATTCTTTTTTAAGAATAATGGACAAGAAGAAAATCAAGTTGCAAAATAATGCAACTTGATTTTTGATTTTATAAAACTTTTAGTTTTTAATATTTTACAACAAAAAATAATCCTAATTTTGAAACTCAGTTTTTCTAAATTACAATCTGCATTATTTTAATATTTATGAGTATTCAAGAGACAATTCAGGCTTTAAGAAATGAACTTAATCAGCACAATTACAATTATTATGTACTTGATGATGCTACGATTTCGGATTATGATTTTGATCTTAAACTTAAAGAACTTCAGGATTTAGAGAACAAACATCCTGAGTTTTTTGATGAACATTCTCCAACACAAAGGGTTGGTGGAACGATTACCAAAAATTTTAAAACTATTGCACATCAGTTCCGAATGTATTCTCTGGATAATTCGTACTCAAAAGAAGATTTATTGGATTGGGAAAACCGAATTCAGAGAGTTTTGGGCAATGTTGATTTACAATATACATGTGAATTAAAATATGACGGAGCTTCAATAAGCATTACATACGAAAACGGAAAACTGATTCAGGCTTTGACACGTGGAGATGGTTTTCAGGGGGATGAGGTTACAAATAACATTAAAACCATAAAATCAATCCCTTTGAAATTGAAAGGAAATTATCCTGCTAGATTCGATATTCGTGGTGAAATTATTTTGCCTTTAAAAGGTTTCGAAAAAATGAATCAGGATTTGATTGAAATTGGAGAAATACCGTATTCAAACCCAAGAAATACAGCTTCAGGAAGTTTAAAATTGCAAGATAGTGCTGAGGTTGCCAAACGACCTTTAGAATGTTTGTTATACTCTGTAGTAAGTAATAATTTGCCATTTTCTTCTCAAATTGAAGGATTGCAGTCAGCCAGAGACTGGGGGTTCAAAGTACCAAGCGAAGCAAAACTGGCCAATAACATGCAGGAAGTTTTCGATTTTATTGATTATTGGGATACACATCGTCATAAATTACCTTATGAAACCGATGGCGTTGTTGTAAAAGTAAACAGTTTTCGCCATCAGGAAGAATTGGGTTATACCGCAAAATCACCTCGCTGGGCGATAGCGTATAAATTTAAAGCAGAACAGGTTTCTACTAAACTGAAGTCGATTTCTTATCAGGTTGGGCGTACAGGAGCGATTACTCCGGTAGCAAATTTAGAACCGGTACAGTTGGCTGGAACGATTGTAAAAAGAGCTTCTTTACACAATGCAGACCAGATAGAAAAATTAGACATCAGAATAAATGATACCGTTTTTGTTGAAAAAGGAGGCGAAATTATTCCTAAAATTATTGCTGTGGATTTAGAACAGCGTCCTGAAGATTCTCAAAAAACACATTATATTACGCATTGTCCTGAATGTGAGACAGAATTAGTTCGAAATGAAGGAGAAGCCAATCACTATTGTCCTAATTTTTATGGATGCCCTCCTCAGATTATTGGCAGGGTTCAGCATTATATTTCGAGAAAAGCTATGGATATTGAAGGGCTTGGCGGAGAAACGGTTGCCCTGCTTTTCAAAAATAACCTGGTTCACAATTATGCTGATTTGTATGAATTAAAGGTAGAAGATATTTTGCATCTGGAAAGAATGGCGCAAAAATCAGCTGAAAATCTGGTAAATGGTGTTGAAAAATCAAAAGAAATCCCTTTTGAAAGCGTTTTGTTTGCTCTCGGAATTCGTTTTGTTGGAGAAACTGTTGCCAAAAAATTAGCCAAGCATTACAAAAATATCGAGGCATTAAGTCAGGCTTCATTGATGGATTTGATTTTAGTAGATGAAATTGGAGAGCGGATTGCAAAAAGTGTAATTGAATTTTTCGAAAATGAAGAGAATAAAAGGATTATCGAAAGATTAAAAAAATATGGGGTTCAGTTTGAAATTGTTGAAAAAATAAACCCAAATGCAACCGATAAATTTATTGGGAAAACATTTGTAGTTTCGGGTGTTTTTACTGAGTTTTCAAGAGATGAATTAAAGAAAACCATAGAAGATAACGGAGGAAAAGTTGGAAGCTCCATTTCTGCAAAAACAGATTTTGTTGTAGCCGGAGATAATATGGGACCTGCCAAATTAGAAAAAGCGAATAAACTAAATATTCCAATACTATCTGAACAGGAATTTATAACCAAACTCAATGAAAGCGAGTAGACCTTCACTTATTCTATTTTCGACGGCATTTTTATTTACAATTATGTTCGATGTTCTGCAATACGAATATCTTACGACTTGTATGAAATCAATTGTTATTCCTTCGGTTTTTTTTTATTTCTATTCGTCAAATAACTTTAAAATCAACAGAAATCAGGCTCTGATTTACATACTGTGTTTTACTGGAGAAGTTTTTCATATCATGGATGTAGAAATCTCCGATGAAGGCTCAATGATATGTTTTTTGTTTGTGTATTTATTACTTATTAAAACAATAGTTAACGACTATGAAAGGGTCAAATTAAGGAAGAATGATATGCTGCCAATAATTTTGGTGGCAGTATTGATTGTCTATTTATTATGTTCTGTTCTAAGTTTGCAGTTTGAGAAAATGAATAAATTTCATTTTCTATATACCTTATATGGCGTTGTTTTAAGTGTTTTAGGATTTATTTGTTATGCAAATTACATAACCAGAGGTTCGTATGTTACTTTGCTAATGACATTAATGGTTACTTGCTTTATTATTTCTGATATGTTTTTTATTTTCAACAAATCGTCTTATTCCTTAGTATTAGTCTTAATTTGTGATGTAACTCAAATTCTGGCTTACTTTTTCATGTCAAAATTCTTTATAAATTCCGGTAAAAAGAGAGTTAGACGATAATTGATTTTCCTTGATTGGTATGCGATTTATTTTTATCAAAATAAAAATCGATTCGGCCTAAATTTATTCCGTAGCATCCCACCTGATTTACGAGAACGTCTTCACCTGCTTTGTTTTTTACAATGGTAGGTTTGTCTAAAAAAGTGTGAGTGTGTCCGCCTATAATTAAATCAATATCCTGAGTCAATTCGGCCAATTTTAAGTCGCAGATTTTTGTAGCGTTGTCTTTGTATTTATAGCCTAAATGTGAAAGACAAATAATAAGATCGCATTTTTCTTCCTTTTTTAGCACTTGAGTCATATCCTGAGCAATTTCTACAGGATTGTTATAGACTGTTTCTTTGTACATTTTTTTATCAACCAGTCCTTCAAGCTCTATTCCTAATCCAAAAACGCCAACTTTAATTCCGTTTTTATTAAAGATTTTATATGGTTTTACAAGTCCGTTCATGACCGTATTTTTAAAGTCATAATTAGAATTAATGAATTCAAATTTGGCATGAGGCATTTGAGCATACAAACCATCAACACCATTGTCAAAATCATGGTTTCCAATTGTTGAGGCATCATATTTCATCATGCTCATCAATTTAAATTCCAATTCACCTCCATAGTAATTAAAGTAAGGGGTTCCCTGAAAAATATCGCCGGCATCCAGCAACAATACATTTGGGTTTTCTTTACGAATACTTTCAATAAGTGCGGCACGACGTGATACTCCGCCTTTATTAGGATTGCGGGGGTCATCAGCCGGAAAAGGATCTATATGACTGTGCACATCATTGGTGTGCAGGACGGTTAGATGTTTTATATCGTTGGTTTCAAAACTGCTCAATGATAAACCTAGGCTTAATAAAGCAGTACTTGCAGCGGTTTTTTCGATAAATTCTCTTCTTTTCATTGTGTATGTTTTTTGCGATAACGCCTGTATTTTTATTTTGAATTTGTGTCTGAATTATTCTTCGGTGATTCTAATGTCTTTTGGAACCGGAATCGTATCTACGTCTTTAAAATAATCGATTAATACGTTTCTAAGTTTATAATTCAGATCGTATTTCTGTACCGCTTTTAGAAAAAAGTTCATGCTGTCACCGCCATTTGCCAGATAATCATTTGTGGCAACATAATAGGTTTTATTGGTATCAAGTGGTTTTCCCTGAATTTGAATATTTTTGGCAGTATTCTCTTTTGAAATTGTAAAAGTCATTCCGGCCAGTGGATGAGGTTTTTTCTCTTTAATTATATAGTCAGTCATTTCAAGAATCTGATCACCTTTTAAAGCCAGGACAACCAATTTGTTTTCAAAAGGCATAATTTCGAAAGCAGTTCTTGTCGTTACATTTCCTTTTGGTAGTATAGCCCTGATCCCGCCATGATTTAAAAAGCATAAATCAATATCTTTTTTCTCCCGGGTTTTAAAAACCTGATTTCCTTTTTGTAAACAAATATCAGCCATTAGGTTTCCAATGCTGGTTTGCCATTTTCCGGTACTTTTATCCAGTGTTTCAGGACAATATGCCAATACGTTGTCTAAATCTTTATTAATGTGATCGCGATAAGGTTTTATGAAATTTTCAATCTCAGGAGTCTGACTGTCCTTTTCTGTAACCGGAAGCTGTTTTCCTTCTATCTTAGTTAAGTTGTAATTCTGACTGCAAGAGAATATAAAAAAAAGTGTTAAGAATATAACAAAAAGTTTTAAAAATCCGTTATACTTTTTTAGTTTTACCATCTTAAATGCGACTTAAATAATTAATTTTGTAATCTGGTAAAAGTACTATGTTTTTAAATTATTTGAAGGATTTTTTCATAAAAAAAACATTAAATAATAATTTGCATAATGTAAAAAAAGAGATTTTTACCAGTAATGTACAAACGGTTGGTTTGTTGATCGATGAGAGTAATTTCAGTCATTCAGAAGCTCTCATGAAAGAGTTGGTTTCAAAAGGAATTGATTCAGGGAACATTAAGATTGTCGTGTACAGGAATAAATTTAAGGATAAAAAAGAGTATTCGTATCCAACTTTTGGACAAAAGCATGTTGACTGGAACGGAGATGTTAAAATAACTTTTTTAACCGGATTTATTGAGACAGAATTTGATATTTTGATTAGTTATTATGATGTTCAGAAACCAATTTTGAAACTGATAACAAATAAATCAAAGGCTAAATTTAAAGTTGGATTTGCTTCCATTGATAAAAATATAAATCGTTGGATGATAAATACAGCTTTAGAGAATTATGAGCTTTTCGTTTTCGAATTGTTTAAGTATTTAAAAAGTATAAAATAAAAATATAATTTAGAATATGCAATCATTAATAGGAACTGGTGTTGCCCTTGTTACTCCATTTAAAAAAGATTTTTCAATTGATATTGAAGCTTTACACAGAATTGTTAATTTTTCGATAGACGGAGGGGTTGAATATCTTGTTGTGATGGGGACAACTGCAGAAAATGCGACCTTGACGCAAACCGAAAAAGAACTCGTTATTAATACCGTTATTGAAGTTAATAACGGAAGATTGCCTTTGGTTCTTGGGGTTGGGGGTAATAATACAATACAGGTTGTTGAAGAGCTAAAAACCAGGGATTTTTCAGCATTTGAAGCTATTTTGTCGGTTTCTCCTTATTATAATAAACCTACTCAGGAAGGAATTTATCAGCATTTTAAAGCTATTGCAGAAGCTTCGCCTGTTCCGGTGATTTTATATAATGTTCCGGGAAGAACATCAAGCAATATGGCTCCGTCAACAGTTATCCGTCTTGCAAATGATTTTGATAATGTTGTAGCGATAAAAGAAGCAGCAGGTGATATGGCTCAGGCTTTGCAGCTGATTAAAAATGCACCAAAAGATTTTCTGGTAATTTCAGGTGATGATATTATTGCTTTGCCAATGGTTTTAGCAGGAGGAGCAGGAGTTATTTCTGTTATTGGTCAGGGATTTCCAAAAGAATTTTCAGAAATGATTCGTTTAGGACTGAACCGAAAAGTAAATGAAGCTTTCAAAACCCAATATTTTTTATCTGATTGTATTGATATGATTTTTGAACAGGGAAATCCTGCCGGAATTAAACATGTGTTCCAGTCTTTAGGGATTGCAGATAATACAGTTCGTTTGCCATTAGTTTCTGTTGATGAGTCATTAGCGGGCCGCTTGGATAAATTTGTAAAAGAAGCACTAAAATAGTCTGAAAATAAGGGTTTTTATTATACCTAAAAAATATTTTGCAGTAGCTAAATTAATAACTAAATTTGCCACCGAATCTTCGGTGTGATTTTGCTTTGGCATAATTGTCTAAGAAATAATCATAATATAAAGTAAGAAAATGAAAAAAATAGTATCGCTGTTAATTGTTGTTGTCCTTTTTTGTTCGTGTAGTGATTACCAAAAAGCATTAAAAAATGAGGACGTTGCTGCAAAATTTGAAATTGCAACAAAAATGTATGAGGCAGGTAAATATAATAAGGCAATCAGACTTTTTGAGCAATTAGCGCCGACATACAGAGGGAAACCTCAGGCAGAAAAACTGTTTTATATGTTTTCTCAGTCTTATTATAAAACAAAGCAATATTATCTGGCAGGTTATCAGTTTGAAAGTTTTGTTTCAGGATACCCACGAAGTGAAAAAGTTCAGGAAGCGGCTTTTTTAGGAGCTTACAGCTATTCGAAATTAGCTCCGGTTTATAGCTTGGATCAGACAGATACAGTTAAGGCATTAGATAAATTACAGGCTTTTATTGATAATTATCCAAATTCAGAATATATACCTCAGGCAAATGAGGCTGTAAAAATTCTAAACGGTAAGTTGGAGAAAAAAGCATACGAGAATGCTAAAGGTTATAATACGATTTCAGATTACAAATCAGCATTAATCGCTTTTGATAATTTTATTGCAGATTATCCGGGAACCCCATTTAAAGAAGATGCTTTGTTTTACAAATATGATTCTGCATATCAATTGGCTATAAACAGTGTTTCTCAAAAAATGGAGGAACGTTTGAATGTTGCAAAAGTGGCTTACAATAATTTGCTTAAGTTTAAAAGCGATACAAAATATAAAAAACAGGCAGACGAAATGAATGCCAGAGTTGAAACAGATTTACAAAAATTTACTAAATAAATAAAGTCATGGATTTAAAAAAGACGAATGCTCCTGTTAATACAATAACTTATAATAAAACAGTTATTGAAGAGCCAACAGGAAATGTGTATGAGGCAATTACCATTATGGCTAAAAGAGCAAACCAGATTAATTCTGAAATTAAAAAAGAATTGACTGAAAAATTAGAAGAGTTTGCCACTTATAATGACAGTCTTGAAGAAGTTTTTGAAAATAAAGAACAAATTGAGGTTTCTAAATTTTACGAAAAATTACCAAAACCACACGCTTTAGCTGTTCAGGAATGGTTAGACGGTAAAACATACCACAGAAGCTCAAACAAATAATACAGTACAATGTCAGTTTTAAACGGGAAGAAAATTTTACTGGGGGTTTCCGGTGGAATTGCAGCCTATAAAACAGCCTCATTAGTACGACTCTTTATAAAAGCAGGTGCACATGTTCAGGTGATCATGACACCTGCTTCTAAGGATTTTGTAACTCCACTTACGTTATCTACGTTATCAAAAAATCCTGTGTTTTCCAGTTTTTTTAATGAAGACGATCAGGATGCTGTCTGGAACAATCATGTAGATCTGGCACTTTGGGCTGATCTTATGTTAATTGCTCCGGCAACTGCAAACACGTTATCTAAAATGGTAACAGGAAACAGTGATAATCTCTTAATTGCTACTTATTTATCGGCTAAATGTCCTGTTTATTTCGCTCCTGCAATGGATTTGGATATGTATAAGCACCCTTCTACTTTGTCCAGTTTTAATGCTTTAAAGCAATTTGGAAATACAATGATTCCTGCTGAAAATGGAGAGCTTGCAAGTGGTTTATCAGGTGAAGGCCGAATGGCAGAGCCTGAAAATATAATTGCCTTTTTAGAAGCAGATTTAGAAAGTAAATTACCTTTAAAAGGAAAAAAAATACTTGTTACAGCAGGGCCTACCTACGAAGCTATTGATCCTGTGCGTTTTATAGGGAATCATTCTTCAGGAAAAATGGGGTTTGATATTGCAAAGGTAGCTGCAGATTTGGGAGCTTCTGTTGTTTTGGTTTCAGGTCCTACTAATTTAAGGATTGAAAACTCTCTCATTGAAGTTATTAACGTAGTTTCAGCCCAGGAAATGTATGATGCCTGTCATTTGCATTTTAATGATTCAGATGTGGCTATTGCAGCTGCGGCTGTTGCGGATTATAAACCAAAAGTAATTGCAGCTCAGAAAATTAAGAAATCAACTGATGAGTTTTCCATTGAACTAGAAAAAACTAAAGATATTTTATTCTCATTAGGGAAAATTAAAAAAAATCAGTTTTTGATTGGTTTCGCTTTGGAAACTGAGAATGAAATTGAAAATGCCAAGTTGAAAATCCAGAAAAAAAACTTAGATTTGATTGTTTTAAATTCATTGCAGGATAAAGGAGCTGGTTTTCAACAGCCGACTAATAAAGTCACTTTTATAGACAAGGAATTTAAAATTGAACCAATGGATTTAAAATCAAAAGAATCTGTTGCAGTAGATATTTTAAACAAAGTTATAGGGCATTTTTATGTATAAATTAGTTACTTTTTTAACGCTTCTGTTTTTTGGTTTTGCACAGGCACAACAGTTAAATTGCACGGTTACAATAAATACGGAAAGATTGCCAAATCCAAATCTGCAGGTTTATAAAACACTTCAGACTTCCTTATCTGAATTTGTGAATAAAACCGATTGGATGGGAGCTGTTTTAAAACAAAATGAGCGTATAAACTGTTCCATGTATATTACTCTTATGTCTCATAACTCAGACCAATTTTCAGGAACAATACAAGTACAGTCTTCGAGATTAATTTATAATTCAACGTATTCGTCACCTGTTTTTAATTTTAATGATAAAGATTTTAATTTCAGGTATACAGAATATGAGCCTCTATTGTATAATCCTGCCACATTTGAATCTAATTTGGTTTCGGTAATATCCTTTTACAGTTATATGATTTTAGGAATGGATGCTGATACATTTCAGTTTGCCGGAGGAAATCCTTATTTTGAAACCGCACAGAATATTGCCAATGTAGCCCAGCAGGGTGGTTCTAAGGGCTGGACTCAGGCTGATGGACTTCAGAATCGTTATTTTCTGATAAACGACATGGCTGCTCCGGTTTATTCTGACCTGAGACAAACTACTTTTCTTTATTTTTCAGGTTTAGATATAATGAGTCAGGATTTAAAAGCAGCAAAGGAGAAAATAAAATCGTCTTTAATGTTAATAGGAAAACTGAACTCAGTTAAGCCTAATGCTTTTTTAACAAGAGTGCTTTTTGATGCAAAATCAGATGAGATTGTTTCAATTTTCTCAGGAGGTCCAAGTATTACTATTACAGATTTAGTAGATAATCTAAACCGTGTATCGCCATTGAACTCTACAAAATGGTCACAGATTAAATATTAATTATTTTTATTTACGTCAATAAATTTACTTTAAAACTATATGATCACTTCGCTGTCAATTAAAAATTACGCATTAATTGAAAAACTTTCTATAGATTTTTCGAAAGGATTTTCTATAATCACAGGTGAAACTGGGGCGGGGAAATCCATTATTTTAGGGGCTTTAGGGTTGGTTTTGGGAAAAAGGGCCGATTTGACATCTCTTAAAAATAAAGAAGAAAAGTGCGTAATCGAAGCACAATTTGAAATTTCAAAATACAATTTGAAAGCTTTTTTTGAAGAAAATGATCTGGATTATGAAGATGAAACGATTATCAGACGCGAAATCCTCCCTTCTGGTAAATCTCGTGCTTTTATCAATGACAGTCCGGTAAATCTTCAGGAATTACAGGATCTTAGTCTGTTTTTGATTGATATTCATTCGCAACAGCAAACACAGGAACTTTCAGATGAAGAAGTACAGTTTAAAATAATTGATGCAATTGCGCAGAATTTAGAAACTATAGATTCGTATCAAAAATTGCTTAAATTATATAAATCAGATAAATCAAAATTAAATGCTTTGCTTAAAAAACAAAGTGATGCAGGGAAAGAGCAGGAATACAATACTTTTTTATTGAATGAATTGGTTGCTGCGAAATTAAAATCAGGAGAACAGGAAGAACTGGAGGCTGATTTTGAGAAACTTAATAATGTTGAGATTATCAAAGAATCGATTGATAAATCGCTGGTAATAGCAAATGAAGAACAATTTGGTGTTTTTCATAATTTGAATGAAATTAAGGCTTCATTGCATAAAATTGTTGCTTTTTCATCGGAATACCAAAGTTTATTTGATAGAATTTCAAGTGTTGCAATAGAATTTGATGATGTTTCGAAAGAGTTGCAAAATGCTGTAGAAAAATTATTAAACGATCCAGAGAAGTTAGAGCTGACTAATCAGAAATTGCAGTTGATCCATAATTTACAGAAAAAACATAAGGTTACAACAGTAGATGAATTATTGCAAATTCAGTCAAATCTGGAAAATTCAGTTTTGGAATTAGGAAATATTGAAGAAGAAATAACCGTTTTGTCAAAATCAATTGAGCAAAAAACAGAAGAATTAGACAATCTGTCAGCCAAAATTCATTCGAATAGGGAAAAAGCTATTCCCGTTTTGTCAAAACAATTGATATCGATACTGGAAAATTTAGGGATGCCTAATGTGCAATTTAGGATGGAACTTATTCCTTCTGAAACTTATTTTCAAAACGGAAAAGATGAATTGCAGTTTTTGTTTTCGGCAAATAGAGGAACAGACTTTGGTTTACTCAAAAAAGTAGCTTCTGGTGGTGAAATGTCGCGTATAATGTTGGCAGTAAAAGCAATTTTAGCTCAATATTCTAAATTACCAACTTTGATCTTTGACGAAATAGACACAGGTGTTTCAGGGGAAATTGCTATTAGAATGGGGGAAATCATGAAAGAGATGAGCGCAAAAATGCAAATCTTTGCTATTACGCATTTACCTCAGATTGCCGCAAAAGGCGATTCCCATTTCAAGGTGTTCAAATCTACAAGAAATGAAGACACGCAATCTGAGTTAAAACTTTTATCTCAGGATGAAAGGGTAACAGAAATTGCTCAAATGTTGTCAGGAGCCAATATCTCTGATTCGGCATTGAATCACGCAAAACAATTATTAAATTAATTCAAAATGGAAAGTCTGAGTTATTACGAAAATCAATTTATAAAAGCAGATTCACTGATTTCTGATGGAAATATTGCAGAAGGAAAGGAGTTGCTGGAAGAGATATTATCCCAATACCCGGATTTTGGTAAAGCACATAATCATCTGGGATGGATTTATTATAATAAGCTAAGTAATTATGATAAAGGGATTTATCATTATAAGCTGGCGATGAAATTTGAACCAAAATACCCTGCAGCTTATATAAATTATACTTACCTGCTTATTGATATCGGCAGGTACAAGGAAGCAAAAGAGCATATTAGTTTTACTATGCAAACTCTCGAGAATTTTGATTCGTCATCTTATAATAGCGAATTAGGAAGAATGGCAGAATATGAAAGCCAATATATAGCTGCTTACAATTACTACAAACTAGCCAAAAAAAATGCCTTAAATCCTAGTTTTATAGACAATATGAATGCAAACATGAAAAGGGTTAAGGATAAAATGTCTATTTTTGAAAAATTAAAACAGAAATTGAATTAATACAATAAATAATTACATGATGATTATAGAACCTAGAATGAGAGGATTTATTTGTTTGACATCACACCCAAAAGGATGCGAGCAAAATGTTAAAAATCAAATCGAATATATCAAATCAAAAGGCCCTATTGAAGGAGCTAAAAAAGTGCTTGTAATTGGTGCTTCAACAGGTTTTGGACTAGCTTCAAGAATTACAAGTGCTTTTGGATCAGATGCAGCAACTATTGGTGTGTTTTTCGAAAAACCATCTGCTGAAGGTAAAACGGCTACACCAGGCTGGTATAACTCAGCAGCTTTTGAATCAGAAGCTCATAAAGCGGGATTATATGCGAAAAGTATTAATGGAGACGCTTTCTCTAATGAGGTAAAAAGAGAAGCTTTAGATTTGATTAAGGCAGATTTAGGACAAGTAGATCTTGTAATTTATAGTTTGGCATCTCCTGTACGTACAAATCCTATAACAGGAGTTACGCATCGTTCAGTTTTAAAACCAATTGGACAAACCTATACTAATAAAACTGTTGATTTTCATACAGGAAAAGTAACTGAGGTTTCAATTGCTCCTGCTAATGAGGAAGATATTGCTAATACGGTAGAAGTAATGGGGGGTGATGACTGGTCAATGTGGATTGAAGCTTTAAAAAAAGAAAATTTACTGGCTGATGGTGCTACAACAATTGCATACTCATACATTGGACCTGAATTAACAGAAGCGGTTTACCGTAAAGGAACTATTGGTCGTGCAAAAGATCATTTAGAAGCTACAGCGTTTACTATTGCTGATAGTTTGAAATCAATAGGAGGAAAAGCCTATGTCTCTGTTAATAAAGCATTGGTAACACAATCAAGTTCAGCTATCCCGGTGGTTCCTTTATATATTTCCCTTTTGTATAAAGTTATGAAAGAGAAAGGTATTCACGAAGGTTGTATTGAGCAGATTCAGCGTTTGTTTAAAGACAGATTGTATAGCGGATCTGAAATGCTTACTGATGATAAAGGAAGAATCAGAATTGATGATTGGGAAATGCGTGAAGATGTTCAGGAAGAAGTAGCTAAACTTTGGCTGGAAACTACAACAGAAACATTACCAGAGATTGGAGATTTAGAAGGCTACAGAAATGATTTTCTGAATCTGTTTGGCTTTGAATTAGAAGGAATAGATTATAAAGCTGAAGCAAATGAATTAGTTCAGGTAGAAAGTATCAAATAATCTCTATAAATCATTATAAATGAAAACCATCAACCTAAAGTTGGTGGTTTTTTTATGAATATAACATATCTTTGCGCAAAATTTGAAAATTATAAAATCTGCATTTAATTCCATTATTTTATCATGGTCTTTTCTTTAATAATACCCGTTTATAATCGCCCCGATGAAGTAGATGAACTTTTGGAAAGTTTATCAAAATCCGATTATAATGAAGCATTTGAAATTGTTCTTGTCGAAGACGGTTCGTCAAATCCCTGTAAAAGTGTTGTAATGAATTATCAGGGGAAACTCAATATATCATATTATTTTAAACAAAATTCAGGACCTGGAGATTCAAGAAATTTTGGAATGCAAAAGGCAGTGGGAAATTATTTTATCATTTTCGATTCTGATTGTATTATTCCGTCTAATTATTTAACAGAAGTCAGAAAAGAGCTGGATAGGGAATATGTTGATTGTTTTGGTGGGCCAGACAGAGCTTTAGACAGTTTTTCGGATGTTCAGAAGGCAATAAATTTCGCAATGACTTCTTTTTTGACGACTGGTGGAATTAGAGGAGGTTCTGAAAAAATCGATAAATTTCAACCAAGAAGTTTTAATATGGGGATTTCAAAAAAAGCTTTTGAAGCATCAAAAGGTTTTGGGAATATTCATCCTGGTGAAGATCCTGATTTATCCATAAGGTTATGGAATTTAGGTTTTGAAACCAGATTGTTTCCTAAGGCATTTGTTTATCACAAGCGAAGAATAGACTGGGAGAAATTTTCGATTCAGGTCAATAAGTTTGGAAAAGCAAGGCCAATATTAAATAGCTGGTATCCAGAACATAATAAGCTTACTTTTTTCTTTCCTACCTTTTTTATGCTTGGTTTATTATTAGCTTTTTTATTGTTAATTTTCAATTTTGATTTATTATTACAAATATATTTTGTATATTTCGTTATAATTTTTCTTACATCTGGAATTCAAAATAAAAGCATTAAGATTGGGTGTCTTTCAGTAATTGCTGTCTGGAAACAATTTTATGGTTACGGAACAGGTTTTTTAGAATCTTTTGTAAAAATTATTCTTTTAAAGAGAAAACCACAGACAACCTTCCCTAATATGTTTTTTAAAGTATAGTATGACAAAGATTATAGGTTTAACAGGGGGGATAGGAAGTGGGAAAACAACCATTGCAAATTTCTTTAGAGAAATGGGGGTTCCGGTTTATATCGCTGACAATGAGGCCAGAAAAATAATGCAGTCAAAACTTATAGAGGCAGAAATTAAAGCAGTCTTTGGTGATTTTTTATTTGAAAATGAAGTTCTGAACAGAGCAGAATTAGCTAAAATTGTTTTTAATGATAGTGAGAAGCTAAATCAGTTAAACGCTATTGTGCATCCGGCTGTTAAAAAAGATTTCGAATTATGGCTTGAAAAGAATGTAAATTATGATTATGTGATTTATGAAGCTGCCATTTTGTTTGAGAGTGGCAGGTACACAGATTGTGATATTATTATAACTGTTACGGCTCCTGAAGAAACCAGAATTGAAAGGGTTATTAAACGTGACAAAACTGACAGGGAGCAGGTCTTAAACAGGATGAAAATGCAATGGAAAGATGAAGAGCGTATTTCAAAGAGCAATTTTGTGATTTTCAATGAAAATCTTAAAACAGCAAAAGAAGAAGTTGTTAAAATTCTTAAAATTTTAAATATAAAACAAAATCAGTCTTAAATGTTAATATTTGGTTAATGTATTATTTGGTATATTGTTAAAATATTAATTTTGTCTCGATGAATAAATTATTTTTTAGAATACTTGTTTTGCTGATGAGTCTATCCTTAATAGGGATAATTCTGGTTCAGGTATATTGGTTCAATTCTTCGTTCGAAAATAATGATGAACAATTTAAATTTCATGTAACGCAGGTAATCAGTGACGTTTCAGATAAACTTGAACAACAAGAAGAATATAGTTTTTACGATAAAATTAATCATATAAAAGACAGCACCGGTAAAATTCCGCAAAAGGAAGATTTGCTGGAAATTTTATTTGTTCAAAGAAATACGAAAACAAATAAAACAATTGTTTATAAAAACAGTATCACTTCTGAGAATTACGATATTAATGGATCGCTATTTAATAAAAAATTTGGATCTGATGGATTTAAAAGTTTTAGTTCCAAAAGATTAACGGAGGTTTATAACAATAATAGTATTATTGATAATTCAAATTTGAATCAAAGTACAATTCCGGATAAAAAAATAGAAATAGACGGAAACTTAGATATTTTAAATAAAGCACAGTTAAAAATTACATATAAGGATTATGCTTCAATACTGCCAATAGAGGAAAGAATTACAAAAGATAAATTGCAATCTCTTTTGAAGAAAGAACTTAAAGAACATGGAATAAAAACTAAATTCGAGTTTGGAATTTATAGTAATGGGGTTTCTACAAAAATAAAATCGAATGGGTTTCATTATGATAAAGATGCTACTTATAATATTCCGGTCTTTGCAGATAATGAAGAAAATAGTAAATATGAATTATTAGTTACTTTTCCGTATAAAAAGAAGTTTTTATTGTCTCAGTTGGTAAGTATTACGATATTATCTATAGTTTTTACACTAATTATAATAATTGCTTATACAAGTGCTTTAAATCAGTTAATACGTCAAAAACAAATATCAGAAATCAAAACTGATTTTATAAATAATATGACGCATGAGTTTAAAACTCCGATTGCGACAATAAATCTGGCGCTTGATGCAATTCGAAATCCTAAAATAATAGAGGACAAAGAGAAGGTCTATCGTTATCTTCAAATGATCAGGGACGAAAATAAAAGGATGCATGCACAGGTTGAAAATGTGCTGCGAATTTCAAAACTGGAGAAAAAAGAATTAGACATAAGTAAAGAGCCTACAGTAATTCATGATATTATTGAAGATGCTATAGAGCATGTTAATTTAATTTTAGAAGATAAAAAAGGTTCGATTGTAAAACATTATAACGCAGCAAGAACCACTTGTCTGGTTAATGAGGTGCATTTTACAAATGTTTTGGTTAATATACTGGAAAATGCTATAAAATATTCGCCTGACGTTCCTGAAATAGAGGTTTTTACAGAGAATATAAAGGATATGATTCTTATAAAAATCAAAGACAATGGTTTAGGAATGAGTAAAGTAGCCCAAAAAAGAGTCTTTGAAAAATTTTACAGGGAACATACTGGTGACTTGCATAATGTGAAAGGACATGGTTTAGGCCTTGCTTATGTAAAAAGAATTGTAGAAGACCATAATGGTCAGGTTTATGTAGAAAGTGAAAAGGGAAAAGGTAGTACCTTCATAATAAAAATACCACTAATAAATTAAAATATGGAAAATATTAATAAGAGAATACTTTTAGTAGAGGATGACCTTAATTTTGGTGCGGTTCTTAAAGATTATTTAATGCTGAATGATTTTGAAGTTACTTTGGCAAAAAATGGTATGGAAGGTTTTGAAAAATTCAAAAAGGACGTTTATGATTTGTGCATCCTTGATGTAATGATGCCTTATAAGGACGGGTATACTTTAGCAAAAGAAATCAGGGAGAAAAACAGTGAGGTGCCGATTATTTTTTTAACGGCAAAATCAATGAAAGAAGATGTTTTAAAAGGATATAAAGCGGGTGCTGATGATTATCTGAACAAGCCTTTTGATTCTGAAGTTTTATTGATGAAAATTAAAGCGATTATTCAAAGAAAATCGTCAGACACTAAAGCAGAGCAAGTTCAATTTGAGTTCAATATTGGTAAATTTCATTTAAATTCTAAATTGAGGTTTTTAACATACCAGGATGAAGAGCCAATAAAGTTATCTCCAAAAGAGAACGAATTATTAAAAATGCTGATTTTGCATGAAAATGATTTAATGCCAAGAGAATTAGCTTTGACAAAAATCTGGAGAGATGATAATTACTTTACTTCAAGAAGTATGGATGTATACATTGCCAAACTTAGAAAATATCTAAAAGCTGATGAAGATGTTGAAATTTTAAACATTCACGGTGAAGGTTTCAGATTGGTTGTCAAAAGTAAAGCAGTGTCTGAATAAATATACAAAAACAAGAAAAAAGCTCCGATTATCCGGAGCTTTTTTTATGGATAAAAATTAATCTTTAACCTAAAGCAAGTTCACACTTAATGTGATTTGAGTTTTTAATAGTTTTGAAATAGGGCAGATTTCTTTTGCTTTGGTTGCAATTTCGGCAAACTTTTCGGCTGTAATAGATGGTACTTTTCCTTTGAGTTCCAAATGAATTAAAGTAATCGTTCCGTCTTCAAAAGTAACAGTTGCTTCTGTAGCTAAATCGTCAGCGACAAATCCTTCTTCGTTTAGCAGAAAACTTAATTGCATTGTAAAACAGCCTGAATGGGCTGCAGCGATGAGTTCTTCAGGATTTGTTCCAACTCCTTCAGCAAATCTTGTTTTAAAAGACAGCTGTGCATTGTTTAAGGTTGTACTTTGTGTACTAATTGCCCCTGTTCCTTCCATGCCTGATCCTTTCCAGTTGGCATTAGCTTTTCTTGTAAATTTCATTTTTGTTGTTGTTAGAATTAATAAAATTATTAGAGTGTATTTTTGAAATAAAGTGTAATTCAAATATAATCAATATTTTATATTTTTTTCTTTATTGGTTTGTTACTGAAAAGTAAAGCAATAAAAAAAGGTGTATTGAGATTTCTCATTACACCTTTTAAAATTTGTAGACTAAATCTTTACTGATTTAAATTACGCAATTGTTTCAGTTTGTCTTTCCAGACCTCCAGGCTTTCTTTGTGAATAGCAATGTTTTTACGGACTTCAAGCACTATAGAATTTTCCTTTTTTGCATTCTTAGTGTTTGTGAAGAACTGGATGTTATTTTCTAATTGAAAAATTTCATTTTGAACTTCTTCGATTTTACGCATGATGAAAATCTTTTCATTGTCTAATTTTCGAGTATCGTTGTTTTCTGATAAAGAATCAATTCTATTAGAAAAACGCATCATTTCGCTGTCTTTCTTGCTTAGACTTAATTTTTCAAAAAGAGCATCCAGGATTTTATTGAATTTGCCTTCAATATGGCGTCTTGAAAAAGGTACTTTTCCAAATCCTTTCCAGGTTTCAATATGTAATTTAATCGCATCCAGATCTGTTTTATGATCTCCGGTAAGTTCAAAAGCTCTTAAGGTGTCTAAATATGCTTTTTTATTATCAAATGCGGCAACTTCTTCTGTGTTTTCCTCAGACTTATGTTCCTTTAACTTGTCAAAATAATGATTGCAGGCATCTTTAAATTCCTTCCAGATTTTATCCGAATATTTTTTAGGAACATGCCCAATTTGTTTCCATTCCTCCTGAATTTGCTTCATAATTGGAGTAGTGGTATTAAAGTCTGTGCTTTCCTGTAACTCTTTGGCTTTTGCAACAAGAGCCATTTTTTTGTTTAAATTGTCGGTTTGGTCTTTTTTGATGTCTTTATAAAACGAATTTTTGAAAGAATTGAAGTTTCTGACTGCGTTTTTAAATGCAGCCCATGTTTCTTCATTTACTTCATTCGGTACCTTTCCGGCAGCAAAAAAATCATTTCTCAGGCTTTCAACTTTTTGTATTTGTAAAAGCCATTGTGCATGTGAGTTAACTTTTTCAGTGCCTAAAACTTCAATTTTAGCGATTATTTCTTTTTTGGCTTCAAGATTTTTTTGTTCGTTGGCTCTTTGACTTTCAAATAAAAGCTCTCTTTTATCATGGATTTTTTTAGTTAACTCACTAAATGTATTCCAAATCGCATCGCGGTGTTCTTTTGAAACAGGCCCAATATCTTCTTTCCAGATTCTGTGTAAATCCTGAAGTTCACGAAATGCTTTACTAATATCTGCTTCATTTACCAATTCTTCAACGCGTGTGATGATTTTTTGTTTTTGCTCCAGATTGTATTTAAAATCTAAATCTCTAGCCTCACGGTCTAAATGCAAATAATCATAGAAATTTTCAAGATGAAAATGGTAGTTGTTCCATACGTGATTGTATTTATCTTTCGGAATTGGTCCGGCATTTTTCCATCTTTCTCTTAAATCATTAAAATGTTTAAGAACGTCCTTTATATTTTCCTGTGGGTTTATAAGTTCCTTTAGTTCTTCAACTATGGCTAACCTGTTTTCTAAATTTGATTTTAAATTGGTTTGCAGATGTTTAAAATGAGCATTTCTTTTTTCTCTAAAAACATTATAATATTCATCAAATTTTGATTTTAATGGAGAATGATATTCGAATTCTTCATTAGGATCTTGATTTGAAGCGTTAAATTCTTCCTTTTTTTCTTCTATGAAATGATTAAACTGAAGTAAAAAAGATTTTTTAATTTCTTCAATATGATCTTTTACAGACATTATTTTGTCTGTGTTTACAAGCTTTTTTAATTCATCAACAAGTGCATCCAAAGAAAAAGTGTGATAGTCCTTCATAGGGATATCATGACGTTCTTTTAGTGTTTCGTCTTCACTTTCTTCTGCATTAGAATTTGTTATAGCATCCAATGCTGTTTGATGATTAGTATCTTCTGAAATTTGCTCAGTGCTTTCAGTTTCACTCAATGAAATTGCATTTTCTGTTTCAGAATTAGATGTTTCAATTGCATCATTTTGTACAGAATCGTTAATTTCGATTCCTGTTTTTCCATCTGCTTCCTGCAGGTTATCATTCTTTTCTTCTAACATCTTTAAATGTGTAAGGTTTTTATTTTAAACAGAGCGAAAGATAGTAAAGGTGTTTCTAAATACAAAATAATTCGTTTGTTTATATGTTGTTTTACTATGAAATTCTTATTTATTCAAGTAATTTGAAATTTTGTAGCGGTTTTTTTTATTGATTTCTTAAAGTTAAATTAAGTCTTAAAAAGAGGGTTTTTGTAAAAGTTTTGCACTTCTTAAAAAAAGTTAAGTTTTGGAAATAAATTTTTATGGGTGATTAAAATAAAATCAGCATTCCGACTTCAAGTCCAAAATTATAAGTTTTATGGTTTCCAAAAGCTACACTTGGATGAATATATGCGATATCATTTTTAGTTATTCTTTTTCCAAATTCTAAGTAGGCATTATTTGGATAACCTTTGTTGATGGCATTATATCTAAAAGCGACATCTCCAGCAATCCAGTGAGAGCCAAATATGTACATGAAATAATTCTCGAAAGTGGTTAAATTGATATCGTTTCTGTTTTTAGATCCTGCAAAACTGATTTGGTTTTCTAAAGATGTAATCCATAAAATGTTGTGTGTGAAATATTTTCCAAAGAAAAACGCAGGCGAAAATACCCATTTTCCTGTGCCAATAGCCGGGTCGGCAGCTGAGTTGGAAATAACTCTTGCACGAAAAGCGATTCCTTCATCTTTGTATTTCATATAAGGGATATAACTCAGGCCGGCTCCAATATCACCTATTCCGGTTTTATTGTCTGAATTTGTATTGGTAGAAACTAATGGAAGGTCTACTCGTAAATTCCAGGCTTTGCTGGCGATTGGATGTAAAAAACGAAGTTGAGTTGTGTTGAACGAGCCTTTGTCGGTATCTAAATATTCATTAAAAAGTAAAATCGTTTTCAGGTAGTAATGATAACGGGCTTCTGTGTAAATATTTTTTTTTTGAACAATTGTGTCCTGAGCCTTAAGCGAAGTGCAAAATATAAAACTTAATAATAAAAAAGTTAAAGTATTTTTCATAACTAGCTATTTATGAGTGATCTAAGTTATGAAAAAATACTTTAATATTTAATTAGAGGCATTTTTATTTGTTCCATATTTTCCAGGCTTTTTCTGCCTGAAAAATAAGCATATCATATCCGTTTTTTATTATTGCGCCTCTTTCTTTGGCATTTTTTAAGAACTGGGTTTCTGCCGGGTTATAAATCAAATCGTAAGCAATATGTTTATCTGTAAAAAAATCATAAGGCAAATCAGGGCAAGCTTCAGTGTTAGGACTTGTTCCGACTGGTGTGCAATTGATTATGATTTGAAAATTATCAAAAGTGGTACCGTTGATTAAGTCGTAATTGATTATGTTTTCTTTTGCTTCTCTTGATACGAATGTGTAAGGAATGTTAAGTTCGTCAAGGGCAAATGCAACACCTTTTGAAGCTCCGCCGGTTCCCAGAATAAGAGCTTTTTTGTGATGCGGCTCTAATAATGGTTTTAATGATTTTTTAAAACCGTAATAATCGGTGTTGTATCCTTTTAATTTTTCATTTTTGGTAAATTTGATGGTATTCACAGCGCCAATTAAAGTTGCTTTTTTCGAAAGTTTATCCAGAAACGGAATGACTTGCTCTTTATAGGGTATTGTTACGTTTAAGCCTTTTAAATCCGGATTGTTTTTAACTAGTTCAGTAAAATAATTGATTTCAGGGATATCGAAATTTTCGTAGCTGTTGCCGGCAAATACTTCATCTTTAAATTTTTCTGTAAAATATCCTTTAGAAAAGGAATAGCTAATATTACGGCCTAATAAGCCAAAGCGTCTTCTTAAAATATCAATCATTATTATTTTCTGTGTTTTTCAATATAATTTCGTACCATTTTTTTTGTCCAGACTACCGGAAATAAATCTTCAATCAATATATAATTATCAAAGTTTAAGCGTAGACCATTACTTAGGTGAAATTTAGCTTTTGTGTTGTCCTGAATCATAAAATACAATCCGGCTAAACGGTATTCTATTTCATTTTCTTCAGGAAAGTATTCAGAAGCCTGTAGAAGAGTTTGTATGGCACTTTCAAATTCGCCTAAAAATTGTAAAATATCAGCCCAGAACAGCCAGGTGTCCAATGCGTAATCACCAAACTCAACTGCTTTTCGATAACCAAATTCAGCTTCTTCAAAAAAGTTCATTTGTTTGTTTATCATGGCATAACGTTTCCAGTACAAACGATTCTGGTTGTCAATTGCTAATGCTTTATTGACAAAAAATAATGCTTTCTGGAAGTTTTTCTGGCGAACGTAAAAATCAGTAATAGCAATCCATCCTTTGTCCAGTAGAGGATCTTCGTGAACTGTTTGGTTGTAGTATTTCAGGGCTAAAATTGTGTTCCCTAATTTTTCATAGCATTTACCAATTCGTAATAGAGCATAGGAGGTTGCATCATCCAATTCGATGGTTCGGTTATAACTTTCTATTGCCTGAGTATATTTTTTAAGGCGTTCATAAGCTTTAGCTTTTTCCATGAATGCACCCAAAAATTCTTCGTCGATCAGGGTTGCGTAGTCAAAAGCGCGAATTGCATTTTCGTATTCTTTTACTCCATAATGCAATCTGCCAAGCTGATGCCATGCGATTTCGCTGTAAGGATTTTTGTTGATGTATTCGTTAAGATAGACTATAGCTTCCTGATTTTGGTCTAAAAATTCAAAGCAGTAAACCACGTTGTATAAGGCAGATTGATCTTCCAGGTCTTCTTCAAGACATTTAATGAAACTATCTTTTGCCATCTCAAGGTTATCCATAAAGAGATATTCCATTCCGATTAAGTTGTACACATCAGCAAAATCATCTGTGTATTGCAGGGCAATTTTAAGCAGTTCAACTGCTTTTTCATGCTGATCTCTTTTGGAACAAATATTAGCTTTCTGGATATAAATTTCCTCGTTGTTCGGTTCGATTGCATACAACTCGTTCAAAAGCTTCTCTGCTATATCGAGTTTGTCGTCGTAGACCAGCATTTCTACTTGTACTAATTTTAAGCCTGTAGATTTTGGGTGTTGGTCTAATGCAAGTTTTAAGGCCTTTTTTGCTAAATTAGCCTTGCCTATATCTAAATAATGAAGAATAATTTCTTCGAATTCTTCAGAATCAAAAAAGAGTACTTTGTTGGTTTTTAACATCGACTCAAATTTGGATAGGGATAGGTTATAATCTTCTTCTTCGTTGCTTAATTGCATACTTTGTCTTTTTGAAATTAGCCTGTTATAAATTTAGGCAACCATATTATTTTGTGAGGAAAGGGAACTAATTGTTTTGAACAATTTAATTAACAATATGGACAGGATTTGTGTTCTGTTTTTAATCGTAATCTTCTGATATGTAAAAGATTAATTTGATTATTATTCTGATTTTTATTTTTAATTCTGGGGCCTAGCCCAGATAGGAACGACATCCTTTTGTTTTTTTCTTTAAAAAAACAAAAGATATAGTGTATAGCTGGAAATAGCTCCTTATTAAACTTTTTGTTCTTTTTTCAAAATTTCATCCATAACTTCAAGAATTATAGCGCATCCTTCCTTAATTTCTTCTTCAGAAATGGTTAACGGCGGTGTTATTCTTATGGCGCATCCTTCAAATAATAACCAGAATAAAATGAGTCCTTTTTCCTGACAGTTTAAAATTACCTGATTGGTTATTTCGGGGCTCTCAGTCATTGGAGCAAGCATTAATCCTTTTCCTCTAATTTCTTTTATCAAAGGGTGTACCAAAAGTGATCTGAAGAGTTTTTCCTTTTCTAAAGTTTGCTCAATCAGATTAGTCTCAGTTAATTCCTTCAAAGTCGCTAGGCAAGCTGACGCAATGACAGGATGACCTCCAAAAGTTGTAATATGTCCTAATTTTGGATTCTCGGTTAAAAGATCCATTCTTTCAGCAGATGCCGTAAAAGCACCCACCGGCATTCCGCCACCCATTCCTTTTCCCATTACTACAATATCCGGTACGACATCATAGTTTTGAAAACCGAATAATTTTCCGGTGCGGCCAAAACCAGGCTGAATTTCGTCTACAATCATCATAGCGCCTACTTCGTCACAGCGTTTGCGTACTTTTTGAAGAAAGTTGTCTTTCGGTTCAATAAAACCTGCGCCACCCTGAATGGTCTCAAGTAAAATGGCAGCTGTTCTTGTGGTTATTTTTTGTAAATCTTCTTCGTTGTTGAAGGTTATAAAATCGACATCAGGGAGCAATGGGCGGAAAGCTTGTTTGCGTTCCTCGAATCCCATAACACTCATAGACCCCATAGTATTTCCGTGGTATGCATTGTGACAGGAAATCAACTGGCTGCGGCCTGTTGTGCGTTTGGCTAATTTAAGTGCTCCTTCGATTGCTTCAGTGCCTGAGTTTACTAAATAGGTTTTATTTAAAGATTCCGGCAGGAGTGAAGCCATTAATTTGCAATACTGAACGGCCGGGCTTTGTGAATATTCTCCGTAAACCATTACATGCGAATATTTGTCCAGCTGATCTTTTATTGCCTGATTTACTCTGGGATGCTGATGCCCAAGTGTGCAGGCAGAAACTCCGGCAACAAAATCTAAATATTTTTTATCGCTGGTATCGTAAATATAAGAGCCTATGGCGTGTGAAACCTCCATTCCGAGTGGATATGGAGAAGTTTGTGCCTGATATTTTATAAAATCTGGATTCATTTTTTAGCTTCTAAGTACCAAAGATACTAAGGTTCTGAGTTTTTAATTTTAAGCTTATGTTAGTTTTTGCCAACTGAAGTTTTGTAAATCGAAAATCAGTGATTATTTTTTAGTTTTTGTGCGTGGCATTGTACCGTTCTTTGCAGCAGGTTTCTTTTTGTCGTAATTCAATGTCTCTTTCCTGACTTTCATCGGGACATTTGGTTTGGCAGCTTCAGCTTTTCCTTCTTTGATTAATTTTTCATTTAGCTCATTCTCCTCAGGAGGAAAAATATCCTCTTTTGATTTTATTCGTTCATCACCGCGCCAGACAAAACCTCTTAATTTTCGATCGTTTTCAGCTAAATCGGCTTCGGGATAAATATCACCGTCAACATTCTTGAAAAAAGTGATGTTTTCTACAGCATTATTCTCTAAAATAAGGTTGATTTTACTGCTTACGTTTTTATTGATTCCTATAAGTTCATTGGCATCATTACGCATATAATAAACCACTTCCGTATTTTTTATTACGTCAACATCGTGGAGTTTTCCGTCTCTGAATTTTCCAAATAAATTGAGTCCCTTGACCTGATTGTAACCAGTACTGAGGGTGTCTTTGGATATGAGAAAAGTGTTTCCGAGTACTTTGAGCGAGTCTAATTTCCGGGTGTTGTTGTCACCAATTAAATGCATAATAGTTCCGGTGATCTGACTTTCTCCATTCCATAAAATCGGACTTCCGATTAATTTTGTCAATGCCGTTTTACTGTCCGAATGAAGGGAGTCGCATTTTCCGCTCATGTCGATTTTGTAAAACCGGACGTTATTATAAGCTCTGATGATTCTTTCGCCTTCTTTTCCGGTCACCATTAATTTTTTACCATGGATATAAACCGAATCTTTTTCAACCAGATTTATGGCGACAGCTCTTTTAGTTACAAACATTGAGTCTTTTAGTTTGTATAATTCGGCATAATGTCCTTTTACCATTCCCTTGTTTATAGAATCTGTAATTTTTACGTTTCGGGTTGCAGAAGCAAATTCGGTATTCCGATTATAGAATAAGCTGTCTCCTTCGATACGCCGGTCATCATATTTTATATAAGATTTTCGAAGAAAATGTGCCAGATTTTTCTTGGTGTCGTAAAATCCATTTTCGGTGTAAATGTAATTTGTTTTGCTTGTAATTGTTGAAGGGCCAAACAAATAAGAGTGTCCGGAATTGCTGTAGTAATCTAAATGATTAGACTTCATAACATATTTCGGATTGGTCAGTGTGACTTCTGTTAAAAACTGAAATTTTTTCTGAGCTACGTAATATCTTCCGGATTTACTTACTAAAGTATTGTCTTTATTGACGATTGTTCCTTTGGTATTGTAAAAAACCTCCTGAACATTTCGGTCAAAATTAATAGTGTCGGTTTGCAGGGTAGCGTCCGGAGAAGTCATAACAGCATTTCCGGTTGCGAAAGCTTTTTTTACATTTCCGTTATATTCTGCGTATTTACTGTTTAAGTATAAAGTGTCTCCCTGTACCAGCTGTACATCTCCAAAAGCTTTAATATAATTTTCTTTTTGAAAATAATAGGCTTTATTACAGGTTAGGACAACTCCGTCGTGATTAATTTTTACATTTCCTGTAAGAAGAAGAGCACCGGGAATTTCTGCTTCATTAACATCTGAGAAGTCTGAGTTTTCTACTATAATTTTTTTAGGTGTTTGAGCAAAAATATTTTGTACACTTACCAAAAACAAGCAAAAAGACATGAAAAAGAGTAATTTCTTCAATTGATTTAATTTTTGTCAAATTTATGAAAAAGGTTAAAACCTTAACCGATATTATGATTTATTTATAATGCTAAATCATGCTCTCTGGAAGGCGTAAATAAAAAATAAGGCAGAGTAAAAACTTTGCCTTTTGAATTATTGTAAATTATTGAAATAAAAATCTAAATCTTGCTTTTTAGTGCTTCAGCATCAATACTGCTGTGTGAAACATCATAAACCGCTTTTCCGTTTTTGATTAAAATTAATTGCGGGGATTCATGGTACACATTAAATCTGTCTGCAATCTCATTTGAAATATCACGATGTGCAATTAAATCCAAAAAATATGGATCTACTGCATTTTCAAGATCATATTCTCTTTCAAATTGTTTCAATGCCATTCTGCTTATGCTGCATCGTGTGCTATGTTTGAAAATTACAACTGGTTTTTCGTTTGATATTGCTTCTACTTCCTGTAACTGAAGAATATCTGTTAATTCGGTCCAGTTTACTTTGCTTTTTGGTGCTTCTGAATTATCTGAATTTCCGAAAATTGAATTGAAAAAACTCATATTTGGCTTGTTTTACGACTTTTTGACAGGTAAAAACCTTTTAAAACTGATTTAAACAGTCATTTTGTCTGTTTTTTTACTATGGAATATAATTTGTCTATTCGAAATACAAAGTTAATTTTTTTTGAGTTAAAAATATAGCTCTATAAATCTTAACTTTAATGGTATTAAATATTTCAACAATAAATCATCAAATCATAAAAATATGAATATTAATAAATTTACAATTAAATCGCAGGAAGCCATTCAGTTGTCTCAGCAATTAGCACAGCGAAATGGCCAGCAGCAAATTGAAAATGAACACATTTTCAAGGCTATCTTTGAAGTAGATGAAAACGTGGCGCCATTTATTTTGAAAAAATTAAACGTAAATGTGCCTTTGTTTTTGCAAATTTTAGACAGTACAATTCAGAGTTTTCCAAAAGTTTCGGGAGGTGAAATTATGCTTTCAAGAGATGCTAATAAAGCTTTGAACGAGGCCGAAATTATTGCGCACAAAATGAACGATGAATACGTTTCGATCGAACATTTAATATTAGCCATTTTTGATTCAAAAAGTAAAGTTTCCCAAATTTTAAAAGATCAGGGCGTTACAGGAAAAGGTCTTAAGGCAGCAATTGAAGAATTAAGAAAAGGCGAGAGAGTAACTTCGGCTTCGGCTGAAGAAACTTATAATTCGTTGAATAAATACGCTAAAAATTTAAACGAACTAGCTCGTACAGGAAAATTAGATCCAGTAATTGGTCGTGATGAAGAAATTCGTCGTGTTTTGCAGATTCTAACCCGTAGAACCAAAAATAATCCAATGCTTATTGGGGAGCCCGGGGTTGGAAAAACGGCTATTGCCGAAGGTTTAGCGCATAGAATTGTAGATGGTGACGTTCCGGAAAACTTAAAAGAAAAAATCGTTTTCTCATTGGATATGGGAGCATTGATTGCCGGAGCGAAGTATAAAGGTGAATTTGAAGAGCGCTTAAAATCGGTTGTAAAAGAAGTTACGGCTGCAGAAGGCGATATCGTTTTATTTATAGATGAGATTCATACGCTTGTAGGAGCAGGTGGAGGTGAAGGCGCCATGGATGCTGCGAACATTCTGAAACCAGCTCTGGCTCGTGGAGAATTGAGAGCAATTGGTGCTACGACTTTAGATGAATATCAAAAATATTTTGAAAAAGATAAAGCACTTGAAAGACGTTTTCAAAAAGTTCTGATCGATGAACCGGATACTGAAAGTGCGATTTCGATTCTTCGTGGAATTAAAGAAAAATATGAAACGCACCATAAAGTTCAAATCAAAGATGAGGCGATTATTGCGGCAGTTGAACTTTCACAAAGATATATTACAAATCGTTTTTTACCTGATAAAGCGATTGACTTAATGGATGAAGCGGCTTCTAAACTGCGTATGGAAATCAATTCAAAACCTGAAGAATTAGATGTTTTGGATCGTAAAATCATGCAGTTGGAGATTGAGATTGAAGCGATTAAACGCGAAAAAGAAGAAAATAAACTGAAGATTCTGCGTATGGATTTGGCGAACTTAAAAGAAGAACGCAATGAAATCTATGCAAGATGGAAGTCTGAAAAAGATATTGTCGACGGAATTCAGGCAGTAAAACTTGAAATCGAAGACTTTAAATACGAAGCAGAACGAGCAGAACGAGAAGGGGATTACGGAAAAGTAGCCGAAATTCGTTACGGTAAAATAAAAGAAGCTCAGGAACGTCAGGAATCTTTGCAAAAACAATTGTTAGAATTTCAATCTGGTAATTCTTTGATTAAAGAAGAAGTTACCAGAGAAGATATTGCAGAGGTTGTAGCAAAATGGACAGGGATTCCGGTTACTAAAATGCTTCAGACCGAAAGAGAAAAACTATTGCATCTGGAAGATGAATTACACAAACGCGTGGTAGGTCAGGAAGAGGCGATAGAAGCGGTGAGTGATGCAGTTCGAAGAAGCCGCGCCGGATTACAGGATATGAAAAAACCAGTAGGAACATTTTTATTCTTAGGAACAACCGGAGTGGGTAAAACCGAATTAGCAAAAGCTCTTGCAGAATATCTTTTTGATGATGAAAATGCCATGACGCGTATCGATATGAGTGAGTACCAGGAACGTCACAGTGTGAGCCGTTTGGTTGGTGCACCTCCAGGATATGTAGGTTATGATGAAGGTGGGCAATTAACAGAAGCAGTTCGCAGAAAACCGTATTCTGTGATTTTGTTAGACGAAATCGAAAAAGCGCATCCAGATACGTTTAATATTTTGTTGCAGGTTCTTGATGAAGGCCGACTGACTGATAACAAAGGACGTCTGGCCGATTTTAAAAACACCATTATCATCATGACATCTAATATGGGAAGTCAGATTATACAAGAGAAATTCGAAAATCTTAAGGGCGGTGTTGAAGCGGCAACGGAAGCAGCAAAAAATGAAGTTTTAGGCTTATTAAAACAAACGGTTCGTCCGGAATTTATCAACCGTATCGATGAAATTGTAATGTTTACACCGCTTACAGTAGATAATATTTCCAGAATTGTAAGCTTACAATTAAAAGGAGTTACTAAAATGCTGGCACAGCAAGGTGTTACAATGGATGCTACTCCGGAAGCGATTGCCTACTTGTCTGACAAAGGATTTGATCCTCAGTTTGGTGCAAGACCAGTAAAACGTGTTGTGCAAAGAGAAGTATTGAATCAATTGTCGAAAGAAATTCTGGCGGGTAACATTACGACAGACAGTATTATTTTAATTGATGCTTTTGACGGAAAACTGGTTTTTAGAAATCAGTCGCCAAAAGTAGAATAACTTTTAGGGAATTTAAGGAAAACACCAGTCATTTTTTGACTGGTGTTTTTTTGTTTACGCATGTGAAACTTTAAAATTAATGTTATTTAGGAATGATTTTTATTTCACAATAATCTTTTTTGTTTGTTTGAAATTTTGGGATTCTACAGTTACAAAATAGATACCTTGGGATAAACCTCCTGTGTAATATGGCTCTTCCGGATTGTAATTTTCTTTTTCGAATATGATTTGGCCCTGAATATTGGTTATTTTTAAACCGAAAGAATCAGAAGATGTATTTGGTAATTTAATATTAATCAAAGAAGAAATGTTTGTTGGGTTTGGATAAATAATAAAATTGGAAGCAGAACCTGAATTATCAACAACAGAAAGATTTTCAGAAATTGTAGCTTTCCAGTCCCACCAGTTTTTGTTTACACTAGCCGTACTCACAGCTCCGTCTCCCAGTTTAATTTTATAATTGAACTTAGCGGTACGGGTAGATTCTCCCTGAAAAATATAATCTGAATTACAAACTACAGCAAATACAACACCGTTTGCCGGCACTCCTTCTGTAAAAGTGATTGTACAGTCTCCGGCATATACGGGCTGCGAATAAATGGTTTTTCCTTCTTTGGTACGATAGCATAACTGTAAAGACATGTTTTTACCTAAAGGCTGAAAAAATACAGTTGCCTGATTTCCTTGTACATGAATGGGTATGAAATTAGCTCCCGACCATCCAGGAAGCGTTTTTTCTTCAGGAATTAAAAAATCATTTTCATCTAAAGTTGTTACTGCATAAGGAGTAGCATTCCATTTTTCTACATTTATTACAGCAGGCTGCTCAGACTTTACTTCAAGTCCCATATTATTTCGATACAAGCTTAAAATTGGTTTTTCGAATTTTCCAAAATCTGCTAATGCTAATCTGGCTCTGTATTCCTGAATCATTTTACGGGTTTTGGCATCTCCGATACCATTAACTGTTTCATTGCCATTGGCAATACCTTCCAGTACGCGTCCTTCGCAATAATTCCATATCCATGGTAAACTTTTTTCCCCTACAATTTCCCCTAAAAAGGTTGGGAAAACAGAACTATATTGAACACCTCCAATAACATTTCGGGTTAATATTAAATTATTTCCGTTTCCATCCTGAACTCCTGAGGCTACGCCTTCTGCAGAAGGCCCTCCAAAAGTTCCATCCTGAAGCCATCCGCTGTAACATTCGATTGGAATAAAAGGAGCTATAACAGAACCGGCGCTTAACCATCCCAAATCAACATTGCTATAGTCTTCACTGCCTGTTTTTTTAATATCTAAAACAGTTTGTAGCCAAACGTTTGAACCTTCATGAAACCATGCAGCATTTCTACATCCTGGTAATGATGCATATATAGCGTGAATTCCTTCGTGTACACAAGCCCCGGTTTGATATTTAGCATCCGGAAAAGTAGTGGCAGGATCAAAACTGGCAACCGGATAATAAGACAAAAGCACCATTGGCCAACTTTGTCCATCCGGAGTTCCAACACCACTTTGCCATCCTCCTAAATCTGTATTTGAAGCAGTATCGGTACATAACTGTGAACCGTATAAATATACAGAACTGCGATATCCTTCTCTATATAATTTGTCCGGAGGCCAGCCCATATTATCTCTAAGAAAAGTAAAATCATCATCTAAACGTTTTAGCATCAAATCTACAGCAGTATCTGTAACTAAAGGATTTGCATTTGGTCCTGCAACAAAGGTCCATGAACCATAGTTTCTGGACTTAGCCACATTACAGCCATTATATCCGGGATAATCTTCCTCCAGATTTTTGGTGGGTTTTGGAAAATTCGGATAGTCACTTTTAAAATCGTAATGAAGAGCAGTGCCATAAGAAGGCCAGGAAGTAAAATCACCATCTGCTCCTTTAACGGTCAGGTAAAAATCTACAGAACTTTCGGTACCACAGCTGTTAACATACAAAAAGGTATAAGTTCCTGAATTGACTTCCTGTATATCTGATAAAGTTATATTTTGGTCTAAAGATTCAAAATTATTTGGGCCGGTCCATTTCATTTTGGCTCCGGTTTCATTATTTGGGACAGCTGCTTTAAACTGTACACTTTCCCCTGAAGAAACAACCGCATAATTGATGTTTTTTTCTTGCCCGTTGTTTACGATGACACTGGAGGCTAATTCACTCGCATCACAAGCAGTAGTCTCAATACCAAATACCTGAAATTCAATTATACCTGTTGCGGTAGCGCTTTTCATGTAAATTCTTAATTTTCGAGATTTAAAGTTTAAATTTTGGATGGTATTAAACTGATTTAGTGCCAGTCCGATAGCGCCGCCGTTAACCCAATTAATCCCATCCCAATATTGAATGTACGCATCTGTAGGCTGTCCGATACCGCCATAATCTGTAAACCAATAAACTCCGGCAGAATTTATTTCATGTGCAAAATCCCATTCGTATTCAATCCAATTATAAGTATTGTAAGCGGCATCTCCATCCCAGTTTCCATAAACGGGGTTGGTTCTGTCGTCAGAACTAATTGGTGCAAAACCATCATTAACAGCATTAAGGCTTTCCCAGGGAGATACGTGGGATGTCTTAACTTTTGTTGAATTCAACAGTGCTAAATTGACTTGTGCATTTGATTTTCCTACAAGTAGCATTAAGGTGCTAAAAAATAGAAATGGTAAAAAATGAAGTAGTTTTTTTTCTTTCATTGTGTAAAATTTTGGATGTTAATTTTTTGAAATAAAATGTTTAGTACTACATTAATAAGTATTCTAAATTTCTTTTTGTTTATTGCAAAAAAGCTCTTTAAAATGCCTTGTTAATTTTTAACCTTCTTTGATAAAGCAAGTTAGGTGTATTTTGTTCTCTTAATATGGACTTAATTACCTAATAGTTAGTAAAAGTTAACCAGTATTGGTCTGAAGAATGAAAAAAGATTGTTTAAAATTCCGGATGGAATTTTCAAGATTTATGATCCGTGAATCCTGTAAGTTATTTTAAAAGTTTTGTAAGTAAAATGATTATTAACTTCTGAAATTTACCTTATAAATAAATTTAGAATATTATGAACAATATATTTAGAGGATTGCTGGCCGGATATGGGGCAAAAAAATTAGGAGGAGGGTGCTTTGGTACCATAATCGTTTTTATAATTCTGTGGTTTTTGTTAGGTCAGTGCAGTTGAAATTAATCCCTGTTCCGTTAAAAAGATTAGGATAAAAAGTAGTAGATTCGCACCACTAACATTAAAAAAAGCAAAATATAATGGCATCAGGTTTTTTCGTACTATTAGACGATATAGCAGCAATTATGGACGACGTTGCAGTAATGAGTAAGGTTGCAGCAAAGAAAACAGCAGGAATTTTAGGTGATGACTTAGCAGTAAATGCTGAGAAAGCTTCGGGGTTTGCTTCATCAAGAGAGCTTCCGGTTTTGTGGGCGATAAGTAAAGGTTCGCTTCTTAATAAAATAATTATTTTGCCGATTGCATTTCTTTTAAGTGCCTTTCTTCCCATTGCAATTATCGTAGTTTTAGTACTTGGCGGACTTTTTCTGGCTTATGAAGGTGCTGAAAAGATATACGAATTTATTTTTCCACATCATCATGAAGAATCTGAAGGAATAACAGAAGAGGCTTTAACTGAAGAACAAATTCTAGAACTTGAAAAAGGTAAAATAAAATCAGCTATTGTAACCGATTTTATATTGTCTGTAGAAATTGTAATTATAGCTTTGGGTACTGTAATTGAAGAGCCTTTAGTACAGCAAATCGTAGTAACTTCAATAATCGCCTTAATTGCTACTATTGGTGTATACGGAATTGTAGCTCTTATCGTCAGAATGGATGAAGCAGGTTATAAACTTATCAAGTTTAGTAAAAACGAAAAAAGTATTTCAAAATTTATCGGTAATATACTTGTAAAAGCACTTCCATTGGTGATTAAAAGTTTAACTGTTATTGGTACAATTGCCTTGATTTTAGTGGCGGGCGGGATCTTTGTACATTACATCCCGTATTTTCATCATTTAGCAGAGGGAATTAAACTTCCTTCTATACTAAAAGAATTTGTAACCGGACTTGTTTTAGGTTTTGTTGTTTTAGTGTTGGTTAATCTGTTTAAAAAGATTTTTGGAAAGAAAGCATAAAGCATAAAACACCCATCATATAAAAAGAAAAACACCAGCAATTACTGGTGTTTTTTTATGGAATTATCTTAAAGCTGCTCCGAGTTCTGTTTCGAAAGTCTGCTGTAGTTTAGACATGATTTTATCAATCTGGCTATCGGTTAGCGTTTTGGTGTTGTCCTGGATTGTGAAACTCAAGGCATACGATTTTTTGCCATCCGGAAGATTTTTGCCCTCATACACATCAAACAGATTCACTTCTTTTAAAAGTACTTTTTCTGTCTGTTTGGCCAGCGTGTAAATACTTTCGTATGTTGTGTTTTGATCAATTAATAATGCTAAATCCCTGCGAACTTCAGGATATTTAGGGATCTCGGTGTATTTTATTTTTCCGGTGATTATTTTTAAAATCAAATCCCAGTTAAAATCAGCGTAATAAACGTCTTGTTTGATTCCGAAGTGTTTCAAAATGGATTTTTTTACTACTCCAATTTCAACTAGAACCTCATTGTTGTAAACTTTTGAAGTTGCTTCAGAAAATACATCTGACTTAGACGGAACATTTGAAATTTTGTCTATTCCTAAACGATTTAAAATAGCTGTTACATATCCTTTCAATAAAAAGAAATCAGTTGTTTTTTGAGGATTTGTCCAGCTTTCTTTGTTTCTGTTTCCTGTAATAAACAACGTAAGATGTTTGTGCTCTTCGTATCCGTTAAGATATTTATGATATGTTTTCCCGAATTCGAATAATTTCAAATCAGAATTTTTTCTGTTAATGTTGTATGAAATCGCTTCTAAACCTGAAAATAATAATGATTGGCGCATCGTTGCTAAATCACTGCTCAAAGGATTCAACATTGTTACATTGTGTTCTTCTTTTAAGTCGGCAGATAATCTTGCGTAAGCAGCCGTAGTTAAAGAATTTGCCATCATTTCATGAAAACCTTGCGAGTTTAATTGTGATGCAATTACATTTTGTACTTTATAATCTTCGGTTCTTGGCGAATTAGAAACAGTTGCATTGAATTTTTTAGAAAACTCAATGTTGTTATATCCATATACTCTCAGGATTTCTTCGATAACATCAATTTCACGCTGAACATCCACACGATATGCCGGAATTGTTAATCCTAAACCTGAATCAGAAACACTGTTTACTTTGATATCCAGTGAAACCAATATTTTTTTAATAGTGTCTTTCGGGATTTCCTGTCCGATGATTTTAGATACATGGCTAAAATTTAGCAGAACAGAAAAATCTTCTACTTTTTTAGGATACACTTCAATTACATCAGAAGTTACTTTTCCGCCAGCTACTTCCTGAATTAAAAGTGCTGCACGTTTTAGTGCATATTCTGTGATAGTAGGGTCAATACCTCTTTCAAATCTAAAAGAAGCATCGGTGTTTAACTGATGTCTTTTGGCTGTTTTACGAACGCTTACGGCATCAAAATAAGCACTTTCTAAAAATATAGAAGTAGTTCCTTCTGAAACTCCGGATTTTTTTCCGCCGAAAACCCCTGCGATGCAAAGTGGTCCTTTTTCGTCACAAATCATCAGGTCTTCTTTATGTAATGTTCTTTCAACATCATCCAAAGTTGTAAACTTTGTGCCTTCCGGAAGAGTTTTTACAATTATTTTTCCGTTGATTTTGGCTGCATCAAAAGCATGCAGAGGCTGCCCTAATTCATGTAAAACATAATTAGTAACGTCTACGATATTATTTTTAGGCGTTAAACCTATCGCTTTTAAGCGGTCTTTTAGCCATGTTGGAGATTCTTCTACTGTAATACCTGAAATAGTAACCCCGCAATATCTTGGTGCAAGGGTTGGTTCTTCTACGCTTACGTCAATTTTTAAAGTACGCATGTCAACTCTGAAATTGCTTACAGAAGGCGTAATCAATTCTACGTTTATACCACGCTGCAGCATTCCGGCTCTTAAATCGCGTGCTGTACCAAAATGACTCATGGCATCAGCACGATTTGGGGTTAACCCAATTTCGAAAACTTCATCATTTACTATTTTAAAAACTTCTGAAGCAGGAGTTCCCGATACTAATTCAGCATCTAAAACCATAATACCGTCATGACCTGTTCCGAGACCTAATTCGTCTTCAGCACAAATCATTCCGTGGCTTTCCTGACCACGAATTTTACCTTTTTTAATAGTAAATTCTCCTCCTTCTTTATCATATAAAATTGTTCCAATAGTAGCAACAGGTACTTTTTGACCAGCCGCAACATTTGAAGCCCCGCAGACTACCTGAATAGGATTTTCTAAACCAATATCTAAGGTTGTTACTTTTAACCGGTCTGCATCAGGATGTTTTTCGCAGGTAAGTACATGTCCTACAACAACTCCTTCCAGGCCCCCTTTTACTGATTGGTATTTTTCGACAACTTCAACTTCCAGACCTAAATCTGTAAGTAATTCTGAAGTTTGCTCTGATGTCCAGTCTGTTTTAATGAATTGTTTTAACCAGTTGTAAGATATTTTCATGTTGATTTCAGTATTCTTGAATAAGGTTACAAATATAAGGATTGATTGCGGGAGTTTGAAACTATTTTTTTTGTTTTCTAAAATTCCTTAATCAAAATTATAAAGGGCAATAAACTAAAATTTTAAAGTGATAAATTAGATTCAGATCAACTCCTCCACATGTCTTTTGATGTTTTCTGCTATCTTTTGAGTTGGTAAATCATTGGCATCAGTACCAAACGGGTCTTCGATCTCTTCTGCAATTAATTCTAAACTGGCTAATACATAAAAAATAAAAACCACAACCGGAATTACGAAATAGCCTAATGTAAAAACATAGCCAAAAGGAAGGGTAAGTACGTATATAAAAATGAATTTTTTGATAAAAGCACTGTAAGAATAGGGTATAGGAGTGTTTTTTATTCTTTCGCAGGCACCACAAATATCTGTAAAAGAAGTTAGCTCATTATTCAGCGTAATAAGTTGATCTCCCGAAATCTTGTTTGTTGAATAAAGATCCTGAATTTTTTGAAAAATAATTTTTGCAATCTGATTCGGTCTGTGTTTGTGATGATCAATTTCTAAATCAACGTCGTCAAAAAGCTGTTTTCCAGTTTCTTCATCTTTTAAATGTTTATTTAAAATGGAAGCATATCCCGGAATCATTTTTCTAAAAAAAACTTTGTCTTTTTCTTCTGTTAAAATAACTGAAAGTTTTAAAGCAAAGTTACGGCTGCTATTGACTAAACTTCCCCACATTTTACGTCCTTCCCACCAGCGGTCATAGGCGGTGTTGGTTCTGTATGCCAATAATAATGATATTACAAAACCAAGCATACCGTGCATTACAGAAATGTTTTTGACATGGCTGTCTTCAGTTAATTTCCAGTATTCAATTTCCAGATAAGCGATTCCGGCACTGTAAATTCCAATAATAATCATTACAGGAATTAACTTTCGAAATGTGTCAGCTTTGCTAAAATGAAAAATAAAACTAAACCAGTCTTTTGGATTGTATGAAGTCATTTAAAAATATTTTTCAGCAAAATTAAGCTAAAAACTAATATTTCCTGCTAATTCTTTTAATGCAATTTCAGATAATTTTGCCTGATATTGTGCATTGCTGTAACGTACTTTTGCATTGACATAATTGAGCTGTGCAGTTCTGAAATCAAGTGTTGTAATGGTTCCAATTTTGAATTTATCTAAAGTAATCTGCATGTTTTGTCGGGCAATTGCTTCATTGTTTTCTTCCAGATTAATTAACTCCAGATTGGTTAAATACGTCTGAAAAGCAGTGCTTAATTGCGTATTTAAAATCATATTTTGCTGTTCAATAGCAATTTGAGAGTTTTCGATTTCCAGTTTAGCTACTTTTTCATTTCGATGCTGATTAAAACCATCGAAAATGTTGAGTGTCGCATTAAAACCATAATTTAAACCCCTTGACGAGGTTTGGCTGGTAAATCCTAAGCTGGACTGGCTTTCTGCAAAATTGTAACCCGAAGTCAGGTTTACCACAGGATATCGATCTGCTTTGACTTGTTTCAACTGTAATTCGGCAATTCGTTTGTTGATGATCTGGGCTTCTAAGGCAGGGTTTTGTTTTTGTGCCAGATCCATCAAATCTGCCAAAACCAAAGTATTGTCAACTGTAACCGAATCGGTCACGGTAAAGTCGGTTTTCGGATCACGTGCCAGATACTGGTTCAGTAAAATTTTAGCATTTGCGTAGGATTCTTTTTGTCTTAATAAAGTAACCTGATCTGTGTTCAAATCTACCTGAGCGTTTAATACTTCTAATTTTGAGGCTTTTCCAATACTAAAACGGTTTTGTGCTAATTCTAATCTTTTGGTAGAAATCACAATTGTGGTATCCAGCGCAGACAATTGCTGTTGCTGCTGTACCAGGTCAAAGTAAGCCGAATTCACCTGACCAATTTTGATCAAAATGGTTCTTTTTAATTCTGAATCGCCTAATTTTTGAAGTTCTTTCAGCTGGTCTAATCGGGCAAACATTTTCATTCCGTCAAAAACCGTCCAGCCAAGACTAACGCCGTAATTTAAACTATTGTTTTTGGCATTATCCAAAGAAACAGATGTCCCGTCCTGACGTGTCTGTGATGAATTTTGAACACTGTTGTTGTCTGTAACCGAGGCTGTAAGACTTGGGAGCATGCCTGCATTTCCGATCGTTACATTGGTTTCAGATATTTTGGAATTGTTTTTAGCAATTTTAATTTCAAAATTATTTTCTAAAGCTATTTTCATCGCCTCTTCAATAGTCAGGACTTCCTGTGCATTGGTTTTGCCAATACAGAATAAGAGGATTATTAAAATGCTGTATAAATTTCTACTATTCATATTTGTTTTCTTTTGCAGAAATCAGGAATTCTAAAGTTTAAAATTCATGATTTTCAGCGCTATTTTATACTTTCTTTTTCGTATTCGTCAATATGATCAAATTCCGGATAATGTTTTCGGGCTTTCGACCACATCAGGTAAATCGCCGGAATCACAAAAAGCGTTAATGCCAAAGAGAAAATAGTTCCTCCTACAATAACAACCCCCATCCCGATTCTGCTCGTAGAAGCCGCTCCAAGTGACATTGCAATTGGCAAAGCTCCCAATGCGATGGCTAAACTCGTCATTAAAATAGGTCGTAAACGTGCTTCTGAAGCTTCTAAAATAGCTTCCAATTTTGGTTTGCCCTGTTCACGCAACTGATTGGCAAATTCGACAATTAAAATACCGTTTTTGGTTACGAGTCCAATCAACATTACGGTACCGATCTGGCTGAAAATATTCCACGTCTGATTGAAAAGCCATAAAGAGAATAAAGCTCCGGCAACCGCCATTGGCACGGTTAAAATGATAATTAACGGATCAATAAAACTTTCGAACTGAGCTGCCAGAATTAAGAAAATCAACAACAATGCTAATCCGAAGGCGAATGAAGTATTGGAGCTACTTTCGACAAAATCTCGTGATTCTCCACTCAAATCAGTGGTGAAACTCTGATCTAAAACTTTCGCTTTAATTCGGTCCATTTCCTCAATACCATCGCTGATGCTTTTTCCGGGTGCCAAACCAGCAGAAACTGTTGCAGACATGTATCGGTTATTATGGTACAACTGAGGCGGATTACTTTGCTCTTCAATTTTTACCACATTATCCATCTGAATTAATTCCCCGTTTTTGTTTTTTACAAAAATAGAAGTCAAATCAAGCGGTTTCGAACGGTCTTCCTGATTAAACTGACCAATTACCTGATATTGTTTTCCGTTTTTAATGAAATATCCAAAACGCTGTCCGCTTAAAGAAAGCTGCAAAGTCTGGGCAATATCCATAATAGAAATCCCTAAACTCTCCGCTTTTTCACGATCGATACTTACGTTGATTTCAGGTTTATTGAATTTTAGATTCACATCACTAATGGAGAACACATCACTTTTACCGACTTCCTCCATGAAAACAGGGATTTTCTCTCTTAATTTTTCAAAAGTTGTTGCCTGTACAATGTATTGAATCGGCAAACCGCCACGTCTGTTAACCGCAATGGTAGGCTGTTGAATGACAGATGTTTTAGCATCCGGATATTGCTTGGTCCATTTGGTTAATTTATCCGCAATCTCTTTTTGAGAACGAACTCTTTCGTCGGGTTGCTTTAGCGAAAGCCTGATAAAACCACTGTTTACAGATGAAGAACCAAATCCCGGTGAGGTAATCACCAGACTCACTTTTTTCTCCGGAATAGAATCGTCTACCAATTTTGAAATCTCCTGCATAAAACGGTCCGTATATTCATAAGATGACCCTTCAGGAGTTGTCATACGCATTACCACAGAACTACGGTCGTCTAAAGGAGCTGTTTCTTTTGGAAGGATGGTAAAAAACAGATAAATGATTCCGAAGCAGGCAATCAGGATTGGAAAACTGATCCATTTTCTATCCATAAATTTAGAAAGACTTTCTGCATACGTGCTGTTCATTTTTTCGAAAAACGGCTCCGTCTTCATGTAGAATTTTGATTTTTTCTGTTCGCCGCCTTTCATTAAATAAGCGTTCAGCATTGGTGTTAAAGTCAACGATACAAAAGCAGAAATCAATACCGCCGAGCCAATGACAACGCCGAATTCCCTAAAAAGACGTCCTACGAAACCTTCCAGAAAAATTACCGGTAAAAATACGGCTGCCAGGGTTACAGATATCGAAATTACAGCATAGAAAATTTCGTTAGAACCTTTTATAGCTGCTTCAATCGGCGACATTCCCTCTTCTACTTTTTTGAAGATATTTTCGGTAACTACAATCCCGTCATCCACTACCAGACCTGTTGCCAGAACAATAGCCAAAAGGGTTAATACATTTATGGAAAACCCGAGCATCCACATGATAAAAAATGTAGCAATCAGGGAAACAGGTATATCAATTAAAGGTCTGAAGGCAATTGCCCAGTCTCTGAAAAACAAGTAAATAATGATGATTACAAGCAGAATAGAAATTCCTAAAGTTTCAGCAACTTCCAATACCGATTTCTTTACAAACAGTGTATTGTCCAGTGCAATATTTAGTTTGATATCTTTCGGTAAATCCTTTTTCAGGGCTTCGTATTTTTTATAAAATTCGGAGGAGATATCTAAATAATTGGCTCCTGGCATTGGCACAATAGCCAGACCAATCATGGGAAGCCCGGAGGATGTTAATTGTGTTTCGATATTTTCAGGTCCTAATTCTGCGCCTCCAACATCGCTCAGACGGATAATTTTATCGCCCTCTGTACGAATGATAATGTTATTGAATTCTTCCGGCTTAGAAAGATTTCCGATTGTTTTTACGGTTAGTTCGGTATTGTCTCCGGTCAGTTTACCTGAAGGCAATTCGACATTTTGTGCATTTAAGGCATTACGAACATCGGCTACGGTACATTTGTAAGCCGTTAATTTTACCGGATCAATCCATAAACGCATGGCGTACCGTTTTTGTCCCCAAATCTGAACGCCACTTACGCCCGGAATGGTTTCTAAACGCTGCGAAATTACATTCTCTGCATAATCACTCAATTCCAGTGAGCTTCGGGTATCACTCTGAACTGTCATCGAAATAATAGATTCACTATCGGCATCAGCTTTGGATACTACCGGTGGCGCATCAATATCCTGAGGTAAATTCCGAACAGCCTGCGAAACCTTGTCACGAACATCATTTGCCGCTTCTTCAAGGTTTTTGTCTAAGTTAAATTCGATGGTAATATTACTGCTACCCTGATTACTGGATGACGTAATATTTCGGATTCCGTCAATAGCATTTACGGCTTTTTCCAGAGGTTCGGTAATTTGTGATTCAATGATATCCGAATTGGCTCCGGTATAATTGGTACGAATAGAAACCTGTGCCGGATCTATCGAAGGAAATTCACGAACGCCCAAAAAGGTATAACCAATAAAACCGAATAAAATAATTAAAAGATTCAGTACAATGGTTAAAACAGGTCTTTTTATACTTGTAGTTGATAAACTCATTTTGTTTTATGATTTTAAGTCTCTAAAATTAAATTTCAAAACTTTAGACTTTATGACTTTAGACTTTAAGACTTATTTTACTTTAACTTTTATCGGAGCTTCGTCTTTTAAAGACATTACACCACTTGTTATCAAAGTGTCGCCTGCTTTTAACCCTGATAGAATTAAAACAGAAGCATCGGTTCTGGTGGCTGCTTCTACTTTAATTTCTTTGGCTTTGCCCATATTGGCAATGTATACTTTTTTACCATCCTGAATCGGTACAATAGCTTCTGATGGAATCACGATTGCGTCTTTAATGATGTTTAAAGGCAGTTTTACATCGGCAAAGGTTCCCGGAAAAAGTTTTCCGTCACTGTTTTCCGCAATGGCACGGATTTTTAAAGTACGTGTTGCCACTTCTACTTCCGGTTCGATTGCGTATATTTTTGCTTTATACACTTTGTCTGATCCTGAAACAGAAAAATCAATAACAGAACCCGAAGTTACCTGAGCAGCATATTTTTCGGGTATAGAGAATGTGATTTTTAATTTGCCCGTATTGACCAGTTTTGCTACTAAAACCGTTGGCGTAATATAAGTTCCCGGTGAAATAGAACGTAAACCGATTTTTCCTGAAAAAGGTGCTTTTACAGAAGTTTTGGCAATCTGTGCGCTTATCAATTGTGTCTGTGCTTTCGCGGAAGCGTAATCTGCATTGGCAACATCAAATTCTTCCTGACTTATAGCTTCTTTTTGTAACAATAATTTAGCTCTTCTTTGATTTTCGCCTGCCAGGCCTTCTTTGGTCTGAGCCTGTCTCAGCTGAGCTCTCAATTCAATATCATTTACCTTAAAAAGTACCTGACCTTTGTTTACATAAGTTCCCTCGCTAAAGTAAATCCCTTCCACAATTCCTGAAATTTCGCTGTGAATTTCAACCTGTTCATTGGCTTCAATAGATCCTGATAACGATAAGTTGTTGTCAAAAGTTGAAGTGTTAACCACAATTCCGGTTACAGCAGTCGGTTTGTCTTTATCGCCGAATTTTTTAGATTCTTCGTTTTTCTTTTTGTTGGACATCACGCGGTAAGCGATAAAACCTCCGAGTACTATAATGATAAGGGCGTAAATCAGGTTTTTTACTTTCATAAAATTAAGGTAAAAATGTTTTAGGTATTGAATTAGTAACTGCACAAAATTAGCTTTTTGGTGCGAATACAAAAGGGCTTAATGGTTATTTAACACTTGTATGTACAACTGTTTTTAAGCCTGACAAGGTTAGACAGCTGTTTTGAAAAAAGGTTTAATCTAAATGTTCTTTTTTTATAATAATTTTCAGGAGCTCATCCTGCTCTCCACTATATCTGTTGTTGCGAACCCCGCAACAACAGGATGCCGTTACGATCAGGGCTAGGACTTTAGGGGTAAAACTACAATGAGTTATTCTACCCAATATCTCTTTTGTACAAGCTTTATCCTGAGTTTATTAGGCTTCGCTCAGGATAAAATTAGTCGAAGGCTTGTCTATTCGAAAGGGCTTCGACTCCGCTCAGCCGGACAATATCTTTATTAAACCAATATCAGACAAGCTTAAAAAAAATGCAATAAAACATTATAGTCTTATTGCATTTAAATTATCGATTTTCAAAACTTGTTAAGAATTGCTAAACTGAAGATTACTCAGGTTTTTATAAATACCGTTTTCAAGATTAATGAGTTCCTGATGCGTTCCTTCCTCGGTGATTTTTCCGTTATCTAAAACTAAGATTTTATCAGCATTTCTAATCGTCGAAAGGCGATGTGCAATAATAATGCTTGTTCTGCCTTCCATCAAAACTTCTAAAGCTTCCTGAACCAGTTTTTCGCTTTCACTATCTAAAGAAGATGTTGCTTCGTCCAAAATTAAAATACTCGGATTTTTTAATAAAGCTCTTGCAATTGCAATACGCTGACGTTGCCCTCCTGATAATTTCACACCGCGTTCTCCCACCAGTGTTTCGAATTTTTCAGGGAAACCTTCTATAAAATTCAATGCATTGGCCTGTTTTGCAGCCAGCATTATTTCTTCATCTGAAGCGTCCGGTTTTCCGTAGGCGATATTTTCACGGATGGTTCCGCCAAATAAAATCACATCCTGAGGAACGATACTCATATTACCGCGAAGATTTTCAAGATCGTAGTCGTAAATGCTTTTTCCATCCACTAAAATTTCTCCTGAAGTAATATCGTAAAAACGTAATAGTAACGAAGAAATAGTCGATTTTCCAGCGCCACTCGGACCGACAAGTGCAATCTTCTGACCAAATTCGGCATTAAAATTAACCTCTTTTAATACCTGAATTTCTTTTCTTGACGGGTAACTGAAAGCCACATTTTTGAAAGCTACGTTTCCTTTTATTTTTTCTACAGGAAGGGCTTTCGGGTTTGCATTGATGGCTTCAGGTGTTTCTTCCAGTAATTCAAAAACACGTTCTGTAGCACCCACCGCTTTTTGAATCTGAGCATACATTTCGGCAATACCGCCAAAAGAAGCACCAATAAAAGTGGTATACAGTACAAACGAAATCAGATCACCCACGCCTTCAACTTCACCTTTTATCGTTAAGGTAATTCCGTACCATACTACGGCAACCACACATCCGAAAAGGCATAAAATAATGAAGGAAGCGAAATATCCTCTGTACTGACCGCCTTTGATCGCGATTTTTACAATTTCTCTGATTTTGTTTTTATAACGCTGAATTTCGTACCATTCGTTAGCAAACGCTTTTACATTGCTGATTCCCTGCAAGGTTTCTTCTACAATGACCTGACTTTCGGCTACTTTGTCCTGCGTTTTTTTTCCGTATTTACGAATAAACCTTCCGAAGATAACCGCAGCTACGGCTACAACCGGAACGATGGCGAGCATCATCAAAGTTAATTTCGGGCTGATGCTTCCTAAGATGATAAATCCGCCAATAATTAAAATAAACTGACGCAAAAACTCAGCAATTGTGGTGGTAAAAGTGTCCTGCAATTGTGAAATATCAGCGCTGATTCGGCTGTTTAATTCCCCAACACGTTTTTGAGCATAAAAAGACATTGGAAGTTTTACCAGATTTTCATACAACGCAAAACGAATATTTGATAATGAATTCTCCGTAAAATTGACAAAAAGAGAAATTCTGAAAAAGGAGAAAACCGCCTGTAAAACCAGAATTCCCATAAGAGCTATGGCAATTTCGTTTGCTTTGTCAAGATTTTTATTGGTCACACAGTCTACCAGCATTCCCATTAATTTCGGAAAGGCGAGGGCAGTGGCACTGGTTAAGAGTAAAAAAACTAAACCCAGGAAGAATTTCCATTTGTGGTTTTTAGCATATTTAAAAATTCGGATTGCTTTTTGAAGGGAGTTAGCGTCTAATTTAGCTTTTGGTAAATCATTTTCCTGATATCTTGCCATTTGAGTATACAATTAAGGTATGCAAATGTATGACTATAGCAAGTGAATACAAAAGGAATAATTAAAATTAGCTTTCGGGATTTCGTTTTTTAACTAAACGCTAAGATAAGACCCGATTTTATTTGGTTTTTAAGAAGCTGAAAAATAGTGCTCTAAAGCTATTTGAAAATTTTATTTGATATTTTTCATAAAAAAGACTTGCAAATACAAAATCTAGGTGTATATTTGCACTCGCAATCACGAAATGATAGCAGCCTAATAAAATAGGGCGATTAGCTCAGCTGGTTCAGAGCACCTCGTTTACACCGAGGGGGTCGGGGGTTCGAACCCCTCATCGCCCACCAAAAACTCCTTAAGAAATTAAGGAGTTTTTTTTACGATTTTCCGAGTGTCGATGAATTTTAGATTGACATTCGAATTTGGGGAGATACTCAAGCGGCCAACGAGGGCAGACTGTAAATCTGCTGTGTGAACTTCGCAGGTTCGAATCCTGCTCTCCCCACAAAAATTACCCAAAACTCCAAAGTCTTGCGATTTTGGAGTTTTTTTATTCCCTAAACTCATGGGTTTATTGTTTATGGATTAATATTTTCTCAGATTCTCTAATCTTTTTACTGAATCCCAAACTCTCAACTAATCCATTAATATAGTACTTCAATCAGGATTTGTAAGATAAATGATTGTAGGATTTATATAATTTATTTATTTTCACAGACTATCTTTTGAAATGGATAAATTCAGGAATAAATATAAAATAGGTTCACACCGATTACGCAATTGGGATTATTCTTCAAACGCTTTATATTTTCTTACCATTGTTACCCAAAACAGGGAATGTATTTTGGGTGATATTATCGCCGGGGAAATTAAATTATCCGAAATGGGTAAAATTGTAGAGAATGAATTTTTGAAATCATTTGAAATTCGCAATGAATTGTTTTTGCACGCATATATTATTATGCCCAACCATTTGCATATGATTGTGGAAATATGTCATCCCGGCAATGAATCAAACGATTTGATTGATAACGTACAATCGCACGGCCACAATGTGGAATCGCAGGGGGATAACGTACAACCGTACGGGTACGACGTAGAACCGCACGGCCGTGCGGTTCTACAATGGCAATCAATAAAACCGAATCGCCCCGTCCGATTACCCAAATCCATATCATCATTTATTGCGGGATTTAAATCGGGGGTAAATACCAAAATTGACGATTATATTGACGAACATCATTTACCAATACCAAAATACAACAAACAAAATCATTTTTTTCAACCGAATTATCACGACCACATTGTCAGAAATGATTTTGAATATCAAAGAATAGCGGATTATATTATACAAAATCCGACTGTGTGGGAAAATGATAAATTAAACCATAAGAAATGAGTAAGTGTTCTTTTTTATATTTGAAAACGGGTGTTGGTTTTCATGCATTATCCATGCACTATCTATGCTTTATCCATGCTTTATCTATGGCTTTGCTATATAGTGTGACCCGTCCTAAAATAACTATACAGATTATTAAATAAATCCTGTTTTAGCTATACAACTATAATTCTTAATCCTAAACTTACTATACAACTGTTTTTTCATGGTTAAATTTTTTATTATAATTCTTCCATCGCTTCTTCAAGTTCTCTGATTGCAAATGAGCTTGATTTGGGTGACCCGTCCTAAAATAACTATACAGATTATTAAATAAATCCTGTTTTAGCTATACACCTGTAATTCTTAATCCTAAACTTACTATACAGCTGTTTTTTCATGGTTAAATTTTTTATTATAATTCTGACCCATCCAAAATTTTTCAGGATGAAAAAGGTGTAAGCTGGCTCTAAAATTATTTTTCACCTTGTTTATTTATATAAAAAACCATCTCTACTTTGTCAGCAAAGATGGTTTTATAAGATGATTAGTTTTTATTAAACAATAAATATATTGGCGATGTCTACTACCTGTTGTGTTGTTAAGGGTTCATCATAAGCTTCTGATCCTGCTGCTGCTCCAAAGGCCGTAGCGGTATTGAATCCGGCCTGTATCGTTACGCCCTCTCCGTCATAAACGGCCTGTGTTGCCGGAGGCATGCCGGCTCCTCTTTCTGCGTTAGAAATCCATCCCTTGAGACCGCGAAGTCTTCTGACTTCAGAGGCGTGTCTGGCTTCTACGGAATGGATTTGTAATGCAGCAGTTAGTAAATCAGGTGTTGTAATTAAATTGGCTGCCTGGCCTTTGTATGCTCTTACTCCGGTATCTTCAAAAGCTTGTGCCAATGCGAGAAATGTCGGATAGTCATTAAAGGGATCAAATGCCCCGCCGACAGTAAAGTCAAAGGTAGGTTTTGGAACAAAGTTTGCGCTGGCTGTTCCGCCCAGACCCGCTATTAAAAATTTGACGTGATCTGCCTCATGATCCGCAATCTGCTGAAAGACTTTTAAATCACGTCCGCCGTTTTCAGATGCCGGAATTACTCCATGATCTAAGGCCATAGCATAAAATTCATTTTCAAGGTATTCTAATGTAAGGGCAAACTGAAGTGCCCCGATTGGAGTTGCAGGAGTCGCGGTTATATCTTTAGCCATTGCCTTACTGGCAAGTGCCGACAGACCAAACGGAATTGAAGCGAACGCCAGATTTTTACCGATATTTCCAAATTGTGAGAAACTGTCTCTTCGGGAGGTGGTGGTTCTCATTGCATTATCATCTGTGAAGGATTCTATAAATTTTAAAATATTCATAATTTCTAGTTTTAACGGTTAGCATTAAGGCAAATATTTTGCAGTAAATTTTGTGGTGATAAATCCTCCGGCAACCGGAAGAATTTTGGAAGGGTTAGAAGCTGCATCTAAACCTGTAGAAGCGCTTACAATATCATCACCTGCAAAATCCTTAGAATTTGGATTGATTAAGCTTCTAATTGCCGAAGCGTGTCTGGCTTCAACAGAAACAATTTTACCTGCCAACAGGAGATAATCGGCACTTTTGATAAGTTTCCCTGCTCCATTGTACGCCGCCACACCGGTATCTTCAAGTGCCTTTGCAGTCGCAAGGACTTCATTTCGGCTGTTGAAATTTAATGAGCCGTAGTTAAAAGCTAAGGAAGGAAGTAATTGTGTGCCCGGATCAGGAAGTGCAAGAGTCAAAGCTGCTTTAAAGAAATCTCTGTGAACCACTTCGTGATGATACAAATCTGTTAATACCTCACGTTCTGTGGCATTAAATGTGGTGTTGAAATTGGAGGAGTTTACGACTTTGGTATAAAAGTCAGCTTCCAATTGTTCGAGGGCATAGGCATAGGTTAGGACTCCAAAATCTCCGGAACCTAAATCAAATATTCCATTTTTTATTCCAGGCAGGGAATTATCCTGCATATCGTCATTATCGTTGTCGCTGCAGCCAGCCAAAACCAAACCTGCGGTAACCATTGTAAGTCCGCTGAGCTTAAGGAAGCTCCTTCTGCTGTCCAGGATTGGGTTGACTTCCTGAATTTTAACTTCGTTTTTCATAATAAAGTTTTTATCGGTTAATAACATGTATTTTAGTATTAACGAAATTTTATGATGTGCGGTTTTTGAATATTGACTTATTCTTTAAGAATTTTCTTTTAATTTTTAAAAAGGTCCGTTTTTAAAGGAGTAAATGATGAATAATTTTTTTAGATAACTGGATGATTGTGTTTGTATTCAGGATTTTGATATCGAGGGATTTTTGTTTCCATAAGCCTTCGACTCCGCTCAGGATGACAATTGTAGCTTGTTTGGTTTGATTTATGATACGGTATCGTAGGCTTTTTGTTTTCATAAGCCTTCGACTCCGCTCAGGGTGACAATTGTTCTGCTTTGCTTTGAAGTTTATTCCTCTTCTTCGTCTTTTTCAAAGTATATTAATTTGTCTTCAATGACCAGATGGTGTAATTCGAAGATTAGTTTTTCGACGATGAGGTTCATTTGGACTACCTGTTCTTTGTCTAGTTTTGACAGCCTGTGGTGGAGGGTCATGTGTTTGTCTGTATAAAGAAAAATGTCTGTCGGGAATTGTTCGAGCAGGTAATGGTATTTTCTTATGCCGGGGCCTGCGTAGCTGCACAGCTGCCATAAGCACTGAGCGGACAGGTAATGGGGCAGGTAATATGTTTTGACGAAAATATAGGTTCTGCAAAACGACAGAAAAAACAATGCAAACAGGTAGTCTAAACCCTGGTAGTTTTGTTTGGGATTGCCGGCTATTGTAAAAAACTGTAAAGCCACATTTTTGGCTGCTTTATAGTGAAAATACAAATCGGCGTGAGAGGGTTCGAAGGGTACTTCCCAATGCAACTCTGGATGGTACGGGGCAGATGACCAGATGAGGTTCTGCTCCTGAATAATATCGGAAAAGAAATGCTGATACTGATACAGATTTTTCTGGATCCAGTAACGGCTGTGACTTAACAGTACAAAATCGTATTGGTCGCCCATTTTGCTTTTGAGGGAGTGGGTTAGGGCTCTTATTTTTTCGTTGCCAACGGTATCGGCAATAAGCAGCAGGTAATAGGTTGTTTTTTCGCCCCAGGTGATTTGATGATAAGCGTAAATTTGCTCGACTTCTACCGAATTTAGAATATTTTCGACGGCGGTGTCAAGTATGCTGTCTTTTGGTTTCTTATCGATTTGAGGGGGAAGCTCTTGTTTTTTGGATGATTCTTTTTTGATTCTTTTTTTTAATTCGGCAAAGCGTTCTGTGATCAGGCGAAGGAGATTTTGTTCGGTGGTTTCCACTGCCTGATACATTTCGTCTTTGTAGATTGCATCATTCTCTGAGGCTGCTTGTTTTGCTTTTTCAAAAAGGGCTGTCAGGAAATATTGGTTCCGGTTGGTTTGGACGAAGTATTTTTGAATTTCGGGAATGCATGCGGTCAGGTTCCGGATTCTTTCGTCGAGGCTTAGGGTGTTGCAAATGTTTCCGGTATAGAGTCCTTCTAAACATTCGATGTCATGTTCCAGCAGTCTGGCATAGGAGGTAAAAACACTGTTTGAGGCGCCTTCTGCCATGAGGTTTTTAATCTGCCATTTCTGAAGTTCGTGATCGTGGTAAAAATTGTTTTGATAAGCATTCAACTTCTTCTTGTATTTTTTCCATTCTCCTGTACTGAAAATAGCCTCTTCTAATTCTTTATTTTGATAGATCACAGCAGACGGACGGCAGTAAAACGCTGTGAAAGGCGCTCCTAAAGCATACTGACGATGCAGTTTTGAAGAATAGATAAAACACACATTGATCTGATACTGGGTTTTCATTTTGGCTACCCATTTGCTCTGCCGAAGCTCCTGGACAGAGGTATTTTTTTCGGTATGGATGATGAGTTGTGAAAACAGGGGCGAAGGCTCTCCGGTAAAAAAGACCTGAACGATGCTGTGCTGACTGACCAACTGGCGCAGAATGTTTGCTATATATTCGTTTTGGAGTTTTGGGAATGAAAGTTTTGCTGCTGTTTTCATGCTGTTGTGGTTTTATGATTTTGGTCTGGATCGTTGAAATAGACATATACTGATTCTGTAAACAGCCTGGTCATTGCAAACCAAACCATCAGGTCAAAGTGTTCCTGCAGTTCAGGGTCACTCTCCAGCAATATGGCGTTTTGTGTTTCAAAATTGAAGTGCTGTATTTTTTGCCGATACTTTTTATAATAGTCTACTCCTGTGACTGTGATCACTATAAGGAGCAATTCGTTTATGAACTCTGAGGCGGTGATCGATTTTAAAATATACCGAAGACTATCAAACTGATGATGAGCCGGATTTGGGTTTTCTTTTAGGTCATAACAAAAGTATATTAGTACCTGCAGGCACGAAAGAATTCCTGCTGTTTTGACGTCCTGTTTGTTAGTATCAGGGATTTCCAGATTGCCTGAAAGCAGTTCTTCTAAGTCGTATTGCTGTAAAAGGTCGGGATAGTTGTCGAATATTCTATTGACACCGGGATTTTTGAGTTTTTCGAGCAGTGCTGCAATTCCTTTTTCGAGTTTCATTTTTTCCGGATGCTGCAAAAACATATTCAATGCGGTCTTTGCCTGTTCAGGCGTTATTATGAGCCTTTTTTCTCTCTTACTGTTTTTATTATTTTTCATAGTGAGTAGCTTACGATTCACGAACGAAGTTCTATTCTTTCAAAAGGATAAACTATTCCTGATTTGGATATACTATCTGACAAAGGGATATTTTACGGATATTTTTTTATCTTTGAAATTCACACTATTTAATGCAGATGGCTTTATCTTTGAGCCTTCAGAAATTGTACTCGATATGGAACAAAAAATACATCAGGGAAGAAACGTAAAGCGTTTCAGAGAAATGCTTAACATCAAGCAGGAGGCATTGGCTTATGATCTGGGAGAAGACTGGAATCAAAAGAAAATTTCTATGCTGGAGCAGAAAGATGTAATTGAGGATAGTCTGTTGAAACAAATCTCAGCAGTATTAAAAATTCCTGTGGAAGCTTTTCAGAATTTTGATGAGGAGCAGGCGATAAATATTATTTCTAATACTTTTCATGATGAAGCATTCATCGGTAATTCTGGTGGTACTTATAATGTTAATCCATTGCAAGAAATTTTAAAGCTTCACGAAGAAAAAATTGCTTTGTATGAAAGGATGTTGAAGGAGAAAGATGAGATGATGGCAAGGCTTGAAAAATTAATTTCGAAATAATATTTATAAAAGGATATAATTTCACAAGAGACTTTCGGGTCTCTTTTTTCTTTTTCGGACTAATTTCATAACTGCATTTAAAGTTTTTAACCGTGGTAGTTTTACACAATTACATTCCAAATCATTTCATTATGTTTGTATACTTATACGTTTGTAAGAAATAAAACCAATCTTTTTACAATAATGGAATCAAAATTTTCATTTCTACGGAATAACTATCCAGAGCTTTTCACAATTAGTGAATTAGCAGAAAAGCTATATTACATGGATCCAAGTTCGTCATTAGCCAAATCACGTTTATTTTCAGAAAAAATGGCGGTTTTAATCTGGCAATTTGAAAATTTAAGCGCTTTTGATGGTAATCAGGCAGAACGTATAAACCAATTATTTTATAGTAATTCTATACCAGAAGTTGTAAAAGATATATTTCATTCTATTAGAAAATCTGGAAACAGAGCAACTCATGATGGAAATAGTTCTGAAAGGGAAGCTTTATTTGTTCTGAAAAAATGTTATCAGTTAGCCCGATGGTTTTATGAAACTTATGAAAATACTTTTTTAGAAAGAGAAAATTATATCCTTCCTGAAAATGACCATGCGATAACTGTTGAAACATTAAACAACGAATTAAGCAAACTTTCAAAAGAAGTCATAGATTATCAAAACAAAATTGCATCGTTAAATGATTCTCCTGCTGTAATTTCAACCCGAAAAGCAAAATCTAATCAAAATGCGGGCAAGATCAATCTTGACGAAGCAGAAACCAGATTGTTATTAATTGACAAACAGCTTTCAAATGCAGGCTGGGAATGTGATTCTTTTACTATTAATTATAAAAACAATAAAACACTTCCTGAAAAAGGCAAAAATAAAGCGATTGCAGAATGGCCTTGCAATGGCAAATGGGCTGATTATGCACTCTTTGTTGGAACAGAATTGTATGGAATTGTAGAAGCTAAGAAATACGCCACAGATATTTCGACCGATTTACATCAATCTAAAATTTATGCTGAATGCATAGAAATTTCACCAAATTTCAAAACATTAGGACAATGGAATTCTTTTAAAGTTCCATTTTTATTTTCTACAAATGGGCGTACTTATTTGGAGCAGATAAAAACCAGAAGTGGTATTTGGTTTTTGGATGTCCGAAAAGAACGTAACAGAGCGAATGCATTAAAAGGCTGGATTTCTCCCGAAGGAATAGTTGAATTATTCAACAGAGATGTTGATGAAGCAAATGTTAGATTAGAACAAAATGGTTATGATTATTTACAAGATCCTAATGGTTTAGCATTACGTTACTATCAAATTGATGCAATAAAAGCTGTTGAGGACAAAATCATCAATAATCCCGATGAGAAACGTTCTCTTTTGGTTATGGCAACAGGAACTGGAAAAACAAGAACAATTATAGGTTTTGTTTACAGAATGATTAAATCAGATCGTTTTAAACGCATATTGTTTTTAACGGATCGAAGATTATTGGCCAGCCAGGCTTTAGGAAGTTTCAAAGATAATAAGGTAGAAGACATCAATACATTTGCTAACATTTATAAAATGGAAGAAATGAAGAATGTCATTCCGGAATCTGACACGCGGCTTCATTTTGCTACTGTACAAAGTATGGTAAAAAGATTATTCTATTCAGAAAATAATATTTTACCAGTTGATACTTATGACTGTATTATTATTGACGAGGCACACAGAGGTTATAATTTAGATAAAGAAATTAATGAAGAAGATTTAACTTTTAAAGACGAAAATGATTATGTTGGACAATATAAACGAGTTATTGAATATTTCAATGCTTATATTGTTGGATTAACTGCAACTCCTGCTCTTCATACAACTGAAATTTTTGGTAAACCTGTACACAATTATTCGTATCGTGAAGCTGTTATTGACGGGTTTTTAACGGATCATGAACCGCCTTTTATCATAAAAACCAGACTGAGTGAAGAAGGAATATTATGGGAAAAGGGCGAAAAACCTAAAATTTTAAATGCTGAAACCAACGAAATCGAAGAACTGGCAGCATTAGAAGATGAACTGCATATCGAAATTGAACAATTCAATAAACTGGTAATTACAGAATCTTTCAATCGTGCTGTCATTAAAGAACTCGTAAAAAATCTGGATCCGGAGAGTGATGAAAAAACATTGATTTTTGCTGTTCGTGAAAGTCACGCTAATTTGATTGTACAATTATTATTTGAAGAATTCGAAGCAATTGGGGTTGAAGTTCCACAAGATTCTATACAAAAACTTACGGGGAGTGTTTATGATGTAGAAAACTTAACCAAACGTTTTAAAAATGAAAAGTTTCCCAACATCGTAGTAACTGTAGATTTATTGACTACTGGAATAGATGTTCCGCAAATTTGCAATTTAGTATTTATACGAAGAGTGCGTTCCCGTATCCTTTTTGAACAAATGCTCGGAAGAGCCACAAGATTGTGCAAAGAAATTGACAAGCAGTATTTTAAAATTTATGATGCTGTTCGTGTGTATGAAGCTTTAGAAGATTATACTCAGATGAAAACGGTTTCTAATCCTTCTGTTTCTTTTCAACAGCTTATCGAAGAGTTAGAATATATTGACACACCGGAACGTGCCAAAAAGCAACTGGAACAAATCGTTGCCAAATTGCAGCGCAAAAAGAAACAGATAAACGAAGGTCAGATCGAACAATTCATGTATTTGGCTAAAGGTGAAACTCCTGAAGAATTTATTGAAAATCTTTTGCAAATTGAAAATGGAGACATCAAAAAAATATTGGTTAATTATACCAGCCTCTGGGATTTTCTGGACAAAAAAATATACCAGCCAAAGATGCAGCTAGTCTCTGACCATCTGGATGAAGTTATTGGAATAGAACGCGGTTATGGAAAAGCAGAAAAGCCGGAAGATTATATTGACGGATTTAAAAAATTTATCGAAGAAAACCGCAATCAGATAGTAGCTTTAAAAACCATTTGCACAAAGCCGTCAGAATTGGATCGTAAATCACTAAAAGAACTCAAACTACTGTTAGATCAAAAAGGCTATAATGAAATCACACTTTCTACAGCCTGGAAAAATGCCAAAAATCAGGATCTGGCAGCCGATATTATCTCTTTCATCAGAACATTAGCTTTAGATACTGATTTAGTAAGTCACGAGGAACGTATTAGGAATGCCGTTAACAAAATAAAAAAGAGCCGTTCATGGAATACGATTCAGTTGAAATGGCTGGATCGTTTTGAAAATCAATTATTAGTAGAAACAGTACTGACAAAAGCAGATTTAGATTCCAGTCCTTTTAAACAAGAAGGCGGATTTACCAGATTGAATAAAATTTTCGAAAATGACTTAGAAAATATTCTGGCGACACTTAATGAAAATTTATACACAGCTTAATGAGTGATATTATTTTATACAATAACGAAGAAAATCAAGTTCAGTTACAGGTTAAATTTGATAATGAGACTGTTTGGCTAAATCAATATCAGTTAGCTGATTTATTTGCAACAGATAGAACTTCTATTCTAAAACATATTAAAAACATATATACAACCGGAGAACTTGATGAAGATGCAACTTGTGCAAAATTTGCACAAGTTAAAAAAGAAGGAAATAGAGAAGTAAAAAGAGAGGTTCTTCATTACAATCTTGATGCTATAATTTCAGTAGGATATAGGGTTAATTCTATTAGGGGAACTCAATTTCGCAAATGGGCGACCCAACGATTAAAAGACTATTTAGTAAACGGCTATGCGTTAAACGAAACACGATTAAAAGAACTTAACTATAAATATACCGATTTACAAAAAGTCATCAAACTCGCTGCGAACGCCGGCAATATAGAAAACTTAACTTCAACAGAAGCCAAAGGAATTTTGGGCGTAATTGAGCAATATGCTTATGCACTCGAAACCTTAGATAAGTACGATCATCAAAATTTAACCATTGATGAAGGTATATCTGAACAAAAAGAAGTTCAGAAACTCCATTACGATTATGCTATTGAACAAATTAATATCTGGCGTAACTATCAGAATGCCGGGGATTTATTTGGAAACGAGAAAGATCAGTCCTTTAAAAGTTCACTCGAAACTATTTATCAAACTTTTGATAGCGTAGATTTGTACCCGACCATTGAAGAAAAAGCCGCCAATTTGCTTTACTTCATTGTTAAAAATCATTCTTTTTCGGATGGAAATAAAAGAATCGCAGCCGGTCTGTTTGTTTACTTTTTAGATATAAACAATATACTCTTAAACGATTCAGGAAACAAAAGAATTGGTGACAACGCCCTGGTAGCAATTACTATCATGATAGCCGAAAGCAAATCAGAAGAAAAAGATATTATGGTCAAACTGGTAGTCAATCTGATCAACAACAAAAATTAATATTTAGAATTAAACATAAAATGAGCGCACAAGAAATAGCCAATAAACTCTGGAATCTTTGTAATGTATTACGCGATGATGGTGTTACCTATCACGAATACCTGAACGAACTGACCTATATTCTTTTTCTAAAATTAAGTGAAGTAAAAGGTTTTGATGACAAAATTCCGAATGAATACCAATGGCAATATTTTGTAAACGAACATGATCCTTTGGTTAGTTTTAATAAATATCGTGAATTCTTAGCAACTGTAAGTACCAAAACCGAAAGTAACAGTATCAAAGAAATATACAGCAACGCCTCTACCAGTTTACGTAAACCTGTAAACTTTCGTTCCCTTATCACAGCAATCGATAAACTCGACTGGTATGAGGAAGACGATCGTGATGTTATGGGAGACATTTACGAAAGCCTTTTAGAAAAAAATGCCGGCGAAAAGAAAAGCGGCGCTGGTCAATACTTTACTCCTCGGCCATTGATTAATATCATGGTCGATTTGATGGCACCAAAAGTTGGTGAACGCTGGACTGATCCTGCTGCCGGAACTTTTGGATTCATGATTTCTGCCGATCATTATTTAAGAAGCAAAACAGACAGTTATTTTCATTTATCTGAAAAAGACAGGCATTTTCAAACCACTCAGGCTTTTTCCGGTGTAGAATTAGTTCCTGATGCACACAGACTGGCGTTGATGAATGCCCGTTTACACGGAATGGAAAGTACTATTTATCTAAATGATACTTTAACCGAATTTGGCAAAAGCCTGAAAGATTTTGACGGTGTGCTGGCCAATCCTCCGTTTGGTACAAAAATAGGTGGTGATCGACCAACACGTGATGATTTTACATTCCCGACAAGTAATAAACAACTTAACTTTTTACAGCATATCTATCGTAGTTTAAAAAAAGATGGAAAAGCCCGAGCTGCAGTAGTTTTACCTGACAACGTTTTATTTGAAGATGGTGACGGACAAAAAATTCGTCGTGACTTAATGGACAAATGCAACCTGCATACCATTTTAAGATTACCAACCGGCATTTTTTATGCAGCTGGTGTAAAAACTAACGTACTGTTTTTTACCAGAGAAAAAACAGAAACCAACAATACCCAAAACGTTTGGTTTTATGATATGCGCACCAATGCACCAAGCTACGGAAAACGAACTCCTTTTACCGAAAAAGCTTTTGAAGATTTTGTTTTAGCTTACACAGGCGGAATACCATTTGATAAAGTTGAAAAAGACTATGATGGTTTGGTTTCTGATGAAAAAAGAAAAACCATAAAAGACGAAAGATGGCAGAGTATTTCCCGTGCCGAAATTGAGAAAAAGAATTTCAGTTTAGACTTGGGTTTAATTGCTGATAGCTCTTTAACAAACTCAGACGATCTAGGCGAACCTATTGATATTGCTAAAGAAGCTCTTTTGGAATTGCAAAGTATTACCGAGCAATTGAATGCGATGATTAAAGAATTGAAATAATGGATAAGCAAATGCCGAAAAACTGGGTAGAAACTTGTTTGGGTAATTTAGCTCAAGTTCAAAGTGGTGGAACACCTTCACGGAGTAACAAAGATTATTGGAATGGAAATATTCCTTGGGTGAAAATTTCAGATATTAAAGAAATATATGTTGATGAAACTACTGAATTTATTACTGAAGAAGGTTTAAAAAACTCATCTGCAAGGATTTTTCCAAAAGGAACAATATTATTCACAATATTTGCAACTTTAGGAAAAATAGGAATTTTAAACATTGATGCCGCAACTAACCAAGCCATTGCAGGAATAACACCATCAAAATTTATTGATGATAAATATTTAACTTATTCTCTTATTGATTTATCAAATTCAATTTCGGAATACGGAAAAGGTGTTGCACAAAAAAACATCAACCAAGCAATACTAAAAGATACGTTAATCCCTCTCCCACCACTTACAGAACAAAACCGCATCGTAGCCAAGTTAGATACACTTTTTGCTCAACTGGAAACGATAAAAACCAGTATGGAGAAAATTCCTGTTTTGCTTAAAAATTTTAGACAGCAGGTTTTGACGCAGGCGGTTACTGGGAAGTTGACTGAGGAATGGAGGAAAGGGAAAGATTTAGAAAGTGGCGAAGATTTTCTTAAAAGAGTAATTAAATTAAGAAAAGAAAAAACATTTCGAAAATTACCAGGATTAGAATATAAAATGCTTGACCATCCTTATAAAGTGGATGAATCATGGACTTTTGGGCTTTTACAAAATTTTGGTGAACTCACAAGAGGTAAATCAAAACATAGACCAAGAAATGATGAGAAATTATTTGGAGGAGATTTTCCCTTTATTCAAACTGGAGAAATATCAAGATCAAATGGACTAATTACTAACTACAAAAACACATACAGTGAGTTTGGATTAGCTCAAAGCCGATTGTTTCCTAAAGGGACATTATGCATTACAATTGCTGCAAATATTGCAGAGACAGGAATTTTAGATTTTGATGCGTGTTTTCCTGATAGCGTGGTCGGTTATTTGCCTTTTGAAAATTCTTATTCCTCAAAATTCGCAATGTTTTATTTCAATACTATTCAACAAGATTTAGAACATTACGCTCCAGCCACTGCTCAGAAAAATATTAATCTTGGGATTTTGTTTGATGTAGCATTTCCAGTACCACCATTGGAAGAACAACAAGAAATTGTTTCCCGTGTAGAAAGTTTATTTGCAAAAGCCGATGCCATTGAAAAACAATACGAAACCTTAAAACAAAAAATAGATACATTGCCACAAGCTATTTTGCATAAAGCTTTTAAAGGTGAATTGACAGAACAATTGGATAGTGATGGTGATGCGAGGGAGTTGTTGAAGGAAATACAGGAGTTGAAAAATGCAACTAAAGTAACTAAAAATGTAAAACTTGAAAAATTAAAGAGTTTTAAAGAAAAAGTAAAACTATCCTAAAAGGCAAGATATTTTGATTATGTTGGCTCAAGGAACATAAAATATAAAAGATTATGGATTTAAATTGTACCTGTCACTTTTGTGACAATGAAAATGCGTATCATAACGGAGTTTATTACGAATGTCCGGACTGTGATTCCGAATGGGATGAAAATGGGAATCTACTAAACCAATATGACGACGATTATGGGGCAGAAACAAATGAGGAATTCGAAAGCTTATGTAATCTAAAAACACCATTTTTTAAACTAAATCATGGTAAATTGTATCAATGTAAAGTTGATTTTTATAATCAAATTAAAGATGAAATGGAAACGGAATCAATATATATAATTCCATTAGCATTTGAAGAAAACAAAAACAAATTTTGGATTTTACATGACGCAAAAACGTTTGCCGAGAAATATCCAGAAGCCATTACAGATTTTATAGCAATGGATTACTTGACAATTTGGAACGATGGTATCAATTGTTATTTTGAGGATTCAATGATAATGCCACTAACCAGTATATGTACGACCACTGAAAATGACACTTTGATGGATTATATGTCTGAGATGTATGATTTTGAGGAAGTGAATTTATAAAAGAATTAAAAGAAAATAGGTTATAGTGTCTAAACTAGTACTCGGTTGCAACGAGTCCTTCTTAAAAATGAACTATAAATGTAGCGTTTGTAAAGAGGTTTAGTAAAAGTTACCTTCTAAAAGACCGCGAAAAAGCTTTATTTAGTTCAAAAATGTAAGTAGGGACTCGTCGCATAGCAGTACCAGACGATTGTGAGTTGTAATGATTATTTTAGATTGTTTCCTGTTTCAATTCAATATTTTTATACAACTCAATTTTCCTACCCTCAAAATCTTCAATTACAGCCATAAACCCAAACTCTGTTTGTGTAGGAGGGAATGCAAATACGATTTCTAAGGCGGTTAATTTTTGAATTGTGGCCTCGAAATTGTCAATACCGAAGCCTAATCTTAGGTTTTTGTCTGCTTCGGTCTGGCTCTTTGTTAAAGGATAAATTTCTAAAACTGTTTTTCCGATAGCCGCAGCATAATGAAATGGCGAATTTCCGTGTTGGTGGTACTCAAAAGTCAATCCGAACAGGCTGTAAAAATCGGATAGTTTTTTTGTGTCGCCTGTTCTTAAAACCAATAAACGTATTTCCATTTTGTACTTTTTTTGAATTTTGTTTTTTACACCACCGTTCTGCTGCTGTTTGTAGTTTGGGACTAAATTAAGTTCTATTTTTGGATTAGTCTATCATTAAATACAAAACGGGTTTTCGAATAAGTGCTTGTTCTTGTGTGGCGGTGTTGCAAACGCTTTATTTGGTTTAAAAATATAAATAGGTACTCGTCACAGACGAGCACCTAATGGAATGTTTTCAATCTTAAGCAGATCTGTAGTTTATATGGCTGTTTGATATTCAGTTGCTGAATTTAAATCTATTTGTCCCATAATCTTTTAATTTAATACTACTTTAACTTTAAAGAATTAAAAAGTGCTTCTCCGTTTAGCCTATTTACCAGAACATGTACACTTCTGTACATTGCCATAAAAGGAACAAATTTTAAAGGTTATAGGCTGGCTGGGTGTTACAAAAAAGCATCCAAATATTTTCCATGCTCCTGGTGATAAAGTAAAAGGTACATATTCAAAAACCTCTCTTCCCTCATAGAGCCAGCTTTTTGTGACGCATCCCGTAATTACACTGGTCCCGTGCATATTTGTGAGTCTATAATAACTATACCCATGCATTACGCATGAAAACTGATCTACATAATAATTATCTGCTCTTAAATGGTTTACAGATCCATCTGAGGATTGTTCAGTATTTATTTGTACAAGATTTAAGTCGTTAAGTTGCAAAGTGCCTGTTATTCCGCTTTTGCTCATGTGATATGAAACGAATTTCTTTATAGGTGTTCCGTTAATTTCCGTTAATTTATTACTCCATACTAATTGATACAATTTTTTTAAATCTTCAATATCACTGTCTCCTAACTTACTTTCATCACCATAATTCATAATTGAAAAAGAATTATCTCTTCCAAAAAGTTCGCTTTTCAATCCTGTTTCACTAATGTTAGCGAAAAAATGTCTTAATCCAAAAATATGTCCCATTTCATGCTGGATAGTTTCTACTTGTTCTTGATAGGATTGATTGAACATGGTAGGATATAGGTACAATATGTTTTGACCTGCATTCGGAAAGAATGCTGATGCTAATACACAGCCTGACTTATCACAATCTTCCATATGCATGTCTACTTCAAAATCCCAGCCATCTTTAACTTCATGAAATTTTACAGGACATGCATCTTTCCAGCCTTTTATTGCTTGTACAAAAAGTTCTCTTACACCATTTTTTGCGGCTTCTGGATTTTTAAAATAGCTGTCAAAAGATTTACTGAAGCGCCAGTTCAAACTTACGCCGATATCCCAAAGAGGAATAAATCCGCCTGTGCCTACTTTAATTTTAAACGGATCTGTATTTTCAGGCTGAGAATGCCCCTTCGAATCAGTAACACAAATTACTTTATTGTTGTAAATATGTCGATATTCTTCAGCTGGCAAAAATGTTGATGTATTTAAATCAAAAGCTGATTCTGTTATAGTTTTTTTATTTGTTTCCATTTTTATTTTACTTATTAATTTAGTTGTCACATTCCTATAAAAATTACTGAGATAAATCAAAACAAAAATTAATTATCAAATAAGTGCAATTGATAAATATTATTTTTCTATGAATTTTAACTTGTTACTATATTACTGTATGAATTTGCCAAAAGTAAATCCGACATTAACCCCAACAAAATGTTGTTTATCAACTTCTTTCCATGCAACTTCAAAATTGACAGATGGTTTTCCTTCTTTGTCTTTTAAACTAAATGGTATTCCAAGTTTCCAGTTTAAGGTATCGTATTTTCCAAAAGTTTTATCTGCTCCGGAACTCAGACCAAATGTACCATCCAGGACAAAAAAACTAACAAATTCAGCACTTATAGAAGGGGTTATGAATTGTTGAAAATTACCTCCATAAACCGTTTTATTTTCTTCAATAAGAGCACTATTCTCTGAACTATATACAGGAAGAGTGTATTTCGTAAGTGCTTCCGTTTCTATATTATTATTGTTTTTAATGTTCCCAAATCCACTGATGTAACATGACTGTCCACCGCTCCATTTCCAATATTTTGTAGCGCCGGCAGTAATATACCATGGATAAAAATCTTCTTTTTTGCTTTCAGTTGTTGATATATCATTTATTATTTCATACTGACGCGGTGAAACAGGTATATATGATTCAAACGAAAACCAATGATCTGTACTTAGGTTGTACAATCGAAATTTTCGTATATAATCTACTTCTTCCTTGGCTATTTTTTTGTAAAAATCTGTTTCTTTTTCCTTAGCGTTTTTGTCATCCGGAGCATTATCATAAACAGTTTCTTTAATCAGTTTTTCAATAATATTTTCACGGAAAGTACTTATTTTTTTTTCTTGTTCTTCTTCATAGTAAATACTGCCATTGCCTATACAATGAAACTTTATGTTAATTCCTAAATCATTTTGTAATTTTCCGTTTTTATAAATTGATGTAAAATCATCATCAACTTTGCCTTTGATCCCCGTAGTAATTAAAAAACTGACAGCATCTGTTTCTTCTTTGCGGGTATCAAATGTGCCTCCTAAAAACAATGTTTTATCAGAAGTACTTAACACTGCATAAGCTTTTTGAAAAGTAAGATCTTTTGAAGACGTCACATAACTTGATATTTCTGAGGCGAAAAAATGATTTAATGCAGATGGTGTTAATAGTATTTTATTATTTTTATCATCTTGCTGCCTTGTACGGCTAGTTATGAAATTTGATATCCCATCTGCCATGATAATAAATTCGGGGATCATTGTAGTATCTGTAAAAATAGGATTGATACTATTATTCTTTTTTTTTCCGCCAATATCTTCATAATATTCAGCAATTGCTTTTTTCATATATTCGGGCGGATTATTTTGCCCGAATATTACAAGACTAAAAGAAAACATTAAAAAAAATGTAAATAAATTTTTCATAGTTTGTGATTTTAAAAGTTTGTGTTAATATATATATTAGAAAACAAATTATGTGATATTGTCTATTATCCTTTATAGAAAAGTGGTATTAATAAGGTATATAGAATCAATATCACGGAAGTAATTAATTGAAAAGAAAAACCAAGTATCTCTTTTGTATACGGTGAAGCTGTCGCAAAAGCCCAAACTAAAAAACCAATTGTAGAAAAAAGGATCTGTCCTTTTTTCGAAACCCCTGAGACTTTCACTAAATAAACAGGAGTAAAAATCATTAAAACAAGGATAATAATCCATAATAAATTAGACTTGTCCGCATTTGGATCACCCTCTGAAAAACCTATTATTAAACCTGATATGGTGATGTAAGCAGCTATAATTTCTGCGGGAATCAGTTTTATTAACCGGTCTTTAAAATCATTTGGGGCAGCATCCTGCATTTGCAATTGCTGATTTACTGATTTAATTTCTCTGGCCATAATTTTTAATATTTAATTCTGCCTACTCTATAATACCCTTTTTGGCTGCCTGGTAAACATTCTTCTAATATGCATTCCAAAACTACTTCAGCCTGTAATTTCGCTGCTTAGGTAAACACCTAAAATATACATAGTTTTATGCCTAATAATTTGGATTTTAGCCGGATGTGATTTATTTGGAGGAAAATCGCTATTTTAGCCGATATGTTGATTAATAGGGTTAAAATCTAATAAAATAGGGTTTTACCCAAGTAGATGAAATTGGGTAATTGTAAAATTTGAAGTATAAATTATTAACACCTTAAATAACTTAATCATGAAAAAATGTACCCTAATTTTAATGGCTGTTTTAACCATTGCAGCATGTAAAAAAGAAAAAGAAGAAAGCCAAGAGGCAAATAGTAGTGTGGAACAGAAAACAACGCTAAATCCTGAATGTATAACTTTAGCGGATTATTATACCAAAACTACTTTAGATGAGCAAATAGCATGGCTGAAAGAGAAAGGTGACAGTGTCTGTAAAGAAAAACTAGAAGAAGCTGTTTTAGAAATTCATCAAGTAAAAGGTAAAGTTACTAATCAGAAAGGAAATTATTCTATAAGCTGGGTACATCTAAAAGATACCATTAAAGATTACGGATACAATAAGTATCTCAGATTGATTGTTGATACTAAAAAAGAACAAGTCTTGGGACTGAGCATGGTAACAGACTATAGAAAGGGGGCTTATTGTTTTTCTACAGCGTTAATAAGAAGTCTGGCTAAAAACTATGTTAAGGATGATAATAATGTCGAATTTCATTTCAGTTTTGCCATAATTGATAAATCTGAAGACCCTGTTATTGTCATTCAGGTTATTGACCCTAATAATATACAATCGGCCAATGCATCATATTTTGACTATTCAACAGATCCATTAAAAAAGGATCTCATAAATAGTATTAATATACCATTATAAACGACACCCAATTTGAATATATTAGACATTATAAATCCGATAAAAGCATGCGTTTTAATAACGCTGCTTTTTGCTTTATGGAATTTACGAAGGAAAATTAAAATGCACCGCTATCTGCTGTATATTCTTTTTGTCGTTTTTTTTACGGAATTAATAAATTCTATTTTAGTATATAATAACAGACCCATTCGAATACCATTTAATATCAGTATTATTTTTCATGATATTTGTTGGATGCTGGCTTTTAAAGAAACCTTAAACAGAAAAAAAATATCAAATATTATGCTGTCCATTTTTATTCTTTTTTCTGTTATCAATTTTATGGTTATAGAAATAACAGACGAATATAATTATTACACCTTTGTTTTTGGCGCTCTGTTATATGTCTCACTTTTTATTTATGAAAGTTATAAGCAGTTAAAAGAAGAGAATTTAATGTATTTTTTATCTAATAATTATCTGCTTTTGTTTGCACCGGTGTATTTCTTTTTTGGTATGGGATTATTACTGGGATTCAAACCCTTGGGGGTTACAAAAATAATTTTATTTGGTCAGGTTACATTATATGTCTTCATTGTTAATATAGTGTGTATCGCCTATTATACCTTAATTAATATTTACATCTACAGAGAAAAAAATAATTACAAATGAATCAAGTCGTAATAGGAATAATAATAGCCTTTATCTTTATTGGTTTAATACTGTTTTTTTGTGTTATCCTGATTCGTCTTTATTTTAATAAGATAAAAAAATACACAGAACTTCTGCATCAGAAAGACCTCGATTTTCAAAAAGGAATTACTCAAACAGTAATTGAAACACAGGAGCAGGTACTCAATAATATTTCTCAGGATCTTCATGATGATGCCGGACAGCAATTGACCTACATTAATTTTCAGATAGAAAACATTAAACTGGATTCTCCTGAGCTGCAAAAAACATTAGAACCATTGTCACAATCCGTTACTAATCTATCACAATCAATAAGAAGTATCAGTCATGCCTTAAATGGCCAATTGCTATTGCAGCAAGATGTGATAAAAGCTATAGCTGCAGAAATAAAGCGATTGCAAAAAAATACCAAAATTGACATTATATACTCCTTTGAAGAAATCGAGGTTAAGAAATTTGACAATAATGAAAAGATAATCATTTACCGCATTTTTCAGGAATGTATCAATAATGTTTTTAAACATGCCAAAGCTTCTAAAATGAGTATTTTGATAACAACCAGCCCTGATTTTAAAATGATAATTGGAGATAATGGTAAAGGATTTGATTTTGCAGATAAAAAAAGCAAATTGTCTTTAGGACTGCTAAACATGATTAACAGAGCCAGCAGCATAGACTATATTTTAGCTGTAGAAAGCCAAATAGGGTCCGGAACTGAAATTACCCTTTCTGAAAATAAAAAAATCTAAAGTATGGAACAGACTACTATTTGCATAATCGATGATCACTCTATTGTAAGACAAGGTTTAAAAGAATTGCTGTATAAAATGGGGAATTACAAAGTAATACAGGAGTTTGATAATGGTGATGATTTCCTGCAGGCATTACCCCTAAACCAGTCTCCGGACATCTACATTCTGGATTACTCTATGCCGCACATGAACGGCATTGAAGTATTGCAGGCACTTGAAGAAAAGGAGGAAGAGTTTAAAGTATTATTGTTGACACAGCATCTTGACGAGCAAATAATTGATGCTGCTTATCATCATGGTGCCAGAGGTTTTCTACACAAAAATTGTACAGCCCACGATTTGAAATTTGCTATTGATAACATTATTAAAATAGGATATAACAACGTTTCTGAAATTCTTAAACGTGTACGCAATTATGATAGTAATAACGAAAAAAAGGAAGATATTGTTTTAACGCAGCGTGAATTCGATTTTTTGAGATTGGTTTGTGATGAAAGAGAATTGACCTATGAACAGATGGCTGAAATTATGAATCTTTCAATTAAATCCATTGAAGTTTACAGGGCTGCTTTATTTGAAAAATTCAATATCAAATCAAAAGTAGGACTTGTGTTGTTTTCTTTTAAACACAGGCTAACAGAGCCTTTTTTGTAATACAGACAGATTTTTCACGGCAACTCATCTTAAATATTAAGATTTTCTGTGCCAGGGATGTTTTATAATTCATACTATGGCATCTTTATGGACTTAAGAATTAGAAAGTCTATACATCATCTCCCTTCTGAATAATATTCAGTTCCTTATTAAACGAACTTCTGTATTTTTTGATGTACTCAGAAGGCTTCATTCCGAACAATTTTACAAACTGCTGGCGGAAATAGCGCTGGTCTTCTATGCCCACCTGAGGGCCCACCTGAGCGATATTGATGTTTTCGGTAAGCATAATGACGGCAGCCCTCCGGATTCTGATAGACCGGATAAAACCATTTACGGTTTGTCCTGAAATTGCTTTGATCTTTTTGTAAAGACTCGAATGGCTCATGCCCATTGCAGCAGAGAAACTCTTTAGGTTAAATTCGCTGTTCTCGAGATTGGCTTCGACTATTTCGATGCATTTGTCCAGAAATTCTTTGTATTCCAGGGGAACCTTATTTGCATTTTCACGAAGTGTTATGCTGTCCAGGAAATACTTGCGTAATTGTCCTCTGTTTCTAAGAACAGCATCTACACGTGCCAAAAGTATATTATTGTCAAAAGGTTTGGTTACATAATCGTCTGCCCCTTCGGTAATGCTCTGCAGATGTATGTCATTGCTGGTGGTAGCCGTGAGAAGTATCACCGGAATATGGCTTGAATCATCATTTTGTTTGATTTCTTTGCATAAATCCAAACCGTTCATGCCCTCCATAGCAATATCACTCAGTACAATATCAGGCATGTGTTTTTGAACCAGTTTCAGTCCTTCGAGTCCATTGACTGCAGAATACACAATATAGTTTTTGGAGAAAAGCTTTACCAGATAATGATTCATTTCGGGGTTGTCTTCCACAATCAGCAATACTTTTTTTGTACTGATTAATTCCTCCTGTATGCTTTCAGGATTTGATGGCTGATGGTTGCTTTTGGGTGTCTGTTGTTTATCTGCCGGCATTCCTTCTAAAAGTTCCCCTACAATAGGCGACATCTGAGGCTGAGACTCGTTGATGCTCGTTGCTGCAAAATGAGTTTTTCCTTTTGGAAGTACAATTGTGAACGAAGTACCTTTTCCTACTTGACTGGTACATGTTATTTTGCCATGGTGTTTATTGACAAAATATTTGGCAACATACAAGCCTATTCCAAAACCATTGCTGTTTTTAGACTGAATTTGTTTGAATTTTTTAAAAATAGTATCAATATCATTCTCGTGAATTCCGCTGCCGGTATCTGATATAATAATAGAAACATCATCAGTTTTCTCGATGATCTGAATGCTTATAGTGCCTTTATTGGGTGTGAATTTGAAAGCATTTGAAATTAAATTAAACAGTGTAATCTCTATTTTTTGGTAATCGCCATATATTACAGCGGGTGTGTTTTCCTGAATAAACTGATAATCTAAATTTTTAACCGCTGCCATCTGTGTAAAGCTGTCATAGATTTCACGGCACAGGCTGTTTAAGTTAATCTTAGAAATTTTGAGTTCATCAAGATCGGTTTCTGCTTTTCTGAACAACAATAACTGATCGGTGAGACTCAGTAACCTTTTGGCATTTTTGTAGGCGAGGTTCAGATCGAGGTCATCTTCAGGGGCATTTTTTCTGTCAATGGCACTTTTTAGCGGATTGATAATCAAAGACAGGGGAGTGCGCAATTCGTGTGCCATGTATGTAAACATAGAAAACTGTTTTTCGGCATGTTCCTTATCCTTTTTATGCTTCATACGGGTAAGTTTTATTTCGTATCGAAGTCTTTCCTTGTATTTATGATATCCTACATAGGCATAAATTGCACCGGCAGCAGCAATAAGATAAAACATATAAGCCCACCATGATCTGTACCAGGGCGGAAGGATTTTTACCGTTGCGAGCGTAACCTCGTTGGTCCAGTTTCCAAAAACGTCGGTGGTTTTTACTTTAAAAGTATAAGTTCCTTCGGTCAGCCTGGAATAATTTGCCCTGTTGTTTTTTGAGGTATAGTTCCAGTCTTTGTCCCATCCTTCGAGGAAATAAGCGGTATTGATTTTTTCGGAATTGACATAATCCAGATACACAAAATCAAAACTCACAGACGATTTATCATAAGGAAGTTCGGCTTCGCTGATCATTTCGAGTTTTTTTTCTGTGATGTAAGGGCTATCCGGTTTTAAAGACTGATTGTTTACCAATAGCTCATTTAATAAAAATTTGCCTGTATTTTTTTTGTCTTTTATATTGTCAGGATCAAACACATTGAATCCGTTTATACCTCCAAAAACAAATTCTCCGGTGGAAAGTCTGGTGCCTGAATTCCAGCTAAACTGATTGCCCTGAAGTCCGTCTGAGACGCCAAAATTCCTGAAAGTGTGGTTTTTAGGATTGAGTCTTGATATGCCGTGATAGGTGCTCATCCATAAATTTCCCTTCCTGTCTTCTAAAAGGCGAAGTATGGTATTGCTCGAAAGGCCATTTTGCGTGGTGTATTTTTTGAAACTGCCTGTTTTTCGGTTGTATAAAAGCAATCCGCCTTCTACAGTACCAATCCATAGATTTTTATTTTGATCTTCTGTGATGCATCTAATTGTATAATCGGAATGATAGGTTTTTACTTTTTTTGTTTTGGGTTCTATTTCAAAAAAAGAATTGAAGGTTCCGCCCCAGATTTTTCCGTCTGTAGTTTCGTAGAGAGAGGTTACATCACGTAGCGTGTTACTGTAGCAGATAAATTTATTTTGCTTTCTGTCAAATTGATACAGTGCTCCGTTATTGGTAACAGCCAGCCACAATGTTTTTTTGGAGTCTAAAAACAGCAGCCATGATTCCTGTTCTGCTTTTTTAGTAAACTGATTGTAAATGGAGAAATTCTGAATTGCTTTTGATTTGGGATCCATACGACAAACTCCGCCTTTCCACATGGCGACCCAAATGGCATTGTCAGAATCCCTGACGATGCTGGTCACAAAATCGCTCTGTATTTTTCTGCCGGCAGGAGAGGCCGTCGAGTAAACCTGGTAGGTATTTTGTTTTCTGTTCCAATAGCGCATTCCGGCTCCATCTGTACCAATCCAGATGTTTTTATTTTCATCTTCACAGAAAGACTGTATGAAGTTTGCGGCAGGATCTTCGTCTTTTTTATTCGTCAGAGGGTCCTTGCTTTTAAAATGATTAAAATCTAGCGGTTTTTCTCCCATCATGCTTACGCCTCCGCGCAGGGTTCCGAACCACATTTCGCCGTTTTTACTTTGAAATATATCATACAGCGATTTACTGTTTAGTAATGAAACAGGACCGGTGGCACGATATAAAACAGGAGCAGACTGATTTTTTGAAAGGGTGTAAAGACCCGCTCCGTCAGTGGCAATCCAGAGCCGGTTTTCCTGCTGGAAAAAATCGCGTACAACTGTTTTTTTCTCAAAGTAATTTTTGGAATAGGTATTCAGCCTGTCATTATACAGGTAAGCGCCTTCGTCTGATCCGATCCAGAGTCCTGAAGGGGTTAGTTTTATAGAATTTGCGCCTGTAATGGTATTGTTGAGAAGTGTTATTTTTTTTGATTTAATATCGTACTGGCAAAGTCCCTTTCCGGTTATAAAAACATAAAAAATTTGTTTTTTGGCGTTATAAGATATGGATCTTGCGATATAATTTAATTTTCCGTTAAAAGGTATTGCTGTTCCGATTTTCTCACCTTCCTTAAAAAGTACGATTGCCCCTTTTGTAGCTATCAGAATAATATGCAGAGGATGTACAGCAATTATTTCGTAGGCGGTAACGCTTAATGGTCTGACTTTTTTGTTGGTATCATAATATTGCAACGGAGTAAAAGAAGATCGCTCTGCATCGAAAATCACGGGGCCGGCAGTTGTTCCTATCCACAAATTATTTTGATAATCACCTTCGATACAGCTAATGGCATTTCCCTGAATAGAAAAGGGATCCGTGTGAATATGGCGGTAAATCTTAAAATCATTTCCGTCATACCGATTAAGTCCGTCAAACGTTCCAAACCACATATAGCCGTTCTGATCCTGATATATAGTAGCAACAGAGTTGTTGGAAAGTCCCGATGTAATATCAAGATGTCTTATCGGGTAGTTCTGTCCGGATGTATGTAGAGAAAGAAGAATAATAAGAAGAAGAAAAGACTTAAGCTTATTCATAGATTTTTTTAAAAGCTGTTCTTTCATAAACGAAAAATAGAAGAAATGAGGTTTAAAGTGCTGATCATTTTTTTTAAATGATTATGGCGAAATCTGCCTACTGTGCGAAAATAGGGATTTATTACACAATGATAAAAATACGTTATGCATTTTAGATTCTTTACAGCTTGTATTTTATATGTTTTTTTCTTGTAAAAGATTAAAATTTGAGGCTCTTTTAAGTAAATGTTTAAGAATTATCGATTAAAAATAAGAACCATCCTGATTATTAATATATTGTTAAAATGATGGATTGTTTGTTTTGTCAATTTTTTAGGACGAAAAACCAAAGAGTGTTTTTTATATGAAGTGTTGTATTGATGCTTTTACGAAATTGCCCCCCTTTATAAACGAATTTTTCCCTGTCTTAAGAGGGTTTAGTATCCTTAATTTTGCAGCGTGAATTAACAAGCTGTAAATGGCTGCATAATTATATTTTGTTTTTCGTTTAAAGCACACTAATTCACAAAACCCAAATCAAATAACAAATTTTAAAAAAGTATGAAGAAAATTTACAACAAATTTTTACTTTTATTGTTACTGCTTCCTTTTTGTGTTCTCGCACAGATTACGGTAAAAGGGGTTGTTCTGGACAAAAGCACCGGACAGCCTATACCAGGAGTAAATATAAAAGTATCACAAGGTAATTTAAGTATGACTACGGATTTTGATGGTAAATTCGTGTTTAACGGCCTGAAAGAACAAACTCAAATTACTTTTTCATTTACAGGTTTCACAACTCAGGTAATTACTGTTGGAACCCAAAGAAACATGACTGTAACTCTGGAGGAAGATCCTAATTTACTTCAGGAGGTTGTGGTACAGGTTGGATACGGTTCTGTAAAAAAGAAAGACGCAACAGGTTCTGTAGTGGCACTTACAACAAAAGACTTTAATAAAGGGAACAACATTACGCCTGAAAGCCTTCTGAATGGTAGGGTAGCGGGTTTAACAATTAATTCTTCCGGAGCTCCAGGTTCTTTATCCGAAATAAGAATTCGTGGAGGAAGTTCACTTTTTGCCAGTAATGACCCTCTGATAGTTATAGACGGATTACCAGTAGAAAACACAACCAATGTAGGTTCTGCATCCTTTTTAGGATCTTTAAATCCGGCTACTATTGAGTCGATGACTATTTTAAAAGATGCATCTGCTACCGCAATTTACGGTTCACGAGCTTCAAATGGTGTAATTATCATTACAACAAAAAAAGGAAGCAATACATTATCTGTTGATTATAATGCACAATATTCAGCGGGAAAACTTACTAATACTGTAGATGTTTTTAGTGCTGATGAATTCAGAAAACTTATTGCAGACAGAAGACCTCAGGATGTTGGGAAATTAGGTACCGCAAATACAGACTGGCAAAAAGCCATTTACAGAAATACAAACTCTTTTGATCAGAGTTTAGCAGTTAGAGGTAGTTTATTTAATATTATCCCTACCAGCCTTACTTTAGGAAATACTAACCAGGAAGGTTTACGTATAACCAATGAGTTTAAAAGAAACACTGTTGGATTGGTAATGAATCCTTCGTTTCTTGAAAACACTTTAAAAGTAAAATTGTCTGCAAATTATGCTTACGAAAAAAACAGGTTTACTGATGCTGTAGAAGGAACTGCTATTGGGTTTGACCCCACTCAGCCTATAAGAGTGGAAGGCGCACCATACGATGGCTTTTTTGAATATCTTAGTGCAGCTGATTCTAACGGAAACTACCCTTTAAATCCAAATGCAGCCAGAAACCCGGTTTCGCAATTGCTTAATACAAGAGACATTGCAACCAGCAACCGATTTTTTGGAAACTTTGAAGTAGATTATAAACTGTACTTTTTCCCGGATGTAAGAGCAGTGGTAAATGTAGGTTTTGATGAATCGAATGGAGAAAGAACCAGATTAGTTAACCCAAATGCAGGTTCGGGTCCAACACTTGAGAACTTCCCTTATGGTACTAATGAATATACTGATGCAAAAAGACAAAATAAACTATTAGATGCCTATTTAGTTTATAATAAAACTTTTGATTCATTAATTTTTGAATTAACAGGAGGTTATTCTTATCAAAGATTTGAAAGTTCAAGATTCGAGACAGGTAATATTTTAAACCCAAATCTGGCGTCAACATTTCCTGAGACTACTATAGATACTGAAACCGTATTAATTGGTTTTTTTGCCCGAACAAACTTAAACTTCAGAGATAAATATTTATTGACTTTATCCTACAGAAGAGACGGTTCATCCAGATTTGATGAAGAAAATCGTTGGGGTAATTTCCCTTCAGTTGCTTTTGGATGGAAGCTTAAAGAAGATTTCTTTAAAGACAGCAAAACACTATCTGATTTAAAATTAAGACTGAGTTATGGTATTACAGGTCAGCAGGATATTCCTGAAGCTAATGGTTACCTTCAAAAATACGAATCGGGTACAGGAAACTCTCAATATTATATTGGAAATGATCCGGTAACAATCGCACTTCCATATAAACGAACAAGTGGTTTGAAATGGGAAGAAACAACTACTTACAATGCCGGTATAGATTTCGGATTCTTAGAAAACCGTATCTCAGCCAGTTTAGATATGTACTATAAAGATTCTAAAGATTTATTAGCAAATGTTGCGATACCTGACGGAAGTAATTTTTCTAACAGGGTATATCAGAACATAGGTAGATTTAGTACCAAAGGGGTTGAGCTTACAGTGAATGCAAATGCCATTAAAACTGAAAACTACTCCTGGAATGTTAATTTTAACGCCTCTAAATTTGAAAGAAGAATCGATGAATTAGCAAATAATGCAGATATCTTTTTAGGAGACAATATTACCGGAAACGGAAGTACTTCTCAAATTTTCAGAGAAGGGTATAGTCCATATTCTTTCTATGTATACAAACAATTGTATGATACTGCAGGAAAACCAATTGATGGTGCTTTTGCTGATTTGAACGGTGATAATATCAAGAATGATGCTGACAAATACATCTATAATAATCCCGATCCTGATTTTACTTTAGGATTTGCATCGAATATGAATTACAAGAAATTTGATTTTTATTTCAATTTAAGAGCAAGTATTGGTAATAATATATTTAATGGAATGGATGCTTCAAGAGCACAGTACAACTCTTTGTTTAGTGGGGGAGTTTTAAGTAACATTCCTACTCAGGTAAAAGAAACGAACTTTCAAACTACTGAGAATGTTGTGATGTCAGACATTTATGTAGAAAATGCATCTTTCTTAAAAATGGATAATATTTCATTAGGATATACTTTTGATAATGTCATCAATGAAAAAGTGTCTTTAAGACTATCAACCGGAATTCAGAACGTTTTTGTAATTACCAAATACAGTGGTTTAGATCCTGAAATTACAAACAACGGTGTTGATAAAACGATTTATCCAAGACAACGTACCTTCTTGTTTGGTGCCAACCTTAAATTTTAATAAAAATGAAAAAGTATATAATAACTATTATAGCACTAGCTACCGTTTTTTATTCTTGTACGGATGATATGAATGTAGTTTCTGAAGATGATGACGTACTTTCTGCAGATGCTTTATTTTCTACTCCGCAAGGGTATCAAAAAGCATTGGCCGGGGTATACGGGAATCTTTCTCTTACAGGTACTCAAGGACCAATTTATTCTTCACTAGAAGGTTTAGCAGCCGGAACAAGCCAGTATGTAAGATGTTTACTGAACCTACAGGAACTGACAACAGACGAAATGATTTGGAGTTATGAAAATGACGAAGGAACTGCAGAATTACAACGAAATATATGGACAGCTGCAAACCCTGTTATTTTAGGGATGTACAGCCGTACCATGGCTTCTGTTGCCTATGCCAATGATTTTTTGCGTGAAAGTACACCAGAAAAATTAAGAAGAAGAAATATTACTGACGCTGCGACTGTAGCCGAAATTGAACTGTACCGAAAAGAAGTTCGTGTTTTAAGAGCGTATGCTTATTATAACATGATGGACCTATTTGGTAAAGCAGCTATGTATACGGAAAACGATCCGTTAAATTTTGCAGGACCAGAATATAACAGAAAGCAATTATTTGATTTTATCGAATCAGAATTAAAAGCTGTTTTGCCAGACTTAAAACCGGCAAGAACAAATGTATACGGTAGAGTAGATCAGTCTATGGCACGCATGATTCTGGCTAAAATTTATTTGAATGCTCAGGTATATACACAAACTGACCGATATAGTGATTGTATTACCATGTGTAACGAAATCATTGCAGGAGGATATACACTTAAACCAAAATATCTGGAAAACTTTATGGCGGATAACCATACCTCTGAAGAAATGATTTTTACAATTCAGTCGGATGGAGTTCTTACTCAAAACTGGGGAGGTACAACCTTTTTAATTAATGGACAAATTGGTGAGTGGGAAAATAATGCGGCCGATTTTGGTATTACCGGATGGACAGGCGCACTGCGTATCAGAAAACAATTTGTACAAAAATTTGATGGTACAAAATTCAGTCAGGATGACAGAAATACTATTGGAACAGGTGTTGAGGGTAACTCATCAAAACAAAGAACAATAGATATTGCCGATATTAGTGTAAAAACACAAGGGTATATTATATCTAAATTCTCTAATAAAACTTCTGCAGGAGTAAACGGAAAAAACAGAGATTTTGCAGATACTGATTTTCCTTTGTTCAGGCTGGCAGACGTTTACCTAATGTATGCAGAAGCAACCTTAAGAGGAGGAAATGGTACCATTGCCCAATCACTTGTTTATGTAAATAGCCTAAGAGAAAGAGCTAATAATAATGCTACAACAGCAAACATTACAGCAAGCGAATTAAACCTGCAATTTATAATTGATGAAAGAGCACGTGAGTTGCACTGGGAAGGTCACAGAAGACAGGATTTAATACGTTTTGGATTATATACAGGAGGAACTTATAACTGGTCATGGAAAGGAAACGCTGCCAGAGGAATTTCAATTCCTACTTTCAGAAGACTTTTTCCAATTCCACAGGGATCATTGGGAGCTAATAAAAACTTAACTCAAAATACTGGTTACTAAAAACCCTTTTTTAACAATATAAAAGATAAGAAAATGAAAAATATTTATAAAATTTTTATTGCTGTAGCGATACTTGCAGGATTATGGTCTTGTGAAAACGAAGAAAATTTAATGATTTTAGAACCTCAGGAAGCCGCTTTCTCAATTATCACACCAGAAAGTGGTTCTTCAACTATCCTGAATGAGGCTACACCAGCTAATACTGCCCTTACTGTAACCTGGGAAAAAGTAACTTACGGGACACCAACGGTTGTTACCTATACCGTTCAATTTGCAGCAAATGACACTGAATTTGCAGCACCTATTGATGTTACCTCTTCCACTTCAACTAACTCAGTTATTGACGTTGCTGAACTTAATGCAAGAGCATTGGAACTTGGATTAACACCAAATGTTGAAGGTAGTATTGATGTTAGAATTAAAGCGACTGTAGGTGTTGCGAATGCTGAGCCAAAATTCTCAGATGTAATTACCATTTTGGTAACGCCATACGGAAGTACAGAAGTACCATTGGTTACTTTGTATTTAGTAGGTCCTGGTACTTCTGCAGGTTGGGATGTTAACAATAACAACATGCCGATTTTTGCAGATCCTAATGACAATACAAAACATTATTATACAGGTTATTTTAATAAAGGTGAATTTAAACTAATTGAAAAAATTGGTCAGTGGGAACCTATTTATTATCCTACTGCTGAACCTAACAAGGTGTTTTACAAAACTTCTCAAGCACAACCTGACGGTAATTTCTGGAATGACAATGCAGGTTACTATACTTTCGAGATCAACATTAAGGACTTAACATATACTCTTGCTGCGTACACAGGATCAACCGCAACTACCTATAGCGAAATATTTTACTCAGGCAGCACTATTAGCGGAGATGACAATGATTGGAGCCAACACATTGCTTTGACAAAATCAACATTTGATCCTCACATCTGGAAAGCTTCAAGTCAAACCTTAAAAGCAGGAAATATGAAATTTCACGTTAGTGATTGGAGTAAAGAATGGGGGAACAATGGAGGAAATATCTATGTTGAAGCAGGAACATACGATATTTGGCTGAATGACTTAGATGGTCGTTATACTTTTATTAAAGTACAGTAATAAATAAAAGAAGTAAGCCTCAAATCCTAATTATTTTGAGGCTTCTTATTCCTCTTTTTTAAAATTATATTTAAAAAAACAAAAAAACTATAGGTACTGTTGTGATAGTTTAAAAGGTTTAATTTTTAATCACTACTTTACATATAGACCGATAAAAAACTTATATATGAAAAAACATATAAAATTTCTTGGATTGCTTGTCATAGCAGCAGTTCAGTTTGCTTGTTCAGGCGACGATGACAAAGGTACAAATGTTCCTCAACCACCTGCAGATGATACTTTTATCAGAGGTTCTGATATCTCATATCTTCCTGAAATGGAAGCTGTTCAGACTAAGTTCTACAACAATGGCAAGGAAGAAAACATGCTTACCACACTTAAAAATGCAGGTTGTAATACAGTCCGAATCCGTTTATGGAAAGATCCTGTAAATGGTCGTTCTGGTATGGCAGAAGTAAAAGAGCTTGCAGAAAAGTCAAGAAGAGCAGGTCTTAGAGTCTGGTTAACCGTTCATTATTCTGATCACTGGGCAGATCCGGGTACTCAGACCACTCCAAAAGCGTGGGAAAAATTATCTTTTGACGAATTGAAAAAGGTAGTAACTACTTATACTGAAGAAATTATCAAAGAAATCAATCCTGATATTATACAGATTGGAAACGAGATCAACAGCGGATTACTTTGGCCACAAGGAAACTTAATGAGCAATGAGCAACAATGTATTGCTTTATTGACAGCTGCAAGTAAAGCTGTTCGTGCAAAAGCACCAAATGCAAAAATCATGATTCATTATGCAGGTATAAAAGGTGGTGATACTGATTGGTTTTTTGGTAAAATGAGTAGCATTGATTATGATTATATCGGATTATCATACTATCCAATGCATCACGGAAAAGATGTGTCTGAAGTAACGTCTACAATTAATGCCCTTGGAGAAAAATACGGTAAAAAGGTCGTGATTGCAGAAACATCTTATCCTTTTACATTCTTGTATAATGATTTTACGAACAATATTATAGGTAATAATTCACAAATAATACCTGAATTTCCTGCAACTCCGGCAGGGCAAAAGGCTTTTGTTCTTGCTGTCAGAGCTTCGGTTGAAGCATCAACACACGGACAGGGATTTGCTTACTGGGGTGGCGAATGGGTTGCTTTTAGAGGAAAACAATCTGCATACGGTTCTACTTATGAGAATCAGGCTTTATATAGTTTTGACAATAATGCTTTATCGGTAATGCAGGCTTTTGCCAGATAATAAAGCATGAAAAAGCATTTTAAAATAGTACCTTTTTTGCTTGTCATGGCACTTGTATTTACTTCTTGTAAAACAAAAATGGCAAGTAAAGAAGGTTCTTTTTCTAAAGGAGCAGATGTAGGCTGGCTGCCACAAATGGAAGCCACAGGATATAAATTTTATGATGCAGACGGCTCTGAAAAAGACTGCCTGCAATTATTAAAAGACAGAGGAATCAATTCCATTCGTTTGCGCGTTTGGGTAAACCCCAACAATGATAAAGCCAGCGGACACTGTAGCCCCCAAGAAACAGTTGTCATGGCGGTTCGCGCGCAAAAGATTGGAATGCGTATCATGATTGATTTTCATTACAGTGATTCGTGGGCAGATCCAGGTAAACAAAATAAACCGGCAGCCTGGGCAAAACACCCTTTTCCTGAATTACTGAACGATGTTTACAATCATACCTACGATGTGCTGAAATTGCTGAAAAAAGCAGGAGTTACACCCGAATGGGTTCAGGTTGGAAATGAAATTCCAAGTGGTATGCTTTGGCCGGAAGGGCATACAGATAATTTTCCTCAGCTGGCTCAATTACTAAATAAAGGCTATGAGGCTACAAAAGCTATAGATCCAAAAATTAAAGTTATTGTACATCTGGACGAAGGAAATAAAAACGAAAAATTCAGATGGTTTTTTGACAAAGCTACAGAACTGAATGTAAAATACGATGTAATTGGTCTTTCGTACTATCCTTTTTGGTTAAAAACCGATTATAAAGAAAATATTGCTGATTTAGAAAACAATCTAAAAGACATGGCTTCCCGTTACAAAAAAGAAGTAATGGTGGTCGAAGTTGGTGGTGATTATACATTGGTACAAAATACCAAAGAAATGCTTGAAGCCACTATAAAAGCCGTAAAAGCCGTACCTGACAATAAAGGGTTAGGCGTTATTTACTGGGAACCTCAGGGAGCCAAAAGCTGGAGTCAATATCAGCTAAATGCCTGGCTCGATAACGGAAAACCTTCACCTGCACTGGATGCTTTCAAATACTAAATATTTTTTAAATTCAATTTACTATTAAGATATTAAGCTTAGCTTTATTCTCCTTACAAAACTTGACTAAATTTCTTAATATCTTAATGGTAAAAAATTAAACAGAAAATGAAATTAATTTTTAGATCAATATTATTCTTACTTCTGCTGGTTTTTTCGTCCGGAAAAATGAGGTCACAGTCTACTACTGTTGTTTTAAAAGACAACTGGAGTTTTTCTGCAGCAGTAAAAGGAGATGCCTTTGCTGTAGATTTTGATGCTTCAAAATGGGAAAAAGTTACTGTCCCGCACGATTGGGCTATTTATGGACCTTTTGATAAAAAATGGGACATCCAGACTGGTATCATCGTGCAAAACGGCGAAAAAGAAGCGACAGAAAAAACCGGTCGTACAGGGGCGCTTCCACACATTGGAACAGGCTGGTACCGCAATACATTCTCTATTCCCGGGTTTAAAAAAGGAAATAAAGCAATTCTTGTGTTTGAAGGTGCTATGAGTGAACCTCAGGTGTATTTAAACGGAAAAAAGATAGGTAACTGGGGTTATGGCTACAGTTATTTTTATATTGATATAACCAATGATTTGATTGCCGGATCAGAAAATGTACTGGCTGTAAAATTGACCAATGAGCCATTTTCTTCAAGATGGTATCCTGGTGCTGGTCTTTACAGAAAGGTTAGTGTGGTGGTTAATGAGGAGGAACGTTTTGCACAATGGGGTACTTTTATCACTACTCCCGAAATGAAAGACAATAATGCAGTTGTGGATATCAAAGCGGAATTTCATGGCAGTAATGTGTCTATGGTAACCCAAATAAAAGATGCCGCTAATAGAGTCATTGCAACACAAAAAAGTACAGAAACAAAGGATGGGAAATTTCATCAGACAATTTTAGTTGCCAAACCTCATTTGTGGAGTCCTGAAACACCTTATTTATACACTGCAGTAACCAAATTATATGCAGCCGACGGAACTTTAAAAGACGAACAAAACACTAAGTTTGGTATCCGATTTATTAAATACGAACCCAAAACAGGATTTAGTCTTAATGGTAAAGTGACTAAATTTAAAGGAGTTTGTCTTCATCATGATTTAGGACCGCTTGGTGCAGCTGTAAACAAAGCAGCGCTTCGCAGACAGCTTACGATTCTAAAAGACATGGGATGTAACGCTATCCGAAGTTCACACAATATGCCTTCTTTTGAACAGCTTGAACTGGCTGACGAAATGGGATTCATGTTCCTTGCCGAAAGCTTTGACGAATGGGCAAAGCCAAAAGTAGAAAACGGTTACAATCGTTTTTTTAAAGAATATGCAGAAAAAGACATTGTGAATCTGGTGAGAGCCACACGAAATCATCCTAGTATCGTAATGTGGAGTTCAGGAAACGAAGTTCCGGATCAATGGGGAGCTGAAGGAGTAAAACGCGCCCAATGGCTGCAGGATATTTTTCATCGTGAAGATCCTACAAGACCTGTGACTGTGGGTATGGATCAGGTAAAAGCAACTATGGAATCTGGTTTTGGAGCTTTGCTGGATATTCCTGGGTTAAATTACAGAGTGCATCTTTATGAAGAAGCTTATAAAACATTTCCGCAAGGATTTATATTAGGTTCAGAAACCGCTTCAACAGTGAGTTCAAGAGGAATTTATAAATTTCCTGTGGTTCAGGAAAAGAATAAACAATACCCTGATTTTCAAAGTTCTTCTTATGACCTCGAAGCTTGCAGCTGGTCAAATGTTCCTGACGAAGATTTTGTATTGCAGGATGACAAACCGTGGGTTATTGGCGAATTTGTCTGGACCGGTTTTGATTATTTAGGAGAACCTACGCCTTATGATGAAAAATGGCCGTCCAGAAGTTCCTATTTTGGAATCTCTGATTTAGCAGGACTTCCTAAAGACCGTTTTTATTTGTACAGAAGCAGATGGAATAAGGAAGGCAAAACGCTTCACATATTACCGCACTGGAACTGGAAGGGAAGAGAAGGAGAGATCACGCCAGTTTTTGTTTATACAAACTACGACAGTGCAGAGCTTTTTGTAAACGGAAAGAGTATGGGAATCCAAAAGAAAAATAATTCCACTCCGCAAAATCGTTATCGTTTAATGTGGAATGATGTGAAATATGAGCCGGGAACTGTAAAAGTTGTTGCTTTTGATTCGAATGGAAAAATAGCGGCCAAAAGCGAAGTTAAAACAGCCGGAGATCCTTATAAAATTGTGCTCAATGCAGATCGCAAAACAATCAAAGCAGATGGTGAGGATATCTCATTTGTAACGGTTTCGGTTGTAGATAAAAACGGAATTCCATGTCCTCTAGCGGATAACGAACTGCAGTTTAAAGTAACCGGTGCTGCAACTTACAGAGCAGCATGTAATGGTGATGCCACATCCTTAGAAATATTTCATGAGGATCATATGAAGCTTTTCAGTGGTAAACTGGTGGTTTTGGTAAAAGCAATTGAAAGCCCGGGAGCAATCCAATTGGAAGTAACAGGGAAAGGACTTGAGACTGGTAAAATTAATTTGAAATCAAAACGTTAATAGTTAGGATATTGTGATTTTGAAAAAATGATTTGTTTTTCGAAATTATTAGTAAAGTAACCAATTTATACTTTAGAATAGTAAAAGAGATGACTTACTGTCGTCTCTTTTTTTGTTTGGTTAATGGCTGAAAACGATTTATAAATTGTATAAGTTCTGTCATTATTGAAATACTTGTGACTAAAGTCTGATTACTACACCCGTTGGGACTAAATTAAGCTTATTATCCGGATTTTCCATCCTCATTAAGCTCAGCCAAAATTTCTTTAATCCAACCAAAGCACTTCCCATAATGCCCATTACAAACTTCTAAACCCTCTAATAGTTTTTTACTATATTTGGCATAGATATTGGTTGATTTATTGGTTTTACTATCTTGAAATTTTGTGTATGAAACTCTGTTAATCTTTTTTTTGCTTTTAATAGTCTGGTTTCTCATTTCAAATAATTGTGCCCCAAATCGAATTCTCAAATCAAAATTTTAAAAATGAAACAAAAGTTAATCACTCTTTTATTCGTCTTCACGGTTGTCAACGTGTTTGGACAGGTGCCGACTACATCCAGCCCCGCTGAAGTTAATGATCCTGCTAAGGCTGCAGCTGTTAATGATGTGTTCTCTACTAAATTTGTAAGTGCGGTTAAAAAGGTTCCGTTGGATACTGCTTCAATCCTGATTTATGATTATGACGGTTCTTTTTTCTCTTATGACCTGGAATCAGAAACTATCGGCTGGACAGTAAAAGCGGCAGATTCCTTTACTCCAATGTGTGCCAATGGCGTGACACTGCATGACGGGGTTGTATACGTTCCGTTTATTAACGGTGAAATTTTTGCTGTCGATAATCAGGACGGAACTGTTTTCTGGAAATCAAGGATAGGTGCTATTACCGATCAGGTTGTGCTTAAAGACCAGATGCCGACTATAAGTAACGGAAAACTGTACATTACTACTCAAAATGAAAACAGCAGTCTCTACGCCATTAATATCAAAGATGGCAGTTTGGCATGGAGCTACAGACTAGATCCGTTAAACAATCATACTCCGGTACTTTCTTTTGATAATAAGGTTTTTGTTCAAAGCGGATCTAATTTATATTGTTTTGAAGCCAATACCGGAAAAGTTGTTTATCAAAAAACATTTGAGAACCCTGTGACCGGAAAACCTGTAACAGATGGTGAAAATGTATTTATAACAAATGAAAAAAATGTACTTTTTGCATTAAGTCCTTCTAAACCGGATGTTATATGGGAATTCAAATTTGATGAAACCCAAAATAACAGTAAGGAGCGTATCTTTTGCAAAGACAAAAAAATATATTTTGCAGCTCAGGGACCGGAAGTTTCTTCGGTATACGCTGTTGATTCAAAAACGGGAACCCAGCTATGGAAAAGGGATTTTGCAGGTGATAATATTGAATACATTATTGAGGATAATGATAATATATGGGGATATACGCGCAAAGCAAAACTTTTTGAGCTGGACATCAATAATGGTGAAATAGCATTTGAAACCAAATTAACGACACAGCCTATTTCCAATATTGAATTTCCGGAGGGGGATTCCATATTTTATTATTGTGATGCCGGTTTGATTCAATATGAACTGGAAGGAAAGGACGAAAACGTAATGTATATGCGAACTTCTATTCTGGATAATATTTATAGTGCTTATCTCAAAATAATTAAATAAAAAATGAGCTTTCTCAATGGGGAAAGCTTTTTTTATAAAAAAATATCAAAAGTGTGATCAGGCTTTGGTGTAATTTAAGGTCCTCTATTATGTATTTAAATAGTAAGTTCCATAAGTTCGGTCTGATACAATACTGTTAATTCATTTTTGATAAAAACACAATTTTTTTTATAATCTATACAAGAGTACAATATTTTTGCAACACATAATTTAAACTGATTTAAATGAGAAACAACAAACTCTTTACAGCATTCTTTGCAATGTTATTTTTATGTTTTACCGCCAATGCACAATATACTGCTATTCCTGATGCTAATTTTGAACAAGCCCTGATTAATTTAGGCTACGACTCTGGCAACAAAGACGGGAGAGTACTTACTTCTAAAATTGCCAATGTAACCAGTTTGAATGTTTCAGGCAAAAACATTTCAAACTTAACGGGGATTCAGGATTTCGTGGCTTTAAAAACTTTGAGATGCACAGCAAATGCATTGACAGCTTTGAACGTATCCCAAAATACCGCTTTGACAACTCTATATTGTGATAGTAATCAGCTGACTACTTTGGATATAGCCCAAAATACATTATTAGGTGAATTGATTTGCTCTTATAATCAATTAACTACTTTAAGTGTAGTCAATAATACAGTTTTGACTTATTTAGATTGTGGTTCAAATAAATTAACTACTTTGAATGTAGCTAATAATACAATTCTGGGTTATATACAAGTTAGTTCAAATAAGCTGACCACTTTGGATACAACCAAAAATAATGCCTTGACGACACTATATTGCTACTCTAATCAACTGACTTCTTTAAATTTAACCAAGAGTACAACTTTTGTTGATTTGAATTGCAATAATAATAAATTGACAACCTTAGATGTAACCCCTTATGCAGGTTTGACTTCTTTAAATTGCTCCTACAATCTATTGACTGTTCTGGATGTAACTAAAAATACCACTCTAAATGCGCTGTTTTGTGGAAATAACAAGTTTACAACTTTAGATGTAACCCAAAATGCCGGTTTAGAATATTTTAATTGTGGACAAAATCAGCTGACTACACTAGATGTAACTAAAAATCCAGTTTTAGGTAGTTTTAATTGCGGCAGTAATCAATTAATTACTTTGGACATAAGCAAAAATACAGATTTGACCCAGTTCTATTGCTTTTCTAATAAATTACTGTATTTGAATGTTAAAAATGGAAATAACAGCAAGTTAACCACTTTTAATGCCACATCAAATCCCAGTCTGACTTGTATTGAGGCTGATAACCTGATTGCTCCAAATATGGGCTGGCAAAAAGATGATACGGCAAATTATAGTATTATAGCTTGTCCTTCCATTCCGTATACCGCTATTCCGGACGCCAATTTTGAACAGGCTTTGATTGATCAGGGAATAGATTCTGGCAGCATCGATGGAAAAGTGCTTACTGCTAATGTTGTCAATATAACTGGCTTGAAACTTGATAACCGAAAGATTTCAAATTTGACAGGAATACAGGATTTTGTCGCCCTTGAAGCATTATATTGTGGGTCAAATTTATTGACTGATTTGGATGTAAGTAAAAACATTGCTTTGAAATATTTTGATTGTCATTCCAATCAGTTAACCAATTTAGATGTATCAAAGAATACAGCTTTGTCTGCTTTGTGGTGTGCATCAAATGAATTGTCTGCTTTGGATTTGACTAAAAACACCTCCTTAAGCGATCTTGATTGCAGATTTAATAAATTGAAAGCTTTAGATTTGAGTAAAAATACGTCTTTGGAAGGGAAGCTATATTGTAATGACAATGAGTTGGTTGAGTTGAATATTAAAAATGGAAATAATAATAAAATACTTTATTTTGACGTAAGCAATAATCCTGATCTGACCTGTATTCAGGCAGACAGTGTCAACGAACCTGAGGGCTGGATCAAAGACGATACAGCAAGTTATAGTACTGCCGCCTGTCCGGCAGTAACGTATACTGAAATTCCGGATGTTAATTTTGAGCAGGCCCTGATTGATTTAGGGCTCGATTCCGGAAGCATAAACGGCAAAATAGTAACTGCGAAAATTGCGAATGTAACAAGTTTGAATATTTCATCTAAAAATATTTCAAGCTTAAAGGGAATACAGCATTTTGTGGCATTAAAAACCTTAGATTGTTCCGATAATGAATTGACTGATCTCGATCTAACACAAAATATTGTTTTGGATACTTTGTATACTCATAAAAATCGTCTGATCGCTTTAAATTTGACAAAAAATACATCGTTAGCTAAATTGCATATCTACGAAAATCAATTGACTTCTTTGGATGTAACCAAAAATATCTTTTTGACGGAGTTGAATTGCAGTTCAAATCAATTAACCTCCTTAGATTTGACCAATAACATAGATTTGGTCTATTTGGATTGTTCCTATAATCAGCTAACCGTTTTGGATTTGACCAAAAATACAGCTTTGACTTATTTGGATTGCTCCCATAACAAATTAGGAGGAACAGGAAGCAGCAATAAAAAGAATGTTTCAACCACTAATTTCATTTTTGATATTACCAAAAATGTTGATTTAACTTATTTAGATTGCTCGTATAATCAGTTAACTTCTTTAAATGCAGCTAAGAATGGTGTTTTGAGTTATTTGGATTGCTCTAATAATCAATTGATGACTCTGAGCATTGATAATAAAAACAACAGCAGTATAGGGACTTTTAATGCTACAATAAACCCTAACCTTAAAGCTATTCAGGCTGATAAAAATACTGCTCCAAGCGGCAATAACTGGATGATAGACAGCACCGCCTATTATGTTGGTACTTTATCTAATCCAGATTTTGAAGAGAACAAAAGTTTGGTGCTGACTTATCCAAATCCGACTTACGGAATTCTAAATATTGAGATGAATCAGCAAATTACGGAGGTAATTGTAATGAATCTTGTGGGGCAGGAGTTAATCAGACAGTCTGTTTATGCTTTACAAACCAGTCTTAATCTTTCGTCTCTGGCAGAAGGAGCTTACATTATAAAAATTGTTTCTGCCAATCAATCATCAGTCGTGAAAGTGATTAAAAAATAATTTTCCAAGTTATAACAAATAAAAATGGACAGTCATTTTTGTAGACTATCCTCAAAAGTTGAGACAAATTTATCATTAAGTTTGAAAATAATGAGCCCGATGTTGTATTGGGCCCATTATTTTTGATTAAGTTTTATTCTGTCATTATTATACTAATTATATTCAATAATCTCTTTTTTATTTCTTCTCTGTTTTTGGCAATTCTCTCCATGAATAACTTTTATGCACTATTTTCCATGTACCTTCATATCTAAGCAGTAAAAAATAGTCTGTAAAAGTCCGCCACTCCGGTACTACAATTTCTGCTTTTGCTATTGCCGCATCTTTTTCGATATCAATAAAAATAACCCTTCCTATCCGGTTATACTTTTCGCCGGTTTTTATGTTCGAAATGTATTCTTCGCCAGAGCGTGTCCATAAAGTGTCATTTGCCACGGTGTACAGATTAAAGTTGGGGTGAAAAGCCTTCCGGAGTCTTTCGGGCTGACCGATTGCAGTACCTTCAATGTAATGCATCAAAGTTTCTTCAATCTGTTCTTTGTCTGATTTAGTATTGTTTTTTTGAGAAAATCCCTCAAAAGTATACGTAATAACAATTAAAAGGCTTAAAATTAATGCTTTCATAATTTTAAAGGGTTTGGGTTTTAGCAGCTTTTTTTTCAAAAAGTAAATTCCTGATTCTGTCAGAATTGATATAAAATCCTGTGATTTTTTGCTGCTTGTCCCGAATAAACCGAATACTGCCAAAACTTCTGGAACTGCTTAGAAACAAATCTGCCAGAATGGGTGTGAAATTGATTTCAGGCTGGTTTTTATTGCTCGTGAATAAGCCTTTTTCATCCTGTGTAAAAGTGTAGCTTACATTTAAAGCTTCGCAATAGTAGGAGCCTGAAAAATCATCTAAATCTGCTTTTGAATATGTTTTTGGAGTATAATGTTTATATACATATTCATCACTTTCGCCAGAAGTGTAAATCATTTTGAATACCTTTCCCTCTCTGAGAAATTTGAATTTAATCACATCATCGCTATCAATTACCATCTGAAAAATATTTTCGGCGATTGGAACCAATGAATTTTCGTTCGCATTGCCCACCTGATAACGCAGGGTGTCATTTTTTACATAAACCCTTAAGGAAGATATTTTTTCAGAATCCCAATAGTATCCGGAGTAGGCTTCTAATTGCTGAGTTGTCAGTTTTATGGTTTTTAACTTACTGAAATCAATAGCCGGTGGTTCCGGAAATACATCACCCAGTACTTCAACAGCCATATTCATGGCCAGACTGCCATTATAACGATTGTTGTTTCCGAGAACAAAAGAGGTAACTTTTTGTTTGGGGAATATAAAAATGTTGCTTGCATAGCCGCCTTCTAAACCGTACATCCATATTTTAGGAACGCCTCGTTCTGCATGGAGGTATTGTTGTCCATATAAAAATTTTCCTGCGGTTGGATTAAATGTCTTTTTTTCATCATTCAGGGTAACAGGAGAATTGAGTTTCTGAATCAGTTTTTTACTGCCAGTTTTAGGATTTTCGAAATTGAGATACCAACGGCTCAAATCTGCTGCCGAAGTGTAAAGATTGGTAGTACCGGCAATAGAATGGTTAATAAAATGATGTTTTAAACCGTTTTTACCAGGTTGGAAGGAAGCAGCCATATTAGGGATAATCATTTCATTATCATCAGAAAACAAAGTATTCGTCATTCCCAAAGGCTGAAAAATATGTTCCTTCGAAAATTCAGCAAGCGTTTGACCTGAGGTCTGTTTGATTACTTCTGCCAATAAAATAAGCCCTGATGAGGTAAACGAAAATTTTGTTCCGGGCAGATAATCCAATTCTTTTTGGCGGAAAATTAAATCTAAGGCATCTTTATGTGTAAAAACGTCTTTATCACGCCAGCCCGAAATTTCTTTTAAAGCCATAAAGTCTTTCAAACCGCTGGATTGACTTAATAAATGTTTGATAGTAATTGTATGCCCATAATCAGGAAGCTGCGGAATGTATTTGCGTACATCATCAGACAATAACAATTTTCCTTTTTCTTCTAATAATAGTATGGCAAAGGCTGTAAACTGTTTTGACATGGCACCAATTTGAAATTTGGTATCTGTAGTAATTGGAGTCTCGTGACTTATGTTGGCAGTTCCAAAACCTTTCAGATAAATAATTTCCGAACCTTTTAAAAGTCCTGCTGCAACTCCAGGTTTAGCTGTGACATTATCCCATTCAGCGAATACTTTATCCAATTTCTTAAAGCTTTCTTGTTTTATATCAGGGTTGCTTTTTTCGATAAGTGAGATAATTTCTGCAGTCATTTTTGATGCTGCGCTAGGATCTTGTCCTGTTACAAACCGCCCATCGACAACATAAAAGCCGTCACCCAGTTTATCTGAATGTACAAAGCTGCCTTCATTGTTTTTGATAGCCTGTTCAATAACCAAAGGAAATGTTTTATAATATTCCTCTTCTTTATCTTCAAATTTACTCGCAAATCCTGTTATTCTTTTTCCACTATAAAGTGATTTTCCATTTTTATCTTTCAAATACGCTAAACCTGCCGTACCATGGCAAATGGCCGAAACAACTCCGTTTTTATTATAAATCTGTTTTGCAAGGTTCTGAATAGCTGTGTTTTCGGCGACTCCAAACATAGCAGCACCGCCGCCACCGTAAAAAATTACGCCATAATTTTCAGCAACAACTTCGCCGGGCTGCATTGTGTTTTTGAGTTTTGTCATGAAAAAACTGTTGTAGAGGTATTTTTTATGAATGCTATCCGAAGCATTAATATAACCAATTGGCACAGCCCCGCCTTTTGGACTTACAAAATCTACTGTATAGCCCGCTTTTGTGAAAACATCATAAGGTACTACAATCTCGCCAAAATGATTGGCTGCCTTAATTGTTGAGGTTCCGTAGTAATCCTGATTAGAAACCACAAAGAGGATTTTGTTTTGAGAAAAAACTAAGGTAGAAGACAAGCAAAAAAAAGTGCTTATCAAAAGCATTGATCCAAACTTTGAAATTGATTTGTACATATTTGCGTTTTTTAATTTTTAAACTGTTAGCAAATATGTGTCGGAAAAATGGGGGAGCGGTATTATTTTATGATGTAAGAGTTCGGTTTTATAAAATTGAACTTATTTTGAGAGTGTTTTTAGGGTTTCAGGACCAATTCACAAAGATTGTATGTATGATTTATATAGAATATGATTTTTGATATTCTGCCGGAGTCAGACCTGTTATTTTTTTAAAGGCTGTAAAAAAGGTAGATTTTGAGCTAAAGCCACTATCATAACCTAAACTTTCTATTGTAAAGTTTTTTTCGGTTTCTAATAATCTTTTTGCTTTTTCAATTCGGTACTCCTTAATGAGATTTGAAAATGATTTGCCTAAAATTTCATTTACATACTGAGATAATATATGCTTCGTTACTTTTAGTTCTTTTGCAGCTTCTTCAAGGCTGAAATCCGGATTGAGATATAGTTCTTTTTCTATTATTATGGATAGTTTTTGACCAATTAGATCTAGCATTTCTGCGTCTATTTCCTTGTTTTTGTATTTTTCTTTTTCCTCAAAAAAGGTGCTTTCATTTCTGCTTCTAAAAATTAAAAGCAGGACAATTAAATACAAAATAAATGTAAAGGATAATGCACCAACTATGTAAGAAGTGTAACGAGCGCTGGTATAAGCCAGCCATATAAATGCAACCCCAAGATAGATGCTCAAAAACCAAATATCTATTTTTTTTAAGCTTTCTTTCTCTTTGATTTTTTGAACAATTGGTCTGATGTATTTTAAAGACAAAATAATATAAATGAACCATTGCAGATAGATAGCGTTTACAATCCAACAGCTCCAGAAAGCCTGATGTTCAACATAAGGATAAAAAACGCCTAAAACCGTTATTGCTATCAGATAAGGAATGACATGTTTTGCCCAATTTTGTTTTTCTCCTGTGGATGATTTTAGATATAAAAAAAGAAACGGACCAATGAGAACACAGGCAGAAAGCCCAATTTGGATAAAAACATTGGACAAGCCTGGATTAAAATAGAAAAAAACGGACTTAATAATCCGGATGCTTAAAACCAGCAGGAGCAGGGATAAAAAATAATCTGCAAAAATTTTCTTTTTAGCATTTACAGCAAAATATAAGGAAAGGATGAAACCATTAAAAGCTCCTAGGGCACTAAGGAAGAAAAGCAATTGGTTTGAGTCTGTCATTAGTTAGATTAATAATTTCTTACCTAATAAATTTTGCAGGGTTATAAAAGATTGGTTTGTAAAATTATAGGCTTTTTAGGCGAATATAAGAAAATTTTTTACTGCATTTATTGTCTTTTTTTATAATTCCAAGCATTATTTTAAATGCCGTAAGTGTATGCTTTTGTCAAGTTTATCGTATGTTAAGATATGTTATTGTTTTTGAACTTTTAAATCTATGACTGCAAAATCTGTCTATTTTTTAAAAGGAGTCAAAAAATAAAATTATTAATCTAAGAGAGCAAAATAAGGCTAAAAATAAAAATACTTTTTCCTACTTTAGCTCTACTAAATTTTAAAGATAATCCCTGATAAAATGCCCTTTAGCGAGGTTTTTTTATCAGGTAAAGGCGAAATTTTAGCAACGTGTTGATTATTAGTGTATAAATTAAATATGATGTTAAGTCGGAAAACCGAAACAGCGACTTTAAAAGAACTGAAAGTAGGGCAATTATACAATTTTAATTCATGAAGAAAATTACTTTTTTATTATTAACAAACCTTTTTATTTACAGTTATTCTTACTCTCAGGCAACCTTAGAGCATACGTATAGTTCCGGAATACAAAAATCAGATATGTCGGGTGTTCTGGGATTTAATACAGCTGGCGGGTTAAAGTTTTATACTTTTAACAGAACGACAAACCTTGTCGAGATTTACAACCAGTCTCATGTACTTGAAACTTCATTTACAATCCCTTTGGATGCAGGACATTTTCTTTCCGAATTTATTTTTGTAACCGATAAACTTTTCAATAGTGATAACCAGATTGAGTTTTTGTACAAATCATATAAAATTGGTGATAGCAGTAATAGAAAAATATATTTATCTAATGATGCCGGAGTGCTTCTTCAAAGTTTTACTGGCAAGTATTACGCAGGAGTAGTTAAGGATAATTCAAACAATTATAAATTGATCATTGCAGCTTCTGAACAAAACCCAGCAACAAATGCTTATGATTATGATGTGTACGGACTGACAGGAACATTATCGACGGAGCAACAGGATATTTTGACGAAAAAAGCTGTTGTATTCCCGAACCCAAGCAACAATGTAATCAATATTTCGAACACAAGTAATACAGGCAGGGCTTCGACATTGCAAATATTTTCTACAGATGGTAAAAAAGTATTAGAAGAAAAACATGCTGAAGAAGAAATTAAAATAGATGTTAGTACATTACAAAATGGAGTTTACATTTACAAACTAGGTGATAAGTCCGGAAAGTTTATAAAAAACTAAATCTTCATCAATTAGCATTTTTACAGCAGAGCTTTAAGTTAAAAACTTAAAGCTTTTTTTTTGCTTTGAGAATAATTTATTCTGATCCACTCAGGTTAAAAACAGCCTGTTATTAGTTCATAAAATTATCTATCAAAAATGCAAAACCGGGACAAGTTTTATAAAAATAAAACCATAGGAAAATTAGGTTTAAATTGCTGATAGTTAGCGATTTGTTTTTTAGGTTTGTGTATTTTGTCGATGAAATAGTATACTTGAAGGAGAAAGTTTTCGGAATTAAAAACACTTCTATAATTTTACCTGTTATAATAAACATCCGATTTCATTACCTACTTCAAAACGATCGGATTTCTCCCTGATTTACATAAAATATTATACTTCTAATTTCTTGTAAACTAATATCTTATGTATCATGAAAAAATTTACTTTGTCAGTTTGTTGTAACTGTATTGGTACTAACAATCCCTTTTTCAGAGAAGTAGCAGTAAGCAGTTTAAAACAGGATTTTTCGGAAGATGTAAATGAACAAGAGTGTTCAAATCTGTCGAGCGATGGTATAAGTATAGTCAGTTTGATTTTACTGATTACACTTTTTTTGTTTTCTAATTTTTCAACCGCCCAGGTAATTACTATTGATGGGCTAACGGGTGACTGGTCAGGCAATCCCAGTGTCAAGCATGTGCAGGATGCTTTTGGCAATGGTGTGGTTGATAATCAGTTTACCGAAGGATCAAAAGATTTTTTACCAGCTTCAGATTTGGCCTGGGTAATAGGACAAACCAAAGCGAAGAATGATATTGCCAATGGAGGCTTTGGATTGACCAATCAGGTAAAATATGTTGATGCTAATAATGTCACACAAACCCTTAACGGAAGTTTCCTTGTTTTTGCAGGAGACAGGACATCAAACAATGGAGACGCCCAGATTGGATTCTGGTTTTACCTAAATGCCACAGCTCCCGTAGAAGTGAATGGCAGCAGGTATTTTGCTCCGCCGCATGTTCGGGGAGATCTGCTGGTTTTGGCCGATTTTACTGGCGGTGGACGTCTAGGAACTGTAAAGGTTTACCGTTGGATAGGTGGTGGAGCCGTTACTCCCGGTTCATCAGTTGTTCCTAATACGGATGGCAATCTGGAAACTACCAATATAGCCAGTGTGGTTGCAGAAAATAATGTGGGAAATTCTACCGTTCCAGCCGGATGGAATTTTACCTCAGGACAATATCAGGTAAATGAATTTTATGAAGGATTCGTAGATTTGGGAGCGATTGGAGGTAATACCAATTTTACCTGTTCTGCAACCGTTTTACTCGAAACAAGATCCTCTCAGTCTGTTACCGCTTCTCTGGATGATTTTATTGGCAGTACATTAGGAAACGTTCCTACCGTAACCGTAAACTCCCCAACAGTTTGTGACGGACAAAGTGTTACCATTACAGCAACTCCGGGCAGTCCGGGAAACTATACATATTCATGGACTGTGCCTCAGGGTGCAGCTAATCCGGGTAGTGTAGCCAGTTTTAGTGCATCAGTAGGAGGGACTTATTCGGTTATTATAACGACTCAGGCCGGTTGTCCTTCTTCACCTGGTAGCGGAACATTGACGGTAAAACCAGTACCGACAGTTAGTGTCAACAGTCCTTCTGTTTGTAATGGCACATCGGCTACTTTGACCGCGACCCCTTCACTTGCGGGCGGAACCTATTTATGGAATACAGGAGCTACTACGGCTTCGATAACCGTAACTCCATCAGAAACCACCATCTATTCTGTGGTTTATACTTTAGATGGTTGTCCAAGTCCATCAGCCTCAGGAACCGTTACCGTAAAACCAGTACCGACAGTTAGTGTCAATAGTCCTTCTGTTTGTAATGGTACATCGGCTACTTTGACGGCGACTCCTTCACTTCCGGGCGGAACCTATTTATGGAATACAGGAGCTACTACGGCTTCGATAACCGTAACTCCATCAGAAACAACAACCTATTCTGTGGTTTATACTCTGGATGGCTGTCCAAGTCCGTCGGCCTCAGGAACGGTTACCGTAAAACCGGTACCGACAGTTAGTGTCAACAGTCCTTCAGTTTGTAACGGCACATCGGCTACTTTGACTGCAACCCCTTCACTTGTGGGCGGAACCTATTTATGGAATACAGGAGCTACTACGGCTTCGATAACTGTAACTCCATCAGAAACCACAATCTATTCTGTGGTTTATACTTTGAATGGCTGCCCAAGTCCATCAGCCTCAGGAACGGTTACCGTAAAACCGGTACCGACAGTTAGTGTCAACAGTCCTTCAGTTTGTAACGGAACATCGGCTACTTTGACCGCGACCCCTTCACTTGCGGGCGGAACTTATCTATGGAATACTGGTGCTACTACCGCTTCGATAACTGTAAGTCCATCAGAAACCACCACCTATTCTGTGGTTTATACTTTAGATGGCTGTCCAAGTCCATCAGCCTCAGGAACGGTTACCGTAAAACCGGTACCGACAGTTAGTGTCAATAGTCCTTCTGTTTGTAATGGTACATCGGCTACTTTGACTGCGACCCCTTCACTTGCGGGCGGAACCTATTTATGGAACACAGGAGCGACTACGGCTTCGATAACTGTAAGTCCATCGGAAACAACAACCTATTCTGTGGTTTATACTCTGGATGGCTGTCCAAGTCCGTCGGCCTCAGGAACGGTTACCGTAAAACCGGTACCGACAGTTAGTGTCAACAGTCCTTCAGTTTGCAACGGAACATCTGCTACTTTGACTGCGACCCCTTCACTTGCGGGAGGAACATATTTATGGAACACAGGAGCTACTACCGCTTCGATAACTGTAACTCCATCAGAAACCACCACCTATTCTGTGGTTTACACTTTAGATGGCTGCCCAAGTCCATCAGCCTCAGGAACCGTTACCGTAAAACCGGTACCGACAGTTAGTGTCAATAGTCCTTCTGTTTGTAATGGTACATCGGCTACTTTGACTGCGACCCCTTCACATGCGGGCGGAACCTATTTATGGAACACAGGAGCCACTACCGCTTCGATAACTGTGAGTCCTACGTCAACGACCACTTATTCTGTGGTTTATACTCTCGACGGCTGTCCAAGTCCGTCGGCCTCAGGAACTGTTACCGTAAAACCGGTACCGACAGTTAGTGTCAATAGTCCTTCTGTTTGTAACGGCACATCGGCTACTTTGACTGCGACTCCTTCACTTGCGGGAGGAACATATTTATGGAACACAGGAGCTACTACAGCCTCGATAACTGTAACTCCATCATCGACAACAACCTATTCTGTGGTTTATACTTTGGATGGCTGTCAAAGTCCATCGGCCTCAGGAACTGTTACTGTTATTACAATTCCAACGGTAACTGCCGATCCGAAAAGTGTTTGTATAGATGGTTCGGTAAATCTTACAGGACTTCCTTTAGGAGGAACCTGGAGCGGAGATCATGTAACAGGAAATACTTTTAGTGCTAATGGTCTCAGTGCAGGATCTTATGTGGTTACTTATACCATTTTGGGCGCTAATAACTGTTCCAGAAGTGTCAATACCACAATCACTGTAAACGCATTGCCAACAGTTACGGCAGATGCTAAAAATGTTTGTTCAGGCAGTACTGTAGGTCTTACGGGTTCTCCTTCTGGCGGAACCTGGAGTGGGGAAAATGTTACAGGTAATACTTTTAACGCAGCCAGTCTTAGCGCTGGTTCTTACAACGTCACTTATACTTATGTTAATTCCGTAACAGGTTGTCAGAAATCGGCTAATGCGACAATAGTAGTTAGTAATTGCAGTACTGCTTTATGTACCTATACTCAGGGATATTATGGAAATCCGGGAGGTAAATCCTGTGCAGGAGGGGTTACGTATTCAACAAAAGAACTAATTGCGAAAGCCTTGTCTTCTTATCCAGATCATAAAATGGTTATCGGAAAAGCAGGAAATTCATTTTGGATGACAGACAGCGCTGCTGATATTGATAGAATTATAGAGATTTTACCAGGCGGAGGAAACAGTTATGCGTTGACTTTGGGCGGTGACAAGGAAATAACTACAATATCCGGCAGTTATCTGAAAAAAGGAACTATAAATAACACTTTGCTGGCACAGACTATTACTCTTGGACTTAATCTGGGAATTGACAGTCAGTTAGGTAATTTTGAACTGCACTCCGGAAAACTGGCCGTTGCAGAACCTCAGGGAGGCTGTGGATCGAACATTCCGAAGCCAAGAAGCTGTTCTTATGGTGAATATACTCCAACGATTAACGAGTACAAATATTACGATATACCAGCAATTGTAAATCTTTTGCCCAACAAAACCGTTCAGGGATTGTTTGAGATGGCAAATAAAGCTTTGGGAGGAGATCCTTTGCCAGCGGGTATAACTTTGTCAGGACTGGCGAATGCTGTTGATATAATTAACAATGCATTTGATGGCTGTAAAATTTCAATGGGTTACGATCAGACGCCTTTAACTTGTATTGAAGACAGAGCTTCGTTTGTTGTTTACCCGGTTCCGATAGTTGATTATCCTACCATCCATTATAATTTTAACTATCCTACCAATGTGACAATACAGGTGAGAAGTTTTAATACAAATGGAACAGTAGTGTACAGTCAATCTGATGTTTTTGACGGAAGCGACACAGACAGAGATGTTATTGTTAACTATAATTTTAATACAGGAGTGCCACAAATTTATTTCATACGGATAATTACAAATATCGGCTCTAGCTCGAAACAAGTAATATCTCATTGATTGTTTTTTAACATATTGACAAAATCCCGATTGCATAACGTAATCGGGATTTTATTTTAAGGGTAAATGAGGTTTTAGATTAAGGTTTGTCTTTTTTCTTAAGACATCTTCCTCTGGGTTCATCACCTTCACGAAGTACAATTTCAGAATGAAGAAATTCCGCTGCTTCAGCCGAATCTTTTACTTTTACAGCACTACGTTTTAGCATTTCTGATTCAAATTCATTTAATACGCTTTCCCTGATACCTGCTTTTCTCCAGTTGGATAAAGGCCTGCATGCTTTTGTAATTGTGCGTGCAAGCGTGAGTGCATCCAACAGCGCCTGATTTGCGCCTTGTCCTTTGAAGGGACTCATTGGGTGTGCTGCATCTCCAATAAGGGTGATCTGACCCAGTTTTTGGAGCAATTCAGATTGAAGTAATTCCCGGTCATAAACAGGATAACCAGAAATAAGGTCTTCCTGAGTAGCTTCTAAAATCTGTGGAACAGGGGAGTGCCATTGGGTTCTTCGACATGCTTCGTCCTTTAATGCCTTAGTTCCCTCAGTACTTAATATTTTAGCATCTTCTTCCGACATCTGAAAGCTAAGCTGCCACATAACCGAGTCAGAGGTATAAGGCATCACGTAAATTCGTTCATTGCCATTGGCAGTTTGAAAAACGGTGGCAGAATCTAATAAAGTACTGTCAATTCCTTCAAGAGCTTTTAAAGGACAAATACCTAATATCACAATACAGCCCAGATAGCGTAGAGGAGTAATGTCGTCGCCAATTAGCAGTTTGCGTACCGAACTACGGATACCATCTGCTCCAACTACAAGGTCTGCTTTGATATTTTTTGTTTCTCCATTCACAAGAAAGTTTAATTCAACGCCATCATTTTTGGATAGTTTTAAATCTGTTAACTGATGTCCCCACTGAACAACATTATTTCCGCCAAGTTCTTCAAGCAGGGCTAAGCGCAAAGCCTGTCGGGCGATATGTACATTGGTGCGTTTCGGAGAAGTTTTCGTGTCAGACGGAATCCATTTTCTGACTCCCCATTCTCCAATTACTTTTCCTTCTGTTGTATGCACCAAATGCCGTGTTGAAACCACTCCTTCATTTAACGAAAAAATACCGAATCCCTCAATTGCTTTACTGGCTTGCTGCAAAGTGAGTCCATAGCCCTGTGAGCGGGCATCAAAGTGACTGTCGCGTTCGTAAAGTGTAAAAGGAATTCCGCGGTGCAGACAGGCAACGGCCAGAGCAGTACCGCCTATACCGCCGCCAATAATAGCAACGTGGGGGTAATTATCTTTATCGGGAACAGGATAACTGTCAGCAGAAATTAGTCCGGATCCGTTACAATTTAAACACTGATACAGATGAGGTTTAGGACGAACGGGAGCTGTTCCTTCGCTATTTGTTTTTTCAAAATGTTCTAATGCTCTTTGGTATTGAAGTTTTACCTTCTTGCTGATCCTTTGCTTTTTTTTGCCTTGTCCCTGACATTCCGGACAAATAGTCCAGCTGGTTTTTTCACTTTTCACTTCCTCTAAAATTTAACGTGAAAAAATATATTTTTTCCGTGTTTTTGCTGTTTGCGACAGTTCTGCAAATTTAAGACAAATGATTAAGAATTGTTTGGGATTTTTGTGAAGCAGCTAACTATGTTATCTGAGATTGTATTTAGTCTTTGAGTTTTATTTTAGTGAAAAAAAGATTGCTATTAATTTTTTTTAAACAGTAATAATATAAGATTCTACATCTTCTTTCCATCAACGTATTGTTCTATTTTGTCCAGACTTCCATTTTCTAAAAAATATTTCCAGTAGCCTTCTTTTTTCAGTTTTTTAATGTAAAAACCTTCTCGTTCTAAGTTGCCGTTTTCGTAGAATTTTTGAAAATGACCCGTTATGAAACCATTTTCATAAGTAGCAATCAGTTCAATTTTTCCATTAGGATAAAACTGTGTAAGGGTTTTGAAAGTCAGATTGTCCAATGGAAATTTGCTTTCGGAAACTTTGTTTTGATGTTCGTCAAATTCAATTAAAATAAAATATTGGAAATCGCGGTATTTAATTGATTTTATAAATCCGGTATCGTTGTACAGTTCTGTTTTTACCTCGCCAACGCCAGGGATTTTTTCGTTTTCAGCACCAAATGTTACCGTAACATCTTTCATTCGTTCGATACGGATGAAATTGAGCGAATACACTTTCTCATAATTCCCTGCGGCTAAAAAAGTGACCTGAAAAAAATCTTTTCCATCACCTTTGCTTCCCAACGGAAAACGGAATCGATAAAACTCTTTAGTATTATCCTGATCCGATTTGATTAAATCGGTTTTATAGTTTTTAAAATCAATCGGTTCGTTGTTGATTGTTTTCAAAGACTGATCAATGAATTTATTCATTTCTTCTTCATTTAAAACAGGCAGCACTTCTGTTTCAAATAATTGGATTAAATCATTGGCTTTTTTTGACTTTACGAGTTCCAGCGCTTTTTGTGAAACTTTGATTGCTTTGTTGCTGTTTTGACCATTTACAGTTATGGCTAAACAAATAAAACAGAGAGAAAGAATATTTTTGATCATAATAATAGTATCCGATTTTATCTACATCAGCCAAAGATGGCTCTCTTTCATCCAATTTGAACCGGCTTTGTTTCAGGAAATTGAATTTAATATCAGCGAATATAGAAAAAAACTTTTATTATGAGGAATGCAAATTTAGGATGCTAAAGTTATTTAGACGGAAATTATTTTATTAAATTATTTTGATATTGGTGAAAGTTGAATCAATTTGTAAAATACAGAAAGGTTGTAATATTCATAACCAATAATGTTTTTTCTATTTTTTCGAATTTACAACAGCAAGATTATTTATGATTTTCCATTCATTGTCAGTGTCCAAGACCAAAGAATTATAGGATACAAAATAATTTTCGGAACTCTCTAAGCGAAGTTTAACCATTGCAATTGTTGCATCATAGACAACATCCTCAATTATCATTTTTCTTGGAAGTCCGCCAAAAACACCGTCTCTGACATTTGATAAATATTTTTGTTTGTCAATGATAGTCACTCCCGGAGTTCCCATAAAGCCATTATTGGTTACCCTAAAGTCTTTGTGCAGAACTTTATCTAGTAAATCGGTGTCACTATTGTCTCCTCCTTTTACAAAATTGGTGATGGCTTGGGTTATTTTTTCGGTTGTTGTCATGGCTTGTTTTTGGGTTACAGTTTTTTAGGCTAAAAAATGCGATTTATTTCTATTAAACACTAATTTTGAAAATACAAAACCGACTTTTCAGGTCACAAACCCACTTACGCTTACTAGTTGTTATGGTCAGTATTTCTTATAGGGTTTGATTTAAATCTCTTAACATTTGTATAGGTGTAATATAACTTACTCCAAAATGCATACAAGGCTCAGGTATTTTAATTCTGTTTTTTCTTTGAGGCTGACTGATTTCGTGTGTCACAATAATACAATCATTTTTGATGGCATAAGCTATTAACCAAGGGTCGGCTAAATCTGTTGAAAGAAATTCATCTTTTGCGTTTTGTTGAAAATGAGTTTGATTTGATGTCCAAACGGCAATTTCAGCATATTTATCAATACAGGAAGATGAATCTTGAAAAAAATTGTCGCTTATTGTTTGACTACACCAAATAGATAAATCATCCTGAGTAGAGTTATCGCAAAGTTCTTTTTTGACCTTGTCTATACTGATAATTAGATCTTTGTCAGACAGTTCAATGAGTTTATTCCAAAAGCTAGGGAATACATCGAAGGGATAATGCATTCGATGAGCTTGGATAAATATATTACTATCTAATAAATATTTTTTCACTAATAAAGGTATTCAGTTATAAACTTGTTGTATGTTTCTCCTTTTAAATTGGTTAACTTATATGCATCACGATAAAGTAATCTATTTTCCTTGACTGCATTATTTACAAAAGACGCAAATCTTAAACTAACTCTTTTTCTTGCAGTAGCATAAAAATTACCACCAGAACCTTGATTGTCTTTTTTGAATTTAAAATCCTCCATATACTGGTTATAAAATTCAAGAAATCTACTTTTTGTAATTAAATTTAAATCAAGTGCTCTTCTAGCAATTACAATTTGACTAACTTTAAAAATCCTACTCAAATATTTAAAATCTTTAGTTACCTCCCATTTTTTCATAAAAATGATTTCAGGTACTAAAAACTCAGCCGCTACTTTGTCACAAAGAATTTCAATAGGATCATTTGCTGGGATTAAATTTTGATTATCAAATCCTGCACTTTCTCCTAACCAAACATGTGCTAATTCATGAATTAGAGTAAACATTTGAGCAGCTTTAGCGTCTGCAGAATTAATAAACAAAAAAGGAGCCTTATTGTTAACTAAAACAAAACCTCTACATTCATTAACATCAATTATTCTTCGAGTGTTTGTTCCAACTATTCCGTTGAACGTAACTATAATTCCAGCTTCTTCAATTTGATTTGTTAAAAAGTCAAGAGCTTGTTCCCAAGTATTATGTTTACTTGCCCAATCTAATTCTAACTTGAGTGTATTTCTTATATCGTTTACTATGACTTTGTAGTCATTATTAAGATTGTATTTACCAACAAAATTAAGATTTGGAAAATCTAATTCATCCAAATATTCAGTAAGCCAATTTTGTCTGTCTTGAATAATGTGAATTGTATGAAAAACATTTAGACTTACCTTATTAGAAGTATTAATATTTGCAGTTCTAAAAAATGGCAAAGGAATATTTTCAATAGGAGGATTCTCTAAAAACATGTAGCCAAATGGAACATGAACTTTATGAGTGAAATCCTCAAGTTGTTTTAAGGTAGGATTTTTTTCTCCCTTTACCCAACTTTCAACATTAGGGTTTTGTGCATAGAATTCGCTTAAACTATTACCGTTTCTGACAATAGCCCACTCGATGATATTCTTATTAATGTTTTCAACCCTAGTACTCATGGTACAAATTTAATTGTTTTTTTTAATTAGCGTTAAAATAATATTGCCCATAATAAGGTCTGATAAAATAAATTTACAGCTTAGCGAAGATAAGAAAAATCCCTACCGTAAATAATTTAATTATCTACTTAAAACTTTCCTCCATAGCCGTTTTTATCATGGCTTCGTATTCTTTTATTTCTGCGGCATCAGGCGGTAATCCTAATAACATATGAATTTGTCCGGCAAAACATTTTTCCCAGACTTTAACACCGTTTTTTCTTAGTTTGTTGGCATATAAAACGCCATCATCTCTTAAAGGATCAAATTCTGCATTAATGATTACGGCCGGTGGTAAGTTTTTAAAATCTTTTGAAAGTATGGGTGAAACTTCCGGATTTGTGTATTGTCTGGGAGCATATAATTCTATCGCAAAAGCGCAGGCATCTTTGGTCTGCCAATATCCGGTTGCATTTTCTTTGTAGGAAACCGAGTTCTCCATATTTTTCGGACTGCAATCTGCAGGAAGGCCGTTTAATATTTGAAGTTTTATTCGGTTTGCAATTCCGTCTTTCTTTGCTTTTTGGGTTACGACAGCGGCTAAATTTGCTCCGGCACTAATTCCTAACAAAGCGATTCGGCTGGTATCGCCACCAAACTCTGCTCCATGTTCAGAAATCCATTTAAAGGCATTATAACTGTCATTTACAGCTGCAGGAAATTTATTTTCAGGTGCAACCCGATAATCAATGGCAAAAACTACAGCTCCGTACGTTTTGGCGTCCTGCCAAAGCGAATGTTCTAATCCGGGTACCAAAGGCGAAATAAATCCGCCTCCATGATAATTGATCAGTATAGGAAGGTTCTTGGAATGCGAAGGATTGAAAACCAATACCGGAATACTGTCTGCCGTTATTTTTATACGTTTTACATCTTCTTTAGGATATGGTATCTGTGGCAGCATCGGAAATTTAAGCTGTTCAATCGGTATTTTACGAAGCTGCTCAATACTTAAATCCTGATAGCCAATCATTTTTAAAAAAGAAGAAATTCTGGGATCTAACTGGCGCGTTCCACAGGATTGTGCCAAAAGACTGTTAGATCCAAAAGCAAAGATTAGGAAAATGATGGTAATGGATTTTTTCATGATGATGTAAATTAGGCTTTTAACTTACTATACAAGTCATAAAATAGCCCTCAGTGTTACAATAATTGATAAAAAAAATCTTTTTTTGAAACGTTAATAAATAACTGTAGTTTCGTTTAAGATTTGAAAATTATTTCAAAATGAAATGGATTACCAGAGAAAGACCAAAAATAGACAGAATTGCATGTCCATGGTTGATTAAAAAATTTGTAGATGCCGAGGCTGAATTTATTTATGTTCCCTTTGATGCCGTTTTAGACAAAGCGAAGGAACTTAACGCAATTCCGTTTGATGTTCCCAATGTCGAGTATACACATTATAATGAGCAATGTACCTTTGATTTCATCATAAAAAAACATCAAATTCAGGATCCTGCTATTTCTATTATAGCCGGAATCGTTCGTGGGGCAGATACAGACCGACATGATATCGCAAAAGAATCGGCGGGACTTTGGGCAATTTCAGCGGGACTTTCCTATAATATTACCGACGATCATACATTGCTGGACACCGGAATGGTTATGTATGATGCTCTGTACAGCTGGGCTTCTCATTTATACCAACAGAATCATTTGCAAAACAGTCCGTTCGAAAAATTACTGCATGAGGTGTATAACAAATTGCTGAAAGACAACAAGGTTTCGGGAAAAACGCCTTCGTGGGTAAAGGACTTAAAAGACATCATTCAGGATCAGATTGATACGCAGTTTGCTTTTGATTTAAAGAAAATCTCAAACGAACTCGATCTGAATCCGTCTTATCTTTCGAGGGAATTTTCCAAATATTTTGAAGATTTGAATTTTGGGGAATACGTTCGAAAACTTCGTATCGAGAAAGCCATCAGCCTTATTTCGAATTCTTCACATACCTTAACCGAAATTGCCTACATGACAGGATTCTCAGATCAAAGTCATTTCACGAGGATTTTCAAACTTCATACCGGAAAAAATCCTTCGGCTTATCGAAAAAAAAATCAAAAAAGTAATTCAGATACAAAAGGTAAATAAGATTCTATTTTAAGTAATCACAGGCTTTTAGTTTTGTTTTTGTAATTAAAAATAAAACGATGTCTTTAAAATTTACTTTTCTGTTTGTGTTTGTGTTCTCAGGTCTAACTTCTTTTTCACAAACCACTTACCCAAAAATAACTGGCTACTTCGGAATCATGCATCCGATAGTGACGGTTAGCAAGGACGAAACCAATGTCAACTTCAGGGATTATTATGCAGTAGGTTTTCCAACAGGAATTAATATCTGGAAAAGCGAAAAAATAGGGTTTTCTTTTGAAATTGTTCCGAATATAAAAGACGACGGGGGAACAGACAAAGTAAACAGTTTATTGTTTCATCCCGGAGTTTTAGTGGCTTTAGGAAAAGGATATACTTTTGCCGGAAGAGCCGCTTTTGAATCAAACGGGAGGTACGGTTTTACCCCTGTATTGAATAAAACAGTAATTAAAAATAAGACTTGCAGTTATTATGTAGCGGTACCATTGCCGGTACGTTTTGGAAACGATCATCCAGCCACTTTCACTGCAGGTTTTCAATTTGGAATAGCTTTTTAAACCATGACTACCGATTTAAAATACAGCTTAAAAGAACTGACCCTGTATTTTTTAAAACTGGGAACTATTGGCTTTGGCGGACCTGTTGCCCTCGTCGGCTACATGCACAGGGATCTGGTCGAAGAACGAAAATGGATTTCTGAAGAAGAATACAAACAAGGTTTAGCTCTGGCGCAATTGGCTCCCGGGCCTTTGGCAGCCCAATTAGGAATTTATTTAGGCTTTGTTCATTACCGTTTTCTGGGCGCGACTTTGGCCGGATTTGCTTTTATACTGCCTTCTTTTATTATGGTTGTATTATTGGCGATTGTGTATACATTGTATGGAAGTTTACCCTGGATTCAGGCGGTTTTTTATGGAGTAGGAGCAGCCGTGGTGGGAATCATAGCATTGAGTTCTTATAAACTTACGTTAAAATCTGTTGGTCAGTTTAATTGGACTTCTTTTAAATCAAAATGGCTATTGTGGCTCTTTTTTATTTTCGCTGCCGTTATAACTTATCTTACAGAAGAAGAACAGGTTTTGTTGTTTATAGCTGCCGGAATAGTGTATATGATTATAAAATCGCCTCCGAAATGGTGGAATTCGAGAGTAGTTAATCCTGTAGTGCTTTTTCCAATTACTTTTTGGAGTTATGAAAGTACAACACTTTTAAAAATAGCGGTTTTCTTTGCCAAAGCAGGTGCTTTTGTTTTCGGAAGCGGATTAGCAATTGTTCCGTTTCTGCATTCAGGAGTAGTGGTTGAAAACCAGTGGTTAACAGAACAGCAATTTCTGGATTCGGTTGCTGTAGCTATGATTACGCCCGGTCCGGTTGTCATAACAGTTGGATTTATAGGCTATCTGGTTAATGGTTTTTTAGGGGCTTTAGTGGCGGCTCTGGCAACATTTTTACCTTGTTATTTATTTACGATTGTATTGGCACCTTATTTCAGTAAGATTGCCAAAAACAACTCGGTCAATGCCTTTGTTGAAGGGATTACAGCAGCTGTAGTAGGTGCATTGGTAGGTTCTGTAATTGTTATTGCGACGCGAAATATTATTGACATTCCGACCTTGTTTATAGCGGCTGCGACAATTTTAGTTCTGCTTTATTATAAAAAAGTGCAGGAACCTTATTTGATTGTTATCTCGGCAATTTTAGGAATGTTTATAAAGATGATTTAAAAAAAGATAACCAATTCTATTTTATCTATTAAAAACAAATAAATCAAAGCGAGTGTCAGGCTGAGCGGAGTCGAAATCCTTATTACTTTTTGCTTTTACACTTCACAGCATTAAAAGAATAAGAAACCATTAAGTAGCTCCAAAAGGCGGTTTTGTTTTCGTCTTGTATTTTTGGCAGATATTTCATGGAATCTGTTGATTGATAAAAAGAAAAAGCACAATTGATTTCCAATGGTTTGACTGGGATATATTTTAATGAAATGTCGTTCTCGAATCCAAGGAACTTTTTCACGTCCTTATTCAGCTCATTTTTTAGATGATATTGCGTATAAAAAAGATGAAAATCTGAACGAATAGATAGTTTTGAATTCAAAGGAATAGTGGTAAACAGATAAGGATTTATTAACCCTTTGCCGCCAACATCTGCCGGAAAGCGAGTAAAAACATTCATGTTTCCGTTGAATTTCCAGGTCACTCCGTATAGCACATCAAAATCGCCGGAACTGTCAGCTGCTAAATGTGGACTGCTTCCGCTATTGATTTCAGTACCCAGACGCCAATTTGATTTTTGCAGGGATAATTTAATTTCCGGCTGAAAATAATATGCAAATAGTTGTTGTCCTTTTTGATTACGTCCGAATTGCAGATAACTGTTTAAGGTGTAATTCCATTGTTTGGTTTTAAAATCAATTCTTCCGCCTGTCGTGGCACGGGTGTACAGGTGTTCTGAATTTGTACTTTCTAAAAAATCTACAGCACTTACGGAATTAAAAGAAAATGCTTTTTTCGAATTATAACTGAAATTATTTACCAGCATGTATTTGTAACGGTTTGCCGCTACCGGTGAATACGCCGGTTCAAATTCAGTATTGTAATTTCGGGTAAACAAAAAGAAAAAATCATTAGAGAAACGTTCGGAATATTTCATTATCCGAATACCTTCATGCGCTCTTCCTTGCTGGGCCCATGGAGCATCAGAAAACAACCTTCCATTATCCAATAAAATGCTTTGTCTGCCTAAACGAATATTTACAGATTTAAATTTTGTTTCTAAAAATAACTGGTAAAAATTGACACTTCCCACTTTGGATGCCGAATTCTCATTATCCCAAAGATGAATTTCCTGTACATCAGATCTGATAAACCATTTTTTTCTTTCATACTGCATCGAAATTCGGTTTCGCTGTGTGATATAAAAATAAGGATCAATATCGGTGTTAGGAGAAAGGATATAGTTAGACGTATATTCAGCTCTTGGTCTTATTTCGATATTCATTAAAAATTGATTCGTCAAACTGTCCTTCTGCTGTGCCTGATTTGTAAATACGCTGAAAACAAACAATACGAAGAATATTTTGTCTGCTCTTTTTAAAATCATTTTTTAATCTATAGGATTTGTAGAATTTGTGCAATGATAATAAATTATTTTAGAAGTCGCTAATTCATTTTTTAAAGAAAGTTCAAAAAAGGGGAGGATACCTATTAACAAACCTCCAAAATCAATGACTCTGGAAGTTTTTATGCTCTAAACAGATTTGATAAATGTATTTCACTTCAAAAGCTCATTAAATAATAGATGTCAGGCTGAGTCCATTCGACTTCGCTCAGGATAAACTTTAGTCGAAGCCCTCTCATTGTTAAAAGCCTTCGACTCCGCTCAGGATGACATCATTCCTTAAATTATAAACGATTTTTTAATCCAATTTACATTTGAAAGATTATTTCATCAAATCAAATTTAATCAATTTCGCCTATCGTACTGGTATTCACTGCTGCATCGGGAACGCTTTCAGTGGTATCATTAAGCCAGGCAATAAAAAGTTTGTAGCCGATAGAAAATATAATTGGCCCGACGAATAAGCCCACAAAGCCCGACATCATAAATCCACCGATTACACCAAGGAAAATAACCAGCATCGGTACAAGCGCTCCTTTTCCTAAAAGTAATGGTTTAAGCACGTTGTCGGATAATCCGCTGAAGATAAAAAATATAGTCCAGCCTATAGCAGCCGTGGTATTGTCTAATGAGAACAGATAAGCAATTACACCAAGATTAATAATGATAGGTCCTACCTGAATGATCGAAAGCATTAAACATAAAAGTGTAAGCACACCTGCAAAAGGAACTCCACAGCCAAATAGTCCCACTGCCTGAATCAGGGTCTGAATAATGGCAACGCCCAAAATTCCTTTGAATACCTGAAATATAGTTGAAACAGAGATGTTTAAAACCTCTTCTCCTGATTTCCCTGCAATTCTTTTGATGAAATTGACAGCCAGATTTTGAGCACTGGTAGAAACCATTAATACTCCGGCAATAATTATTGAAAGGATTACTTGCAACAAAGCAACTGTTGAACTCAGAACACCACCAAGTAATTTTTTGGATAGTTCTACAATTTGTTCTTTGTATTGCATGACTCCGGCTTCTAAATCGGTTGACAAGGCATACAGAAAATCGTAAGCTTTATCCCCAATCAAAGGCCATTCTTTAATGTTCTGGCCAGGTGTTGCTACTTTCAAAGTGCCATTTTCAACCCCGGCTTTCAGTTCAGTAATAGTTTCTGTAACTGAATTTACGAATATAACCGTTGGTGTAATTATGATAATCAATATAACCACAATGATGAGGAATGACGCAAGACTTTTGCGTCCCCCAAGCTTCTTCTGCAGGAAATTAAACCCCGGATATAGTATAATGGCCAGTATAATTGCCCAAACGATAGGCATCATAAAAGGCAATAAAAGTTTGATGCAAAATCCTAAAATAAGGAATACTATTCCTAACTGTAAAATTACTTCAAAAAGCTGTCTGCTTTTGTATGGGTTTGAATTTTCCATAAGAATTGGTTTAAAGATTAGTTAAAATATCATTGTTTCTTTTTCATTTTGTTTTCATTGGCATCTGATACCAAACGACCAATAAGGATTACAGGATATAAAACCCCGATTATAGCTTCTGTCTGAACCATTGACCTTGCAAACGGATGCAGTGGCACAATTTCTCCAAAACCTGTTGTAGTGATTGTTATATAGCTGAAATACAAAAAGTTTGCCTGTAGTGTATTGCTCTCAAAAGCAGGTAATGTAATCTGGAAAGCGCCCGGAATATGTTCGTATATAAACAAATAGATAGCAGACCATAAATGAGCAAAAATCATATAGACGACAATCGAACCAATAACTCTATACTCTGTGACCGGTCCCGGTTCAAAAACCTTTTTCAAAACCAACACAATCAGCAATGCAAAAGTGGCAATCGTAAATACTATTTCGGCTAATGAAACAAAAGCAGCAGAACTGAAAACAGAAATCCATTCAAAAAGGACAAACAGAAATGGAATAACAGAAAACCAAAATGCCTGTTTTCGGGATTTGGATAAGGAAATAATGCCTGCAATCAGAAACAGCATCCAAAACACATTCAAAATAACCATAAAAGAAGCATAACTCCCAAATATCGGAATCAGGAAGAATTGCATAATAAATAATAAGACCAGCATTCCGCTTAGTCCGCTTTCTTTGCTCCACAAATGATTCAGGAAACGGTATTTTTTATGTGCTGTCATTTTTTTAAAGTTGCTAAGGTTCTAAGCTGCTGAGTTACTAAGTTTTCTTTTTTAATTATGTTGCTTCAATTTTAAGTTACTCAGAATCTTAGAGTCTTAGTAACTTAGAAACTTCTTAAAATGGTATCGGTTCTACTTCCACACTTCCTATTGGTCTTCGTCCTAATTTGAACAGAAGGAGAATCAAAATCGGGAAAAAACACAAGGCCGACATTACCAGATAAATATCTTTGTAAGCCAGCATCAGTGCCGATTGAAAGGTCTCATTTAAAAGGAGTTTTTCAGCTTTTTTCTGAGCTTCCCACGCCGATAATCCTTTAAGCATGAATACTTTTTTATTTTGTTCGAGCTGTTGCCTGGCTTCGGTATTTAATTCCGACAATTGCTGGCTCAGACCTGTTTTGTGCTGAACATTCATATTCGAAATAAAAGTTCCCAATATTGCCCCGCCTAGTAAAGAAGCAAAAACGGCCCTGGAAATCACTCCGCTCATCATTCGGGAATCTCCTAAAGGTTTCGGTACTTTCTCAGAAATATAAAGCGAAGCGGCAGGATACAAAAAACCAATGGCCAGCCCTTTGAAAATAAAAGGTGCGAAAAAATTACTGGAATCAATTTCGGGATAAAACCTGAAATAAAGAATGATATGGTACAGTCCGTAACAGGCAAAACCTGTAATCCAAAGGGTTGCCAGATAAATTCGTTTGAACAAAAGATAAGTCGAGAGCGGGATGGCTATAAAAAGCCCAATCAGTATAGCCAAATGAGTCCGGGCGACATAAATACTGTCAAAACCCAGAATGTTGGTCATAAAGCCGGTTACAATGCTTCCGGTACCATTCATCATTCCGGTATAAAAAAACAGTAGCGACCCCAATACAACATTCGGAAACTTATATACATCAGGATTAATTAGCGGTTCTTTGGTAAACCTTACGTGAATCAGATAAATTCCAACTAAAACCAATAAAAAAGCAGCTGCCAAACTTATCTTTGAATCAGAAAGCCAGTTTCGGGTCTGACCTTCAGCACAAAGAAAAAGAATGACCGTCAAAAAGAACAATAAAATTAGCCATCCCCTCCAGTCAAACTGAAAAACCGTTTTCATAGGCGCAACATCTTTTCTGTAAAAAATCCACGCCAGTACTATAGCCAGTAAAAAATTGGCATTCAAAAAATAAATTCCAAAAGTCCAATTATGAATACTGGTCATTTGTGTCCCGAAATATTGGTACAATTGCTTGCTTCCCTGAAGGATAAACTGAACAATGCCATATAAAATGGCCATATTAAAAGCAGGATTGTATTTTAAAACAATCGGGATAATGGTTACAAATATTCCGATAATTGATAAAATTGCCAGCAAAGCACGCCAAATCGTAAACCACTCAATTGTGTCTGCAAACAACAAAGCCGTATTACAGATAATAGACAAAAAACTAACCCATAAAACCATTGTCCGCATCGGAATCTGTTTTCCTATTTTCAGCCCTAAAGGCAAAAATCCGAGCATTGCAAAAAACGGAATGTAAGTTGAGTACGTAAACGCAGTTGTAGATGCCCCAAAATGTCCTAAAAGCTGCGAATTGTCATAAGAAGTTACATTCAAAGCATTGAAAAAAGGAATCGTAAGGATATAAAGTCCTACGAGGGTAAATACACTTCCTTTTTTTATTAGTGCCATAATCAATTTTAATTTTAGGAGCAGAAAGATTAGGTGGTTCTCAGCCGGCATCGTTCCCGCTATTCGTTACAATCTTTTGTAGAGACGGGTTTAAAACCCATCTTTACAAAAGGATTTTCACTGCTATCGGGGCTGGAAGCAGGCATTTTGCTTTTTTGCAATCATTTAAAAAATGCATAAAATCATATTTTTTATTTTTCAATTTCAACCGTTACATTCATTCCGGGCTTTACCTCTGCCAGTTCTTTCGCAGAAGCGTCGAAATCAATTTTTACAGGGATACGCTGTGTGATTTTTACAAAATTTCCGGTAGCATTATCAGGTTCGACCATCGAAAATTTAGCTCCTGTTGCCGGCGAAAAACCAACTACTTTTCCTTTAAACTCTTTGCCGTCAAGTGCATCTATCGTAATTGTAGCTTCCTGTCCCATTTTTATTTTTCCGATTTGTGTTTCTTTAAAATTGGCGTTAACCCACATTTTCTGATTGAGAACCAGTGTTGCCACCACCTGATTGGTATTGATAAGTTCGCCTACAGAAATCGTTCTTTCTCCCGTATATCCATCGGCCATTGCGATGATTCGGGTGTAGGACAATTGTAATAAAGCGTTTTCCAGATCTGCTTTTTTTCGGGCTACAGTTGCATTTGCAGACTCCAGATTGGTATGGCTTTGTTTGGTAACCGATTTGCTGGCCAATAATCCTTTTTCGCCGGCATTCAGATAAGCTTTGGTAGACTGTAGCTTAGAAACCACCTGATCGTACTGATTACGTGTTACTGCAGAATCGGCATACATATTTTTGAATCGTTCGTAGTCTTTTTGAGCTTTGTCAAGATCGGCCATGTCTCCTGTCAGTTTATCTCTTGATGCAGCTTCGTTGGAAACTGCGGTAATAATAGATTGCTCCAGAGAGTGCAGATTTCCTTCGGCGACAGCCAGATCAGCTTCGGCCTGTTTTACTTTTATTCTGTATTCCTCATCCTCAAGAACCACCAGAGTATCTCCTTTATGAACAAATTGGTGCGAATCAAAATTAATAGCCTTAACATGCCCCGTTGCTCTGGCCGTTACACTACTGATGTACGATTCGACCTGAGCATTATTGGTTGTTTCATACCGATGGAAGTCAAAAAACAGGCTCAATACCCAAATGCCTCCGGCTGTAATGAAGACAAAAGAAAGGACAGAGAGTATCGTATTTCTTCTTTTTTCGCTTTTGGCAGCTTCGTTTGTGTTGGTATCTTCATTCATAAAAATTAAAGTTTACCCATTGCATATTGCAGGGAATAATATTGAATAATAGCATCTATATTGGCATTGTTCAGTGAGATTTTGGCTTCGTTGAGCTGCAATTCTGCATCCACTATATCACTGATTAGGGCAAAATCATTGTCATAACGGCTTTTTACAATTTTGTAATTACTTAGTGCCAGATCCACGTCTTTTTTGAAAGTGACAATATTCCTGACACTTTCGGTAAATCTCACGTATGCGGCTTTTACATCCTGATTAATTACATCTTTGGTGGCTTCGAGAGCAATGTTGCTTTTGTCTATCTGAAGTTTGTCGGCACCGGTTTTGTGTTTTAGATTATAAAAACTCGAAACATCCCAGCTAAGCGAAACACCTGCAGCCCAGTAATTAAGGATGTTATTCGAATAATCAGGCCATTGTGCCGGATATTGTGTATTAAAAAGCAGATTAGCATTGACAAAGGGCTTAAAACCGCTTTTGGTTATATCCAGAGAAGATTCGGCTATCCTAACATTGATTTCGGATCTTTTGATTTCGTAGCGGTTTTGATAAGCCTCATTGAGGCTTTCCTCTAAACTAACTTCTTCTTTCGGAATTAAAATACCGTCTAATACCGGTTTTAGTTTCGTATTTGTTGGCAATCCTGTTAAAATATCCAGATAGTTGCTGATTAACTCAATGGAATTGGAACTGCGGAAAACAGCCACTTCAAAATTTGATTTTTGCAATTCGGTTCTTAATAAATCACTTTTCAGATTCTGACCATTGGCTACCCTTGATTCTAATTGTTTGATTCGTAAATCGGTGTTGACAATATTTTGTTTGGTCACCTCAATTTGTTTATATAGTTTTTCAAGTGTAAAAAATTGCGTGGTGATAGTTTGTTTAATTTCAGATTCGGTCATTTTTGCTACCGATTCCTGCATATTGGCTATTAGTTTTTGCTTGTCAATCTGATTGTTGATGGCACCTCCGTAATACAAAGGCATACTTGCAAATACACTCGCAGAACCTTGCTGGTTATAATAATCGACAGTTACATTTTTTTCATAAAAGCCTTCATAAACTTTTGGATTACCAATATAATTATAGCCCATATTTAAGCCAATAGCAGGAGTTTTGGCAATTTTGGACTGGCTTAAGTTTTCATTGGCAACCGCAACATCTGTATTAGCAATTTTAAGCTGATTGTTGTTTTGAATCCCTAATTGAATAGCTTCGTTCAGGGTTATGATTCGTGCATCTGCAGGGATATTTTGCTGTGCATTTTTTTTTGCACAGATGAAGAAGGCTAAAAGAAAAATTAAAAAGTCTAATTTTTTGTATCGAAAATTAATCATTTGTCTATGTTTATTTAGGACCAAATACAATCAACTATAAAATTTCACCTTCTCAACCATGTTAAAATAACATTGTAAAAATGGCTTACGCTTATAAAATTACAAATAAAATGTTAAAATCTGATAAAATAGACATACTTATTATATTCTTTTTTAAAAATAATTATTTGAAAGTTAATCAGTTAAGTGATTTTGGTCTGTTTTCTTTGGGAATGTCTTCCAATAAAGAATTGTGCTAATTTTTCTGCTTTTGAAATATTGAAAACAGAAGTTTTTGTACTTGTTTACGGTATCAAAACAGGACTGTGAAAGGTTTCTTAAAGTCTGGTAATCAAAAGTTTTTATGTTGTAAATTAGTGATTATGAAATTTTTAATAAGATATATCATGAAAACAAAAATAAGTACTGTCGTATTATTACTTGGATTTGTAATAGCGACGAATGCACAAAAGAAGATAGAGGTTGCTGAATTGCCAAAACCAGCGCAGGAGTTTTTAAAAAAGTACTTCAGCGACTCAGCAGTTGAAAGTGCCAAAAAAGATGCAGAGCACGGCGAAAAAGGATACGAAGTAAAACTGAAGGATGGAACCGAAGTAGAATTTTGGAAAGATGGTTCTTATCGTGAGGTTGACGGAGGCGATAAACCAATTCCGACAGCATTTATTCCACAAAATATAAAAAATTATGTGGCAAAGCATTATCCAAACGAGAAAATTACCCACATTGACTACGGACATAAAGACCTTGATGTAGATTTAACTAATAAAATAGATCTTGAATTTACGAAGGAAGGTAAATTTATTAAAGGAGAAAAAGATTAAAAATTTATATAGGTAAGTTAAAATTAGTTGTCTGGCGGAGTCCATTCGACTTTGCTCAGGATAAACTTAGTCGAAGCCCTTTTTAATTTAAAAGCTTTTGATAAATCCCGGGTGAAACAGAAGATAACATCTTTTTTTTATCTTACTGGTACAAAAAAACAAAACTCCATTTATTTCTAATGGAGTTTTGTTTTTATAGATTTTAACAAACTTTATTGTTGTTTGGCAGAAGTTTCGATTTCAAAAACTAAAGTAGCATTTGGCGGAATCACACCTCCGGCACCTGCTTCGCCATAAGCTAAATTTGAAGGTAAAAAGAAGATTGCCTTATCTCCGTCTGTCATCATATCAAGCGCTTCAATGAATCCCGGGATCATTCCGTCTTTTTTGCCTACAGTAAAAGGAAAAGCTTTGTAGCCGCCCTGAGCATCTCTGTTGGCATTATATTTTCCGTATGCTTTTTCTACATTTGGCATACTGCTGTCAAAAAGATTTCCGTCTTCAAAATATCCTGCATAGTGAAAATAAATGGTAGATCCATCAGCTCCTTTTACACCAGTTCCTTTTTGTGTAATCACATATTTTAAACCAGATGCTGTTGTGGTAGCTTTTGCTTTAGTTGCTGCAAAATAAGCGGCTTTGTCTTTAACTATTTTTTGAGCTTCTAATTTTTTTGCTTCATCTTTTTTAGCATCGTCAGCGATAACTTTTAAGGCGTCGAATTTTTTGGCAGCAGCACCTTTACGGGTAATGGTAATTTTTGTCATAATATCGTCCTGAACAATTTTGTTTACATTGTCCATTCCGGAAACCACATGTCCAAAAATAGTATGCTTTCCGTTTAACCACGGAGTTTCTTTGTGAGTGATAAAAAACTGGCTTCCGTTGGTAGCTGGTCCGGAGTTGGCCATTGCCAAAATACCGCCTTTGTCAAAAATTAATTCTTTTACGAATTCATCTTTAAAAGAATAGCCAGGACCTCCTGTGCCATTTCCATCAGGGTCACCTCCCTGAATCATGAATTCGTTGATTACTCTGTGAAACTTTAAACCATCATAAAATGGTTTCCCTTTAAGTTTTTCTACTTTTACATTAGGGTTTTTACCTTCTGCCAAAGAAATAAAATTAGCAACAGTAACAGGAGCTTTTACATATTCTAAAGTTAAAACGATATCACCTTTTGTTGTTGAAATCGTAGCAAAAATACCCTCGTTCGGATTTGCCTTTGGAGCTGTTTTTTGCGCTGGTTTTGTTGCTGCAGTTTTAGGTTTGGCAACAGGCTTTTTTGTGGTTTGTGCCTGAATGTTAAATACTGCCAGGCAGCATAAAAATAGAAATTTAAATTTCATTGTGTTTAATTTTAATCAATTTGGTTAAAAAAAAATTATGGTTTTTCAAGTAACTGAACTTCGAAAATAATATTCGCATTTGGAGGAATAACACCACCAGCCCCAGTTTCTCCATAAGCTAAATGCGATGGAATAAAAAGTACTGCCTTGTCTCCAAAAGAAAGTTTTTCAATTCCTTCGATAAATCCGGGAATCAGACCAGATTTGCTTCCGGCAGTAAAAGGAATAGGCTGATACCCGTTTGCATCTGCTTTTTCCTGAATGAAGTTTCCAAATGTTTTGGCTACATCTGCTGAACTGGTATCAAATAAAGTTCCGTTTTCTAAGAAACCAGAATAAGGAATGTATACCTGAGTTCCGTTTGCTGGTTTTTTACCTGTTCCTTTTTCAATAATTACATATTCTAATCCAGAAGCTGTTTTGGTAGCTTTTGATTTTAAATCTGCATAATAAGCTACTTTTTCTTTTTCTGCTACTGCATATTTACTTCTTTCTTTGGCTATTTCAGCAAAATAATCATGAAACACTTTTACAGCATCAAACTTTTTAGCCTCTTCACCATTTCTGATAATAGTTACAGAAACAACTTTATCGTCCTGAAGTATTTTGTTTACTACTTCCTGATCTTTTGCATCAACTACATGACCAAAAATAGTATGCTTGTTATTTAGCCAGGGAGTTTCTACGTGTGTGATAAAAAACTGGCTGCTGTTTGTTCCGGGACCGTTATTAGCCATTGCCAAAAGACCCGGTTTGTCAAATTTTAAATCGCTAAATTCATCCTTAAATTTATATCCAGTATCTCCAGAGCCTGTTCCTTCCGGATCTCCGGTCTGAATCATGAAGTTTTCAATAACCCTGTGAAATTTTAATCCGTCAAAAAAAGGTTTCTTTTTCAGGTAATCTTTGGTTACAAATTCATTTTTTCCTTCTGCAAGGGTTATAAAATTAGCAACAGTTATAGGTGCTTTTTTGTAATCTAGTTCAACTATAATATGACCTTTGTTTGTTTCGATGTCGGCATACAAACCATCAGGCAGATTGCTGTGTTCGTTTTTGCAGGAGTAAAATGAGGTAACAGCTAACAATAATAATAAAATTCTTTTTTTCATTTTTAAAGATGTTGTTTTTATGGGGTTAAGGTATCTTTTTTAGTTTCATTTACTGGTTTTGATGCTGTTCCGGTCGGATTTTTTGGCGTATTTGCAGGAGCAGCTGCAGGATCCGGCACAAAATTCCGAAGCGTAACCGTACACATTAATGGCTGATTGGTTCCGATTTTGTTATTGTCTCCGTGATAACCATAAGCAATATGAGATGGAAACAGAAAGGTAACAGTTTCATTTTTATGCATTAGCTTAATACCGTCACGCAGTCCCATCATGATATCCTGTTTGTCTACATAATAGGTTTGAGGTCCCAGTTCTGCTTCAGAATATATGATTTTACCGTTAATGTCTTTTATTTCTAAATTAAAATAAGCAATGTCTCCTTTTTTAGGAGTTTGGATATCGGCAGTATTTTTTTCGTCATAGTAGAGCCAATATCCTTTTCGGGTTGCATAATACTTAACTTTGGGATTGTTTTTGATGATTTTTTTTATCACATCTTCTTCACTTGCAACAAGTTTTTTGTTTCTGTCAGCCGATTTTTTCATAAACGTTCCCGAAGCCTGAGAAACAGGTCTTCTGGCTTCTTCGTGTTGTTTGCAGCTGATAAATAAAACAGTAAAAAGCAAAGTACATACACTTAGTTTTAAATAGCTCATATGGGGTTATATTTTTAGTTTAGTTACTAAATCTTCAAATTTTCTCACTGTTTCTTCCATCGAAGTTTCAGATCTTCCGCCGGCTGCATTACTGTGACCGCCGCCATTGAAATGATCTCTCGCAAATTGGTTTACATCGAATCCGCCTTGGGAACGGAAGGATATTTTAATAATGCCTTCTTCTTTGTTTTCAATAAAAATAGCGGTAAAAACAATGCCTTTGATGCTTAATCCGTAATTAACGATCCCTTCCGTATCGCCTTTTACATAATTAAAAGAATCAAGCTCTTCCTGAGTCAGTGATGTATAAGAGGTTTTATGGTCTTCAAAAATTTTCATATTTTGAAGTGCCTGACCTAATAATTGCAAACGGCTGAATGAGCTATTGTCGAATAATAAAACCGGAATTTCAGTATTTTCGGCACCCAAATCAATTAATTCGGCGACTATACGGTGAGTATTTCCTGTGGTTTTAGGAAAACGAAATGAACCTGAATCGGTCAGTATTCCGGTATAAATGCAGGTTGCAATGGTTTTATCGATATCTTCTTTTTGGTTTAAGAACAAAATGAAGTTATAAATCATTTCACAGGTGGAACCAAAGGAAGTGTCGGAGTAAGTATAAGCTGCATAATCATGCGGTTTTTCATGATGATCGATCATGATAAACGGTGCAGTAAGTCTGGCTAAAGTGTGTTCCATTTCGCCGGTACGATGGAGGGCATTGAAATCAAGAGTAAAAACCAGTTCAGCTTCTTCTAATATTCTGGTGCAGTTTTCAGTATCTTTTTCGAAGACTTTTACGGTTTCAGAACCCGGCATCCACGCTAAGAAACCAGGAAAATCATTAGGACTGATTACGGTTGGCTGATGATTGTTCTTTACTAAAAAATGATATAATCCTAAGGTAGAACCCATAGCATCGCCATCTGGACCTCTGTGAGGGATTATTGCAATTTTCTTTGGGGTTGCGAGTAATAATTTTATCGCCTCAATATCTTGTATTTTCATAGTGTGCGAATTTACATTTTTTTAATGTAATGTTGAAAACATTTCACAGATTAACACACTTTTACCAATTATGAGTTGGGAGTTATTAATTATTAGTTTGAATTGTAAATTTTGAAGCTGAAATTATTGTTTGAAAGGTAATTAAGATGTGTTTTTTTTGAATAAAGTAAGGAACAAACTGATTTATAATTCGGTTAGAAGTTTTGGAATTCGGAATTTTTTGTTTTGAAATTTATCTTTTGATACAATTTATATTTCGGACCTTTTACAATTTGTGATTTATATATTCCAACAGAACCGGATGAAAAGTAAGCAACAGTACAGGCAATGGCAATAAATATTCCGGGCTGAAGTCCGAATAATTCGATTCCCATGATGGTACAGGCGATAGGGGTATGGGTTGCGCCCGAAAATACGGCTACAAAACCTATTCCTGCCAAAAGGGCAATCGGCATCGGAATTACAAGTGATAAAGCGCTTCCTAATGTTGCGCCGACAAAAAATAACGGGGTTACTTCACCGCCTTTAAAACCGGCTCCTAAAGTAAAACCTGTAAAAAGAATTTTTAGTAAAAAGTCATACCATTCATTTGGGGTGGAAAAGGAATCCACAATTACAGGAACACCAAGTCCTGAGAATTTTGTAAATCCGAAACCTGCAATGGCAATCGCTAAAACAATTCCGCCAATTACAGGACGTAGTGGTGGATATTTAATGTTTTTTGAAAATAAGGAACTCCAAAAATGGGTGCTTCTTGCAAATAATAAAGCGGCAAGACCTGATAAAATACCCAGAATGATGGTGTAAAATAAAGAAGAAAAATTGATTTCTGAAACAAAAGGAATGTTGTATTGGGTGTGTTTTACCTGCCAAAATTCAACTGTAAAATAGGCAATGTAGGCTGTTAAAAATGAAAGAATAACACTTTTGAAATTTATTTTACTAAAATATAAAACCTCTAAAGCAAAAATAGCTCCGGCCAAAGGTGTTCCGAAGACTGATGCGAAACCTGCGCTGATTCCAAGAATAATCAGAATCTTTCTTTCGGAATTATTTAATCTGAAAAAAATTGTGAACTGATCGGCAATAGCGCCACCCATTTGAACCGCAGTTCCTTCACGACCTGCAGATCCTCCGAATAAATGTGTAAGCAAGGTTCCTAAAAGTACTAAAGGAGCCATTTTGAACGGAATTGTTTTCTGAGGATTTTCATATTCTTCCAACAGTAAATTATTCCCTTTTGTGACAGATTCACCCCAGTAATAATAAATTAAACCAACTAAAAATCCACCGAAAGGCAAAAGCCATACAATCCAGTTGTAATGGATTCTAAATTGCGTAACCCACTCTAAAGAAACTAAAAAAAATGCCGAAGCAGATCCTGACAACAGACCAATTAATGTACAAATGAGAATCCATTTTGGAATGGAAAGCAGTAATTGTTTTGGATTTTGAAAAGTCATTAAACCAAGGGTGATGTTTTTAGCCACGAATTTCACGAATTTTCATGAATATTGAATGCTTTAGCACAGAAATAAATCTTTTTTTAATTCTGTAACTAAAAATTATTTGCGCAAAAAGGTGAAATTCGTGGCAAAATATTATTCCTGCACCACAGCTGTAAATTCAATTTCAACCAGATATTCAGGTGCAACTAATTTGCTGATTTCATAAAAACCGGTTGTTGGTTTTACGTCTTTAAAGAAAATAGCGTGTGCTCTTGCTACATCTTCAAAAGTAGAAATATTGGTAGTAAAAATTCGGGTTCTGATCACATCTTTCATTCCAACATTCAAATCTTCCAATACTTTTTCAATACGTTCCAGGATGTTATAAGTCTGCGCATAAGCATCGTCAGCTTTTACTTTTTCGCCGTCAACAATCGCTACTGTACCCGAAACTTCAATGATGTTGCCAATTCTTACGGCACGGCAATATCCCATTTTGTCTTCCCAAGGAGATCCTGTTAAGATGTTTTCTCTTTTCATTTTTTGTTTTTTATTGAATTTGTTTTGTGAAATTTTAAGTACAAATTCAGGTTAATTAAATACGCTGCAATTTATAAAATATGCCAGTCAAAAGAGCCAAAATTGTTTGAAATGATTCTGTAATTCATTCTTTTTTGTGATATTTTACATGAAAATAAAGAAGAGTTATTCTGTCTCATTTTGCTCAAAAAGCCTTAGTTTGTTTTTTGCTGTATTTAAATTTTGCTGTAAAACTTCAATTTTGTTTAATAAATGTGCAATGGCATCAATACCTTCCAGATTTATTTTGAGATCGTAATGCAGCCGAATCATTTTTTCTATAACAGGAAGTTGTTCAGGTTCTAAATATTCGTCTTCATCCTGAATGATAATTTCCACCAGTCCATAATTATTTAGCTCGGTTATAAACGTATTTTCAATTTCGTGGTACAGACAAAATTGCTTTATCTGAATTAAATTTTTGCTATTCATGACTTCCTATTTTAGATAATTGCTGAAATAATTCTTTTTCTTTTTGAGATAAACCGGTTGGGATTTTTAATTTGTAAGTGATGAATAAATCGCCAAATTGGTTTTCTTTTTTGTACACCGGAAAACCTTTTCCTTTTAGTTTGACTTTTGTTCCGGTTTGTGTTTCAGGAGAAACTTTTAGTTTGACTTTTCCGTCAAAAGTATTTACCTGAATTTCGCCTCCCAAAACAGCTGTGTACAAATCAAGTTCAGTTTCTGTATACAAATTGTTGCCTTCGCGTTTAAAGGCTGAATGATTTTCAATTTGAAACGTGATGTATAAATCTCCATTAGGGCCTCCGTTTGCGCCTGGTCCGCCATGTCCGGGTATTTTTATGATCTGACCGTTTTCTACTCCCGCCGGAATTGTAATCCGGATATTTTTTCCGTTAACTGTTAAGCTTTGTTTGTGAGTGGTATAAACAGAGGCTAAATCCAATTGCAGTTCTGCATTGAAATCCTGTCCTCTGTATTTAGCCTGACCTCTGCCGCTTCTTGCAGATCCGTACATGGAATTGAAGAAATCTGAGAAATCACTTTCTGAAAAATCACCGCCAAAACCAGAAAAATCCTGACTGCTTTGCTGTCCTGAATATCGCTGTTGCTGATTCGGATCATAACCAGCTTTTTCGAATTCATCAGCATGTTTCCAGTCTTTTCCGTACTTGTCGTATTTTTTACGGTTTTCAGCATTGCCCAAAACTTCATTGGCTTCATTTATTTCCTTGAATTTTTTCTCTGCTTCCTTTTCATTCGGATTCAGGTCAGGGTGATACTTTCTGGCTAGTTTCCGGTATGCTTTTTTAATTTCGGCCTCACTGGCTGATTTTGTAACGTCCAGTATTTTGTAATAATCTATATAATCCATCTTTATAAATTTTTAGATAAATAAGTTTATATTGAAGTTAAGAATAAGTTGTTAACTATCAAAGGGATGTGGTGATTTTGAAACAAAAAATGAAGTATTGTTTCTGAATTGGTTTGGATTTTGGAATTTTAGAATTGGAAATCATTTTTGAATAGAAGAAGAATAAGTGGCAGGTTTTTTGTGTCTAAAAATTAGCCTAATTTATTGTTATAAAAGTCATAAAGTTGTAGCTGCAAATTAAATTATGCTATTTTTGCGATACGATATTATTGATTTTATAAAATAATTTTAAAAGCCGATTCGATAATACTTTTTCAATGAAGCATATTTTATTTTTCATATTATTTTTTACAACTCTGACAGTTTCTGCTCAGGGAGAATTTAACTCAGGTTTCAGGTCTATTCCTGCTCCAAAGTTTAGCACTAAACCCAATAAAAAAACACCAATTTCGGAAGTAAAAGATCCACAGACTGAAAAATCAGATATCCCCAGTATTAAAACGCCTAATGTTTTTGATAATACCAGCATAACCCCAAAATCTAAATTTCAGATCGGGGAAGAAAAAAGCAAGTTTACTATGTCGACAGAGAGTGATTTTGCAAATCCCGGAGATCGTTATGTTCCTAAAATGGAAAAAGATTTAGATAAGGCCTTAAAAGAAGCAGGACTCAAAGAAGGCAGGGGAGAGCTGGTCAAGAAAAATATTTCTTTGGGTGAAATTAAAACCAAATCGGCTTATTTCATTGTAAAATTAAGGGATTTTGGTGCTATCGATGGTGATTTGGTTAAGATTTCTTCTAATGATCAGGTTATTCAAAATCAATTGTTTTTGGATAGTAATTACAAACAAATAAAAATTGTGCTTGTAAACGGTTTTAATAAACTTGATTTTGAAGCATTAAATATAGGCTCTTTGGGAGGGAATACTGCCGAAATTCAGGTCTATGATGATAAAGGAACTCTTGTAACCAATGATTACTGGAATAATCTTGCAGCGGGATTTAAAGCTACAATTATTGCAACGAAGGAGTAAGCTAAGTTGCTAAGATTCTGAGTTTTTTGTTATAAAGTTTAAAACTTAGCATCTTAGAACCAATCTCAGTACCGAAAAAAAATAAAATTCCATTTTTCAATTTCGAATTTAAAAAGTATTTTTGCGCATGCAACACAACGTACTTATTTTAGATTTCGGATCGCAATATACTCAGCTTATTGCGCGTAGAGTTCGCGAATTAAATATATTCTGCGAAATTTTTCCTTACAATCACATTCCAAGTGATTTATCAAGTTATAAAGCCGTAATTTTAGGAGGAAGCCCTTTCTCTGTTAGGGGAGAAGATGCACCACATCCTGATTTATCACAAATTAGAGGTAAAATGCCTTTGCTTGCCGTTTGTTACGGAGCACAATATTTGGCTCATTTCAGCGGAGGTGAAGTAGCAGCTTCCAATACAAGAGAATACGGAAGAGCCAACTTGTCTTATATTAAAGAAGGCGAAACTTTCTTTGAAGGAGTTTCAGAAAACAGCCAGGTTTGGATGAGCCACAGCGATAGTATCAAAGCGCTTCCAACAAATGCTGTAAAATTAGCGAGCACACATGATGTAGAATACGCCGCTTACAAAATTGAAGGCGAAACTACTTATGCAATTCAATACCACCCAGAAGTTTACCATTCAACAGATGGAAAAAAGATGTTGGAAAACTTCTTAGTGAAAATTGCTGAAGTTCCTCAAAACTTTACACCAAATGCTTTCGTTGACGAAATGGTAGCAGAATTAAAAGAGAAATTAGGAAATGATAAAGTCGTTCTTGGTTTGTCTGGAGGAGTAGATTCTACTGTAGCAGCAGTTTTATTACACAAAGCAATCGGACAAAATTTATACTGTATCTTCGTTAACAACGGACTTTTACGTAAAAACGAATTCCAAAGTGTATTAGACCAATACAAAGGAATGGGACTAAACGTTAAAGGTGTAGATGCCGGAGATCGTTTCCTTGGAGAATTAGCCGGAATTAGTGATCCTGAGACAAAACGTAAAACAATCGGTCGTGTGTTTATCGAAGTTTTTGATGATGAATCACACTTATTAGAAGACGTAAAATGGTTGGCACAAGGAACTATTTATCCAGATGTAATCGAATCTGTTTCGGTAAAAGGACCATCGGCAACTATTAAATCACATCACAACGTTGGTGGATTGCCAGATTATATGAAATTGAAAATTGTAGAACCACTTAGAATGTTGTTTAAAGACGAAGTTCGTAGAGTTGGAGCTACTTTAGGAATAGATCCAGAATTATTAGGAAGACACCCTTTCCCGGGACCTGGATTGTCAATCAGAATTTTAGGAGATATCACGCCGGAGAAGGTACAGATTTTGCAAGATGTTGATTCTGTATTTATCGAAGGATTAAAATCTTGGGGATTATACGATAAAGTCTGGCAGGCTGGAGCAATTTTGCTTCCTGTAAATAGTGTTGGTGTTATGGGCGATGAGCGTACTTATGAAAAAGTAGTAGCGCTTAGAGCGGTAGAATCAACTGATGGTATGACTGCTGACTGGGTTCACTTACCTTACGATTTCTTAATGAAAGTATCAAACGATATTATCAATAAAGTAAAAGGCGTGAATCGTGTTGTTTACGATATTAGTTCAAAACCACCTGCAACAATTGAGTGGGAATAGTAGCATAATTTAAAATTAAGGTCTTACATTTGTAAGGCCTTAATTTTTTAATAACCTACTATTTATGAGAGAACTTTTAACGATTTCTCTTGTGTTTGTTTTGTCTTTTAACAGAATAACTGCGCAAGATTCAATTATTGAACACAAAATTCAAAAGGGTGAAACTGCTTATTTTATTGTCCAAAAATATAAGGTTTCTGTAGACGAAATCTATAAACTCAATCCCGAATCGCAAAACGGAATCAAGGACAATCAAATTATAAAGATTCCGGTTCATTCTTCAGAAAAAGCAAAATCAGACCAACAAAGGACTCATATTGTTGGTGAAAAGGAAACGATTTACGGTTTATCAAAAAAATACAAAGTTTCGCAGGAAGCGATTCTGGAAGCCAATAAAGAAATTCTTGCGAGCGGACTTCAGGTTGGGCAGGAATTAATTATTCCGCAAAACTCAAATCTTTCTAAAACTGAAAATACAGCTGTTTCAAAAACGACGCATCTTGTTGTGGCAAAAGAATCTTTATTTAGTATTGCCAGACAATATAACGTTTCAGTTCAGGATCTGGAAAATACGAATAAAGATATTCTGTTTAATGGATTACAAATAGGACAAAACATTATAATTCCGAACAAAAGAAAAACTTTAGACGGAAGAGTTCGTGTTATTAATAAAGAAACTGTTTTTCATGTGGTTGAACCAAAAGAAACCAAATTTTCAATTTCAAAAAAATACGGAATTTCAATAGATCAGTTAGAATCTCAAAATCCCGAAATCGTAAACGGATTGATTGTTGGAAATAAACTGGCTATCAATACGAAAGGAGTTAAACCGGCAAACGAGACTGAAGAATTGATGCTGGCTTTGGCAGAAAAGCAAGTTGTGGTTGAAAAAACCAAAGCAAAAACGGTCGAAATAGAAGATTTGAAAGACAGACTTGTTGTTCAGAAAGAAATGAATCAGAAAATTATAAAAATTAATGATCTGAAGGTGAATCTGAATGATATGAATGGTTCTAAAGAAAATTCGGTTGAAAAATTGCGTCTGGTTTTAGAAGCCAATAAAAATGTGCAGGATGTTTTAATGGCAAAATTAGATTCATTGGTAAATACGATGAACAATGATTTGGTCGAATTAAAAAGAATGGATGTTTTAAACGTGGATGAATCAAAACGTCTGGAAAAACAGTCATACGAAAGCATTGGAAAAACGAGCGAACTATCATCTCAATTAAAAAAGGAACTGGCTGAAAACCGAAAAGCGTATGCAGGTTTAATGAATAAAGTCGAGAAAATCGCTGTTGAAGAAAATCAGGAATACAAGAAGAAAATCCGCGAAAGCGAAAAAAAGAATAATGTAACATCGATACAGCAAAGGCTTTCATTAGAAGAAATTAAACGTTACAAAATTGAACAGGAGCTTGGCGATGCCAAAAACCAACAGTTAATTTCAAAAATTGATTCGCTGGATACCCAAAAGCAAATTGAAGTAAAACGTCACATTAGTAAAGCCTCTTATTATAGTATGGAAGCAAGAAAATTTGACGACAAACTGGCTTTGGTAAAACTGAAAAAGTATCAGGATGAAGCAATTAAAAAATCAGGATCTGCAGAAACTTCAAAAGCAGTATCAGTGGAAGAAATGAAACGTGAACTAAAAGAAAATCCTTTTAAGAACGAAAAAAATATAAAAATTGAAGTTTTTGATAATCTAAAAGAAGTTCCAAATGGCTATTATCTGGTTTTAGGTATATTTACGGATGCAGTGCCAAGAGATCAATTGATTATGAAACTGATTGATTCGGGTGATTTTAATGCCAGTTTCTTTTTTAATATCAACAGTCTTTCTTATTATGTTTATTCAGATAAGTATAATAACATGGAAGAAGTTTTGTATCAATGCAAGAAAAAAGAAGAAAACGAGTTATATAAAAATGTAATTATTGCTAAGGCAGAAATCGATCTCAGGTAATAATTAGTAAAGAATTAACTTTCGGACTGATTTTTGTTTTAAGCAGAAATTAGTATCTTGTTCGCATTAAAGAATAATTGTTTTTAATATCTATTATGAAATATTTTTTCACCGTATTTTCTATTGTTTTTTTTATGACCTGTTCTGCTTTTTCTCAGGGAAAAGTGGTTAAATACACTGTTTCAGCAGGAGAAACAATCAATCAGATTGCTCAAAAATTTAAGGTTACACCTTACGATATTTATCAGCTAAATCCGGATGCCAGAACCTCATTGAAGCCTAATACGGTTTTATTGATTCCGAGTGTTAATGGAAAAGCAGACCTTATCAAAAAAGAGGAGTCTTCAGCTAAAAAGAGTGGAAATACCAAAGAAGTGATTCATGAAGTACAACCAAAAGAAACATTTTATAGTATAGGGAAAAAATATGGCGTTTCTGAAGACGATTTAAAGGCTGCGAATCCATTTTTAGAGAAAACAGGTGTTCAGATTGGTCAGAAACTGGTAATTCCTGCGAAAGGTTCCGCTGCAAAAAACACTTCTGCTTCCGATAAAAAAACGAAAGAAAAAGAATCTGAAAAATATGTTTATCATGATGTTGTGGCAAAAGAGACTAAATTTTCGATTGCCAAACAATACAAGACAACAGTTGAAGATTTAGAAAAAAGAAATCCTGAAATTGTTTCGAATTTGCCTGTTGGATACCGATTGACAATAAAAGGAACTGCACCAAAATCAGAAACTACAGCTTCAGTTGCAAATGCAGTAAAACCATCTGAAACAAAAAAAACTGCTCAAACTTCAAAAAAAGTGACCACTTATATGGAGTATCAGGTGAAGCCTAAAGAAACTTTTTACAGTTTAGGAAGAGTGTTTCATCTTACTCAGGAAGAGCTAACAGAATTAAACCCATCGCTTTCTGAAGGGGTAAAAGAAGGTATGGTTTTAAAAGTTCCTTCAGGTTATGTGGCTCCTGTGCCTATTGTTGTGAAAGAAGAATCAGGACAAACTGAAAAACCGGTAGAAAATAAAGGAGGAATTCAAATTCTTGAAAAAGTAAAATCAGAAACCGTTTCTGCTGATCCTGAAGTGGTTGAATTAAGTAAAAAGCGTGGTCAGAACGAACGCAAAAAGCTGGTTCTGTTATTGCCTTTCAATATTGCTAAGATGCAAAATGATACAGTGGGTTTTGCTAATCGCGTCAAAACGGATAAGTTTTTAAATATGACCCTGGATTTCTATTCAGGAGCCATGATGGCAATTGATTCGGCAAAAACGTTAAAACTGCCTATCGATATTTCGATTTATGATTCGCAGGAGACCAAAAACACTTCAAACATTCCGAGTCTGATTACGCAAAACAAACTTCAGGATGCCGACGCAATTATAGGGCCTTTTTATCAAACCAATGCTGAGACAACGGCTAATACGCTGCGTTTGCATAATATACCGGTAATTTCGCCATTATCAAAAGATTCAGCCAATCCGATTGATAATTTGTACCAGTCAATACCAACAAATGATGTCGTCAGAAATACGGTTTTTGATTATATGCGTTCTAAAAACGGTAATATTGTAGCTGTAGTTGATAAGAAAAAAGAATCGGTTATTAATTATATCAAGCAAAATCAAAAAGGGGTTGCTTTTGCTTCTTTAACTGAAACAGGAGGCTTGGATGTTGCCAGTCTGAAAAGCTTATTACTTCCAAACAGAATGAATTATGTGGTAATGGAAACCGCTAATACTGCAATGGTAAAATATACAATTAAGGCTTTGATTGATGCCCAAAAAACATGTCAGATACAATTAGTAATTTTAGAACCTAATAGTACCCTGGATACTGACGAAATTTATTTTGAAAATCTGGTGAAATTAAAATTAATGTATCCGTCTGTTACGCGTGAAAGTGATGAAGCAAAAGTTTTGATTTTTGAAAAAGAATACAAACTGAAAAACAAAGTAAATCCAAATACTTATGCAACCCGCGGTTTTGATGTGACTTTTGATACCATGATGCGTTTGGTTCAGGGGAAAACATATCAGGAAACAGCAGATTTAATGACCACAGAGCAGGTTGATAATAAATTTCAATATTATAAAAAAGAAGATGGCGGACACGCAAATAAAGGTGTCTACATTTTATATTACGATTCAGACTTAACTTTAAAAGTAGCAAATTAATGACATCCAAAGTAACCTATTTAGGAGATTTAAGAACAAAATCAATACATGTACAGTCAGGAAGCGAAATCATTTCTGATGCACCATTAGATAACAACGGAAAAGGAGAAGCATTTTCTCCAACAGATACAGTTGCAAACGCTTTAGCAAGCTGTATGTTTACCATTATGGGAATTAAAGCCCGTGATTTAAATGTAGATTTAGTTGATTCGACAGCTGAAGTAACTAAAATAATGAACGCTGAGCCACGAAGAATTGGAGCCATCGAAGTTATTTTTGAATTAATAAGCAATGCCGATGAAAAAAGCAAAACAATTTTAGAACGTGCTGCAATGACATGTCCAGTATTTTTGAGCCTTCACCCGGATATTGAAAAAAGAGTTACTTTCAACTGGAAATAAAAATACAATTACAGCATTTAAAGAAGCAAGGAAGAAGATAAAACAATATTCTTTTTTCTTGCTTCTTTTTTCTTTTAAAAAATGGAACAAGACAAAAAACTTCTTATAAAATTAGCCCATACCAAAATGCCTTTCGGAAAATACGAAGGACGCTTTTTGATTGATTTGCCTGAATATTATGTAGTCTGGTATCATAATAAAGGTTTTCCCAAAGGTGAATTAGGACAGCAGCTTCAGCTTATTTATGAATTAAAACTGAATGGACTGGAAGATTTAATCCGGAATATTAAAAAGCAATATCCGAAACCTTTTTCTTAGTTTTTTGGATTGTTGGATTTTTAGAATATTAGATTAAACTTTCATTATAATAGTTTGAAATGGATTAAAGCATGAGGATATTTTAATACAACTTAAAGTTTCTTTTTAATTTGAAAAACAAAAAAATCCAGTAATCTAAAATTCTAAAAATCTAAGAAGTCTAATATTCAAATTGTCTAATTAAATTTGTACTTTTGCCAAGTTTTTTACACAACTACTTACAAACAACTACAGAATGAATCAAACAAAATATATTTTTGTTACAGGAGGTGTGACCTCTTCATTAGGAAAAGGGATTATTGCGGCATCTTTGGCAAAATTGTTACAGGGAAGAGGATACCGTACTACTATTCAGAAATTTGATCCATACATTAACGTAGATCCGGGGACACTAAACCCGTATGAGCACGGAGAATGTTATGTGACAGATGATGGAGCTGAAACTGACTTAGACTTAGGACACTACGAGCGTTTCTTGAACGTTCCTACTTCTCAGGCTAATAACGTTACTACAGGAAGAGTTTATCTTTCTGTTATTGAAAAAGAAAGAAGAGGAGAATTTTTAGGAAAAACGGTTCAAGTTGTTCCTCATATCACAAACGAAATCAAAGACAGAATGCAATTGCTAGGAAAATCTGGCGATTATGATATTGTAATTACTGAAATTGGTGGTACTGTTGGTGATATCGAATCTCTACCTTATATAGAATCTGTTCGTCAATTGGTTTGGGAGTTAGGTGAAAATAACGGAATCGTGATTCACTTAACGTTAGTTCCATTCTTGGCAGCTGCAGGTGAATTGAAAACTAAGCCAACACAGCACTCTGTTAAAACTTTAATGGAAAGCGGTATTAAAGCAGATATTTTGGTTTGTAGAACGGAGCATGAATTGTCTCAGGAATTACGCCAGAAATTAGCTTTGTTCTGTAATGTGAAGAAAGAAGCGGTTATTCAGTCCATTGATGCTTCTACTATATATGAAGTTCCAAACTTAATGCTGGAAGAAGGATTAGACGTGGTAGCTCTAAAAAAATTAGATTTACCTAAAAAAGCATCTCCTGATCTTAAAACTTGGAATACTTTCTTAAAAAGATTAAAAAGCCCAAAACAAACTGTAAACATTGGTTTGATTGGTAAATATGTAGAAATGCAGGATTGTTACAAATCTATTTTAGAGGCGTTCATCCATGCAGGTGCTGCAAATGAAACAAAAGTAAATGTGATTTCAATTCACTCAGAACATATTAATATTGACAATGTTGCTGAGAAATTAGGGCCTTTGGACGGAGTTTTAGTTGCTCCGGGATTTGGTGAAAGGGGTATTGAAGGGAAAATTGAAGCAGTTCGTTATGCACGTGAAAATAATATTCCGTTTTTCGGAATTTGTTTGGGGATGCAAATGTCTGTAATTGAGTATTCCAGAAATGTTTTAGGTTACGCTGAAGCGAATTCTACAGAGATGAATGATAAAACAAAACATCCTGTGGTAAATTTGATGGAAGATCAAAAAACAGTTACAGATAAAGGCGGAACAATGCGACTTGGAGCCTGGAAATGTGAGATTAAACCAAATACGCTGGCAAATAGAATTTATGGCGAAAAAACGATTTCTGAGCGTCACCGTCACCGTTATGAGTTCAATAATAAGTATAAAGATGAATTAACTAAAGCAGGTTTAATTGCTTCAGGAGTAAATCCTGATACTGGATTGGTAGAAATTGTAGAATTAGAAAACCATCCGTTTTTTATTGGTGTACAATACCATCCTGAATACAAAAGTACAGTTGCAAATCCACATCCTATTTTTGTAAACTTTGTGGCTGCTGCTGTAAATTTTCATAAAAAATAATATTAATATTCTAAGAGGATGTAACTTTTGAGTCAAACTCACAACTAATATCCTTCAATGAATTACTTTTTTAAATAATAATGGAAGAAAAAAAATTAGACCTTAATTCGATCATTGGTTTCGTATTGATATTCGGAATTTTGATTTGGATCATGTATCAAAATCAGCCTTCTGAAAAAGAAATTGCTGCAGAAAAAGCCAAGAAAGAATTGGTAGCTAAACAAGAAGCTCAGGCAAAAGCTGATAAAGCTAAAACTGCGTCATTACCAGCTGCAGCTGTAACTCCTGGAGATACAGTTCAACTGGCTCAATTGCAAAAAACTTTGGGAGGATTTGCTTATTCTGCAACACTTCCTTCTGCAAAAGAAGCTTTCACTACAATCGAAAATGAAAAATTGAGATTGAAGATTGCTAACAAAGGGGGGTATATTGTTGAAGCTACCTTAAAAGGGTTTGAAAAATTTCAAAAGGGTTCAAAACAATTAGTAGAGCTAATTAAGAATAACAATTCTAATTTGAATATTCAGTTATTGACTACAGATAACAGAACTTTGAACTCTAAAGATTTATTTTTTGAACCTGCTTTGACTAAAACAGGAACAGATCAGGTTTTGACTATGCGTTTGAAAGCCGGAGCTAACGAATTTTTGGAATACAAATATGTATTAAAAGAAAATGATTATTTAGTTGGTTTCGATATTCGTTCTCAGGGATTAAACCGTGTTTTAAATTCTGCAAAACCTTTGGATTTACAATGGGATTTAAAAACATACAGAAACGAAAAAAGTGTTTCTTATGAAAACCGTTATGCTGAGATTTATTATGAACATGAAGATGGAAAAATAAATTACGCTGGTTTAGGAAGTCATGAAGAAGAAACAGTTGAAAAAGTTAGCTTTATTGCTTATAAGCAACATTTCTTTACCTCTATTTTAGTTACAGAAAAGCCTTTTGTAACTACTAAATTAGAATCTACTAATTTGGTTAATGATGAGAAAATTGATACTGTTTTTACGAAACAGTTTAAAGCAAATATTCCTTTAGCATTTTCTAATGGCGAGATTGATTATAAAATGCAATGGTATTTTGGTCCGGCAGATTATAAGGTGTTAAAATCTTACGATAAAAATTTTCAAAAAATTATTCCATTAGGCTGGGGAATCTTTGGATGGATTAACAAATTGATATTCGTTCCGCTGTTTGGATTCTTAAGTTCTACAATAGGATTATCATTAGGAATTGCAATTATTATCTTTACAATTATTATCAAATTGGCCATGTCGCCAATTACGTATAAATCATTCCTGTCTCAGGCTAAAATGAAAGTTTTAAGACCTGATATTACAGAGTTGGGAGAAAAATACAAAAAAGACCCAATGAAAAAACAACAGGAAACAATGAAATTGTACAACAAAGCAGGAGTAAACCCAATGGCAGGATGTATTCCGGCATTGATTCAGCTTCCTTTTATGTATGCTTCGTTTCAGTTTTTCCCCGCAGCATTTGAGCTAAGGCAAAAAAGTTTCCTTTGGGCAGACGATTTATCATCTTTTGATTCTGTTGTAAAATTACCTTTCCATATTCCATTGTATGGAGATCATATCAGTTTGTTCCCTATTTTGGCTGCTATTGCTATTTTCTTTTACATGAAAATGACTTCAGGTGACCAGCAGATGGCGGCTCCTCAGCAGGAAGGTATGCCGGATATGGCAAAAATGATGAAAATCATGATTTATGTTTCGCCGTTAATGATGTTAATTTTCTTCAATAGCTACGGAGCAGGATTGAGTTTGTATAACTTTATTTCAAATTTAATTACAATAGGAATTATGTTTGTGATTAAGAACTATATCGTGGATAGTGATAAAATTCACGCTCAGATTCAGGAAAACAAACAAAGAGAGCCTAAAAAACCAAGTAAATTCCAGCAGCGTCTTCAGGAAGTAATGGAGCAGCAGGAAGCAGCTAAAAAAGAAGCTCAGAAAAAGAAAAAATAAATTTTTAAGTGAAAATAAAAGGTCGGAATAATTAAATATTCCGACCTTTTTATTTGAAATTTTAGGATTTAAATCTTTATTTCCATTCAGATAATTCCTTACGGTAGGTTTTTCTCTGGCAATGAATTATCGGGTCAAAATTCTTCCATAAAAGATGGATTGCATTATTCTCAAGCAATTCAGGTGTTCTGATACAGGTTTTTATTCCTTTTTTAGAGAATGTTTTGTAATATTCATCAAAAATTATAGCTGTAACTCCTTTGTTTTGGTACTCAGGACGAATTCCGATAAGGTAGAAAACGACATCTTTGCTGTATTTTCGTGCTCTTAATAAATGCAGGAATCCAAAAGGGAAGAGTTTTCCTTTTGCTTTTTGTAAAGCTTCTGTAAAGCTGGGCATTACAATGCTAAAAGCAACTAATTTATCATCTTTATCAACAACAAATTTTATATATTCCGGATTGATAAAACCAATATATTTCTTTTTAAAATACTCCTTCTGAACTTCAGAAACCGCAACAAATGAAGCCAGTTTTTCGTATGATTCATTAAATAAATCAAACATTTCGTCGACATGTGGCATAATGTCTTTTGTTTTAGTGAAGGTTAGGGATTTAAGTCCGTATCTTTTTTTGATAAGTTCCTGTGCTTTTGTAAAAAGCTCTGGCTTAACATTTGAAAAAGGAAAAACACTTTCGATATATTGTTTTTCTACCTTAAAGCCTAACTGTTCAAAATGGGCAACATAATAAGCATGATTATACCACGTAATCATGGTCCCAACCTGGTCAAAACCTTCTGTTAAAACACCAACTTTGTCTAAATTTGAAAATCCCATAGGACCTTCTATATGTTCGAGGTTATTCTGTTTTCCTAACTCGTACACTTTCTCAAGTAAAGCTTTGGTTACTTCAATATCATCAATAACGTCGAACCAGCCAAAACGCACTTTTCTTTTATGCTGATTATTCACTTCTCCCCAGTTAATAATAGCTGTAATTCGTCCGGCAATTTCATTATTTTTATAAGCCAGATAGAAATAAGCTTCTGCATTTTCAAAAGCTGGATTTTTTGTTTTGTCAAATGACTCCAGTTCATCTGCGATAATAGGAGGAACCCAATAAGGATTGTTTTTATATAAAGAGAAAGGAAACTTAATATATTCTGTTAATTCTTTCTTTGTTTTGGCTTCTTTAATTGTAATCATTAAATTCTTTTTTTGTTTGAATATTTTCAGATAATCAGTGTGATTTCATTTGAAAAATAAAACTTACTCATATTTTGCTTTTCTTTTTCTTTCTTTTTCCTGATAATCAACTTCTTCTGTTTTTTCTTTTTCTTCTTCTAATTTTTGGTCTTTTTTAGACTTTTGGTCTTTCGGTTTTTTTGCTTTTTTTCCTACCCGTGTTAATTCATCTTTGTGTTTGGCATCATAACGTATTGATAAGCCAATTCCTCCATAAAGTATTGATGGGCTGTTTTTTAAGTTTTTACTGATGGAAGCGTCTATTTGAACATTTCGTGCAAAAAAATAGGCTGCACCGCCTCTTAAAATAAGGTCGCTGTACAAATCACTTTTGTAGCCTTGGTTTTCAATAAAACCAGACCATCTGTTGTTGATGCCTCTGGTTAGCGTTACAGCATAACCATAACCAGAATAATCAGTGCCAACATAATCTGCAATAATGTTTGAAACCAATACCCATCTGCCATCACCAAAATGATTTTGCGTAATTAGCATTAGTTTTGGAGCAATATTAAACTCAGTAGAATAAAAATAAAGGTTGTTTGAATTATAAGCGTATGGATTGTCTTTAAAAACAAAATTAGCACCTGCAAAAACAGAAACTGCAGGAATTAATTGATGCCAGGTAAATTTTTTATTAGCGTTGTAGCTATAAATATTAACGTCTCTTTTATTGTTTTTAAAGGGGTCGTAAATAAGGTATTTGGCACCTAAAGCGGTTTGCCTGAAATTACTTTTTTTGAAAGTTGTTGCCGGAGTTGTAAATTTTTCATTCTGATACTGAATGTCAGCAATAAATTCAAGTTGTTCTGCGAAAAGACCCCAGCGAAGTGTAAAATCGGTACCAAAACCGTCGGCTTCATAATTTTGGACGTCGTGTTTTTCAGTAATTCCGTAAAAACCAATTTCGGCCTGGATTACTGATTTTCCCACAGAGAATGCGGACATGGTTTCGCCTGGGCGGTTTGAGTTTATGATATCAGTGTGTTGAGCAAAAAAATATTGTGGAAATATAAATAGGCAAGCTATCAAAAAGTTTTTAATTTTTAACATAGATGTATTTTATTAATTAAAAAGCTATAACGCATTTCAAATGTACTATATTTTATTATTTATTTAAGATTGATATTTTAATTTTAAACATCGGATTTACTAATTTTGAAAAAAAATTATATGATTATGCAAGAAGCATCTTTTACAAATTTGTTTAAAACGATAATGTGGATTATTGCGTTTTATTATATTTTTAAATTTTTAGCTAAAATATTTTTGCCTGTATTGGTAAAAAAGGCAGTAGAAAAAGCAGGAGAAAATTTTCAGAGGCAACAACAATACAATCAATATAATCAGGGTAATGCCTGGCAGAATACCAATACCAATAAGGACGAAATAATTATTGATACTACGAATGCTAAAAAATCCCGCGAAACCAAAAAAGTGGGTGAGTATGTTGATTACGAAGAAATAGATTAGATTTGTATCCTGAAATATTCGGGATTCATCATTTAACCAAACTGCCCAAAATTGAAAATAGTAAATAAATTCTATCCGCACGCCCTTGTATTAATGGGCTTTATTCTCGTTTCGTTAATTTATTTTTATCCTGTTCTTCAGGGAAAACAAATCTTTCAGTCTGATATTGCCCAGTATACCGGAATGGCAAAAGAACAAAATGATTTTAGGGCTGCCGAACACACTGAACCTTACTGGACAAATTCTGCTTTTGGAGGGATGCCAACCTATCAGTTAGGGGCGAATTATCCTTACGATTTTGTAGGTAAAATTGATGATGTTTTGCGTTTTCTGCCTCGTCCTGCAGATTATCTTTTTCTATATTTCTTAGGCTTTTACGGATTATTATTAGTTCTGAAAACAGATCCTTTGAAAGCCTTTATTGGTGCGATTGCATTTGGTTTTTCAACTTATTTAATTATAATTCTTGGTGTTGGACATAATGCAAAAGCTCATGCAATAGCCTATATGCCATTGGTTATTGCTGGTATTATACTTGTCTTTCAGAAAAAATATATTTGGGGAGGTCTGCTCACTATGTTTGCGGTTGCATTAGAAGTAAATGCGAACCACTTTCAAATGACTTATTACCTGTTGATTTTTGTATTGATTCTTTCGGGGTATTTTACTTTTATTTTTATTAAAGAAAAACAATTTAAAGAACTGGGTATCGCAATTGGGGTTTTGGCTGTTGCCGGAATCTTTGCTATTGGTGCAAATGCGACCAATTTGATGGCAACAAGCGAATATGCTAAATTTAGTACACGAAGTAATAGCGAGTTGACTTTTAATCCTGATGGATCTAAAAAGACCAATGAAAATGCTTTAAGCCGCGAATATATTACAGAATATAGTTATGGAATTGCAGAAAGCTTTAATCTGATTGCCCCAAGGCTTTTTGGAGGTTCAAATCATGAAAATGTGGGAACTGACAGTCGTATGTATTCGTTTATGATTGAGCAGGGTGTTCCTTCTGTACAAGCGCAGGATTTCGTATCAGGAATGCCTACATATTGGGGAGATCAGCCTATTGTGGCAGCTCCTGCTTATATTGGAGTTGTGGTTTTCTTTTTGGGAGTTTTAGCATTGTTTATTGATGACAGAAAAATAAAATATGTATTTCTTGGAGGTGCTTTGTTTTCATTAGTACTCTCCTGGGGCAAGAATTTTTCTGTTTTGACAGACTTTTTTATTGATTATGTCCCAATGTATGATAAGTTTAGAGCAGTTTCTTCTATTCAGGTTATTCTTGAGCTATGTTTTCCTGTTTTAGCTGTTATGGGATTGCAATCTTTTTTTAAGGCAAAAGAAGAGCCGAAATTGCAGCAAAAAGCTTTGATGCAAACAGGTGTTTTTGGTTTAGGTGTAATTTTAATTTTGGTAGTAGCTAAAAGTTTTTTCCATTTTACAGGTAGCAGCGACAGTTATTACTTAGAAAGTTATGGTCCTGGTTTTGTCGATGCATTGAAAGAAGACAGAATGACATTGTACTGGGCTGATTTGCTGCGCTCTGGGTTTTTTATTGTAGTGACTTTTACAATTTTGTGGTTGTTTGTCAAAAATAAAATGGCTCAAAACACGGCCTTAATTATAGTTGGTCTCTTGATGATTTTTGATTTATTTTTTGTAGATAAAAAGTATGTTTCTGCAAAAGATTTTGTCAGCCCGGCAGAAATTGCAGCTCCGTTTCAGGAGACTCCTTCAGATGCAGAAATTTTAAAAGACACAACCCATTACAGAGTTTTCGAGATGGATGGAAACATGTCAAGTGCAAGGGCTTCTTATTTTCATCATTCGCTTGGGGGATACCATGCTGCAAAGCCAAGAAGAATTCAGCAGTTGTTTGATTACCAGATTGCTAATAAAGATAAAAAAATGAATCTGGAGGTGCTTAATATGCTAAATGTTAAGTATGTAATTCAGACAGATAAAGAAGGAAAAGCAATTCCTACGATAAATCCAGATACAAATGGAAATGCCTGGTTTGTGAGTACAGCAAAACTGGTAAATAAAGCAGATGATGTGATGAAAGCTTTGGATTATGTGGATACCAAAAAAGTGGCTGTTTTCAATGTACACGAGTACGAAGTCAAATTTAAAAGTGCCCGTTTAAAAAAACAATGGGATACGACAGGAACCATAAATGTGGTAAAATACAAACCAAATTACATCAAATACGAATCAGATAATCAAAAAGACGGTTTGGCTGTTTTCTCTGAAATTTATTATAAAAATGGCTGGAATGCTTATATTGATGGTAAATTAACGGATCACTTTCCGGTAGATTATGTTTTAAGAGGGATGGAAATTCCAGGCGGAAAACATACAATCGAATTTAAATTTGAACCTCAGGTGATCAAAACCGGAAGCACAATTACACTGGTTAGTTCAATTGGAATGTTACTGCTTTTAATTGGAGGTGTATATTTTGAAAAATTCTTTCGCAAAGATTCCCAAAGAAATCATGGAGATACTCAAAAATAATTAAAAAAATCTTTACGATACTTATTGGAGACTTTGTGAATCTCTTTGGAATATGGAACAAAAAAAGCTTTTAATAATTACCTATTACTTCCCGCCAGCAGGAGGCCCCGGTGTACAGCGCTGGCTAAAATTTGTAAAATACCTGCCTGAATTTGATGTGCAGCCAATTGTGTATGTTCCTGAAAATCCAACTTATCCGATTGTTGACGAAGGTTTGGTAAGCGAGATTTCAGATAAAGCAATTATTCTTAAAAACAAAATTTGGGAGCCTTATCAGCTGGCATCTGTTTTTTCAAAAAATAAAACAAAAAAAATCAGTTCGGGTATTTTTCCGCAAAAGAAGAAACAGACTTTTTTGGATAAAACTTTTTTATGGGTTCGAGGTAATCTTTTTATTCCGGATGCCCGCGTTTTTTGGGTGAAGCCTTCAGTTTCGTATTTAGAAAAATATATCACCGAAAATAATATTGATACTATTGTAACTTCCGGACCGCCACATAGTTTGCACTTGATAGGCTTAGAATTACAGCAGAAATTGAAAGTGAAATGGTTTGCCGATTTTCGTGATCCATGGACAACTATTGGGTATCATAAAGCCCTGCGTTTGTCTTCCTATGCTGAAAAAAAGCATAAAAAGTTAGAAGATATCGTACTTAATTCGGCTGATGAAATCATTGTAACCAGTAAAACAACTAAAAAAGAATTTCAGGCAATAACTGAAAAACCTATTTCGATTATTACAAATGGTTATGATATTGAAAATATTGAGAAGCAGGTTTTGGATACCAAATTCACTCTTGCTCATATCGGTTCTTTTTTATCAGACCGGAATCCAATGTTTTTATGGGAATGCCTGGTTGAATTGTTAAGAGAGATTCCTGATTTTAAATTGCATTTAGAAATTAAATTAATTGGTGCAGTAAGTCAGGAGGTACTGGATTCAATTGCAGAATTTAAACTAAATGATTATTTGAATCTTCTGGGTTATGTATCGCATCATGAAGCAATCGCACATCAAAAAAAGTCACAGGTTTTGCTTTTAATCGAAATAAATTCTGAAGACACTAAGAGCATTATTCCGGGAAAATTATTTGAATACATGGTGTCAAATCGTCCAATAATTGCAATTGGCCCTCAAGGTTCAGACTTCGCGGATATTATAAAAGAAACAAATACAGGAGTATTTTTTGATTATTCTGAAAAAGCGAAATTAAAAAGTGTAATTTTGGACTTTTATAATCAGTTTTTGGCTGGAAATTTACAGGCTCATGGAGTTGGTTTACAGCAATATTCAAGAAAAAACCTGACCAAACAATTAGCACAATTGATAAAGGGATAAGTTTCAAAGCCAAAATAACCAAAAATTCTACAATTTACACTCAAATATGGGTATTGTCTTAAATCAGTCTTTCAAAAACACAATAATTACATATATAGGTTTCGGTATAGGAGCTATTAATACACTTTATTTGTATCCTATTTATTTAGGAGCAACTTATTATGCATTAACTAATTATATTCTTTCTGCGGCCAACGTTATCATGCCGCTGTTTGCTATCGGTATGCAAAATACACTGGTAAAGTTTTATTCGCAATATGAAACAGAAGAGGAAAGGGAGCAGTTTTTGTCATTTACAGCCTTGTTTCCTATATTAATGTGTATTCCTTTGGGAATCATCGGAATCTTTTTCTTTGATGATATAACTGAATTTGTTTCTAAGGAAAATCCGGTGGTAAAAGAATTCATGCTTTTAATTCCGTTTATCGGAATTTGCATGGCGTATTTTGAAATTTTTTATGCCTGGGCAAGGGTGCACATGCATTCTGTTTTTGGTAATTTTATTAAAGAAGTAGGTTTAAGGGTATTTTCAAGTTTTGCTTTAATTGGACTTTATTTCAAATGGATATCACTTGTTCAGTTCGTATACCTTACCGCAATAATCTATTTTGTTGCTTTTTTAGTGACCATGTTTTATGCGTTTTACATCAAAAGGCCTAATTTTCAGATTAGTATTCCTGAAAATGTAAAAAGTGTAATGGAGTATACTTTTTATATTATTTTGTCAGGAAGTGTGGCTAACCTGCTGTTGGACGGAGACAAACTGATGCTCAATCAATACATGGAAATCAAGAATATAGCTTATTATTCGGTTGCGACTTATATTGCTTTGGTCATTTCGGTTCCGAGTCGGGCCATGCATCAGATTGTGTATCCAATTACGGCAAAACTAATGCACGAAAATAAGCATGACGAACTGAATGTTTTATATAAGAAAACATCCATAAATCTTCAAATTGTGGGAGGATTTGTAATGTTATGCATTTTTGTAAATATAGATCAGCTTTATCAAATTGTTCCTGCTGAATATAGAGGAGGAATCCCGGTCGTTTTTATGATTGGTTTGTCTAAATATTTTGATTTGATTTTAGGAAATAATAATGCAATCATATTTAATACAAAATATTACCGAATGGTTTTATTTTTAGGCTTAGGTTTAGTTGTTCTGACTTTTATTTTGAATGTAATTTTTATTCCGCTTTATGGGATTATGGGGTCTGCTTTTGCTACTTTACTGTCTATAACTTTTTACAGTCTTGCAAAATTACTTTTTGTGGTTAAAAAGCTTCATCTTTACCCGTTTACCAAACAGAATATATACTCGCTGGCGGTCACTACAGCTTTATTTCTTGGGTTTTATTTTTGGGAATTTCCGGTTTATCCTTTAATCGGAATCGCTTTAAAATCAATTTTGGTGACTGTTCTATATCTGTACCTCAATTATAAATTTAGGATTTCTTCTGATATCAATCAGGTTATAGACAGTCTTTTCAAAAAAATCGGAATCAAATTTAATTAGTTGAGAAATAATTAAACAACTTTTTGCAGGCTAAAGTAATTTAGATAAAAGGGATAATCAATTGATTATATTGTTTTTGTATTTAAATTTAACAGTTGTTTATTTTGTATTTTATAAGATAAAAACTACCTTTATGTTCTCATATTATTAGCAAATTCTCTTTTATATTGAAAAATCGTTTGTAAATCACTAAAAGTGGGTATTGTTAGCAGTATTGGGTTTATGTAATTTTGTTAAAAAAATTAAGTCAGATTAATTTTAATTTAATAATTATGAAAAACAATCAATTCAGCCGGGAAGAAAGTTTGCAAGTATTCTCTAATATGATTTCAAAGAAAGTTCATAATGGATTTGTACTTGAAGAACGCAATGACAAAATGCTTTTTGCGGTGCTTTCAAAAGGAGGAAAAGCTGTAGATCATGGATTTAATTTTATAATTTTTTGTTTAACATTAGGACTGTGGTCAGTAGCATGGTTGTATCTTACAGTTGAAGCGTCTAAACAAAAAAAGATTTTAGTTGCTATAGATGAAGATGGCGTTCCTTTTGAAGAAAGATGTTTAGTTGCTTAGCAATTAGATGATTAAAAAAAATAGCCACGAGTTATCTCTTATTACAATTGAGTAAAAAGAAATAATTCGTGGCTACTTATTTAGTTTAGTTTTTCTTTTAAATAAATTCCAGTAACAGATTCCTTAATATTAGCAATTTCTTCTGGAGTTCCTGTTGCTAATAAGTGACCACCGTTTTCACCTCCTTCAGGTCCTAAATCAATAATCCAGTCTGCACATTTTATAAGATCAAGATTGTGTTCAATTACGATTATGGAGTGTCCTTTTTCGATAAGAGCATCAAATGAAGCCAACAGTTTTTTAATGTCATGAAAATGCAGACCCGTTGTAGGTTCATCAAAAACAAATAAAGCTTTGTCTTTTGTGGCTCCTTTTACTAAAAATGAAGCCAGTTTGATACGCTGGGCTTCTCCGCCAGATAACGTAGAAGAAGATTGCCCTAATTGTACATATCCTAAACCAACATCCTGTAGTGGTTGTAATTTTTGGGTAATTTTTGTCTGTTTGTTTTTTTCGAAAAAAGTTATGGCGTCATCAATAGTCATTGTCAGAATATCATTGATGTTTTTTTTATCAAAATTAATTTCCAGGATTTCTTTTTTAAATCGTTTTCCTCCACAGGTTTCACATGGTAAAGAAACATCGGCCATAAAAACCATTTCAACGTTTATCGAGCCTTCTCCTTTGCAAGTTTCGCATCGGCCTCCATCTACATTAAAAGAAAAATGTTTGGCCTGGTATCCTCTTATTTTAGATAATTTTTCTTTTGCATACAAATCACGGATATCATCATAAGCTTTGATATAAGTTACAGGATTAGATCTGGAACTTCTTCCAATCGGATTCTGGTCAACGTACTCAATGTGTTTTATCTGAGAAAAAGAACCTTTGATATCAGTAAACTGACCTGCTTTTTCAGAGGCGCTTTCCAGCTTTTTCTGCATCGCCGGAAATAATATTTTTTTTATTAAGGTACTTTTTCCACTTCCGGAAACTCCCGTGACTACAGTTAAGACGTCTAAAGGGAAGGTTACATTTACATTTTTTAAATTGTTTTCCCTTGCACCAATGATATCAATATGATTCTTGAACTTGCGTCTTTTTTTAGGTACAGAAATTTCTAAATCGCCATTTAAATATTTAGCTGTCAGAGATTCCGATTTTAAAATTTCCTCGTAAGTTCCCTGCGCTACCAAATTTCCTCCAAAAGTTCCGGCTTCCGGGCCAATATCAATAATCATATCGGCCGCTTTCATGATATCTTCGTCATGTTCAACCACTATAACGGTATTGCCTAAATCACGAAGAGAAAGCAAAACTTTGATTAATCGTTCAGAATCTTTAGGATGTAAACCGATACTAGGTTCATCCAGAATATACATAGATCCGACTAAACTGCTTCCCAAAGAAGTAGCCAGATTGATACGTTGCGATTCTCCTCCCGAAAGTGTAGATGAGTTTCTGTTTAATGTTAAATAATCTAATCCAACTTCTGTCAAAAACGACAAACGATTGTTGATTTCAACCATCAAACGTTTTGCGATTTGCTGTTCGTAAACATTCAAATCAATGTTTTTGAAAAAAGTAACCAAATGTTTGATTGGTAAGTCAACCAGTTCCGAAACGGTTTTATCATTAATTTTTACATAAGAAGCTTCTTCACGCAGACGTCTTCCGCGGCAGGCGTGACATTTGGTTTTTCCGCGGTAACGGGATAGCATGACGCGATTTTGTATTTTATAATTTTTTTCTTCAAGTTCTTTAAAAAAATCGTTTAATCCCTGAAAATACTGATTTCCTTTCCAGATCAGGTCTTTTTGTTCTTCCGTCAGCTCAAAATAAGGTTTGTGAATAGGGAAATCAAATTTATAGGCATGTTTTACCAGTTCATCTTTGTACCAGCTCATACTGTCCCCTCGCCAGGGATAAATAGCGTTTTCAAAAACAGACAGGGAGGTGTTCGGGACAACCAGATCAGCATCGATGCCAATAATATTTCCGTAGCCTTCGCAAACAGGGCATGCCCCGTATGGATTGTTAAAACTGAATAAATGTACGTTTGGTTCTAAAAATGTAATACCGTCTAATTCGAAATTATTAGAATATGAAAATTTTTTGTCTGAATTTAATTCCTGTAAATAACAAATTCCTTTCCCTTCAAAAAAAGCTGTTTGTACGGCGTCGGCAAGGCGATTGTAGAATTCTTCTTCCTCTTTGACTACAATTCGGTCAATGATTAATAAAATATCTTTATTGTCTAATTTATGGATATCTGTTGGTGTAAATTCATCCAAACGAACCATTTCGTTATCTACTAAAATACGAGCAAATCCTTGCTGTAAAAGAACTTTAAGTTTGTCTTCGAGCTGGCGCCCTTCTTCAAGATGAATTGGGGATAACAATAGCCATTTGCTATCCGGTTCAAAACTTTTTACATCTGAAACTACATCTGAAACTGTATTTTTTTTGACTTCTCTGCCTGAAACCGGAGAATACGTGCGTCCAATTCTGGCATATAAAAGTTTTATGTAATCATAAATTTCAGTAGAAGTACCAACAGTAGAGCGTGCATTTGTGGTATTTACTTTCTGTTCAATTGCAATTGCCGGAGCAATTCCTTTGATATATTCAACTTTTGGTTTGTCCAGTCTTCCCAAAAACTGACGGGCGTATGATGATAAACTTTCAACATAACGACGTTGTCCCTCTGCGTATAAAGTATCAAACGCCAGACTTGATTTTCCTGATCCGGAAAGCCCTGTTATGACTACAAGTTTGTTTCGGGGAATAGCAACATCTACATTTTTTAAATTATGTACCTGTGCTCCTTTTATAATAATATTATGTTTTGGGTCGAGTGTCGAAAGATCAATTTGCATAAAAAAGTCAATTTCTACAAAAGTAATCAATTTTGAATTGAGTTTTGTTAATGCAATTGTTCCAAATCTTTGCAGGGTTGCCTTAAGTAAAGGTTTTGGTTATAGCTTATTTTTATATTAAAATTTGCTGTTTTGATATAAAATAAGCTATTTTAGAACTGCTTTTTAACTAATACCGCCTTTAAATTTGAAAACCAAAATTACTCTTCTTTGTTTTTTGTTAATTTTTATCCTGCAGGCACAGGAATTACCGCCAATTGTAAAATATTCACCAGCTATTTATGGTGCAGGGAATCAAACCTGGATGATTTCGCAGGACGACCAAAATGTAATGTATTTTGCCAATAACGAAGGACTTTTAGAATATAACGGAACAAATTGGGAGTTGTATCCAACCCCAAATGAGACCATAATGCGCTCTGTAAAAGTAATAGACAATAAGATTTATACAGGCTGTTATATGAATTTTGGTTACTGGGTAAAGCAATCAAACGGAAAATTAAAATATACTTCGCTAAGTGATAGAATTAAAAATAAAATTCTGGATGATGAGCAGTTCTGGAATATTTTAAAGTACGATCACTGGATTTTGTTTCAGTCTCTAAACAGAATTTATATTTATGATACAAAAACAAAAAACTTCAGGATTATCTCTCCAAAAAACGGGGTTGTAAAATCATTTAGTACCCAAAATTCAATTTATTATCAGACATTAAATGAAGGTGTTTTTGAAATAGAGAGAGGCAAAGGAAAATTAATTTCGGATAATCTAGTTCTTAAAAAAAATACAATTGTAAATATATTTAATACTGATGAAGGTTTGCTGATTCAGACACAATTAAAAGGGTTTTATAAACTGATTGGAACAACTTTGACACCTTTTGCGACAGATGTGGATTCGCAGATAAAATCAGGTTTTGTTTACAGCAGTCAGCGTCTTCAAAATGGGGGGTATGCTTTGGGTATGGTATCTAACGGAATTTTTATTTTATCAGATAACGGAAAACTGAATTACCATATTTCGCAAAGTAAAGGGCTGAGTAATAACACGGCTTTGTCTTTGTTTGAAGATAAAGATCAGAATGTTTGGGCTGGGCTTGATAACGGAATTAACTGCATTAATCTGCAGACTCCGGTACATAGTTTTACGGATGATACCGGAGCCTTAGGAACTGTTTATGCTTCAATTGTGCATAACGGAATCCTTTATGTGGGAACTAATCAGGGGCTGTTTTGTAAAAAATACCAAAGTAATACTGATTTTCAATTTATCAATGGAACAAAAGGTCAGGTATGGTCATTGTTTGAATATGATAATACGCTTTTTTGCGGGCATGATTCGGGAACGTTTCTAATAGAGCAAACATCCGCCAGAAGTATTTTTTCAGGTTCAGGTACATGGAAGTTTGAATCAGTGCCAAATAAAAAAAATATATTGCTTCAGGGAAATTATTACGGAATTTCGGTTTTGGAAAAAAGCGATAATCAATGGAAGTTTCGAAATAAAATAGAAGGGTTTAATTATTCGTCACGTTATTTTGAAATTGCTCCAAACCAAGAAGTCTATGTCAGCCATGAATACAAAGGAATTTTTAGGTTTAAACCGGATCATTCATTTTTAAAAGCAAAAGAGTTTTATGCTTATCCGTCTCCGCAAAAAGGAAAAAATGCAAGTCTGACCAAGTTTAATAACGCTGTTTACTATGCTTTTAAAGGCGGGATTTTTAAATTAAATCCTGTTACAAAACAATTCGAAAAAGATAAACTATTGAGCTCTATTTTTGAAAAAGACGAATATACTTCAGGAAAATTAATTGTAGATCAGTCTAATAAAATATGGCTGTTTTCTAAAAACTACATTCATTATTTTTCAGCAAGTAAACTGAGTAATCAGTTAAAACAAAATGTGATTCCGATTCCGTCTTCTTTAACCAATTCGATGCTGGGTTTTGAAAATATCACCCAAATATCCAAATCAACGTATTTAATAGGTACTACAGATGGATATTATACACTGAATATTGATGATTTAAGTTTTAAAAACTATACGGTTTCTATTTCGGAGATTTCGATAAACAAACAAAACCAAACTTTAAAGAACGTTGTTTTGGGTAGTGAGGGAAGATTTAAATCGAATGAAAACAATATTACTTTAAATTACACTGTTCCGGAATATAATAAATACATCAATTCAGAATATCAGTATTTATTAGAAGGTTTTCAAAATGAATGGAGCGAATGGAGTACAAAATCATCTATTAATTTTAAAAATCTGTCTTCAGGTAAATATACTTTTAAAGTTCGTGCAAAATACGCCAATACACCTTTGAAAAACACCGCTGTTTATACTTTTGTAGTTTTAAAACCCTGGTATCTTACTAATCTGGCTTGTTTTATTTATTTGCTCATTCTTATTGTTATTGGTTATTTTATAAACAAGGCCTATCGAAATTATTATCGAAAGCAGGAACAGAAATTAATTGAAGAAAATAATCTTTTGCTGGAAATTAAAGAACTTGAAAATGAACAGCAATTAATGAAACTCCGAAATGAGCAGCTGTCGCAGGATGTTGATAATAAAAATCGTGAATTGGCGGTTTCTACCATGAGCCTGAATAGTAAAAATGAACTTCTGGCTTTTATTAAAGAAGATTTGAAGAAAACATCTCAGAAGGATAATAAAAATATTAAGTCGGTAATCAGGACTATTAATGATAATATTACCGAAGAAGATTCCTGGAAAGTTTTTAAAGAAGCTTTTGATAATGCAGATAAAGATTTCCTGAAAAGAATAAAACAAATTCACCCTTTGTTAACTCCGAATGATTTGCGATTGTGTGCCTACCTGAGACTGAATCTTTCTTCAAAAGAAATAGCTCCTTTATTTAATATTTCAGTAAGAAGTGTGGAGATAAAAAGATATCGTTTACGCAAAAAAATGGATTTGCAGCATGAAATTGGTCTGGTCGAATATATTCTGGCTGTATAGTACAGTAAAAATCAATCAAAAATACCTATACAACACCACAACATTGACTTTGTATTGTGTTTTTTACACTTAAAATGTTAAAGAAATTAACATTTGTACTTTGTGTTTAAATAAAGGTGTTTTTTAATTTATGTTTAATTTATTGCGTGTTTTTTTATGATGTATGTTTTTTGTTGAGGTTAATTTTGAGGTATTCTTAAATGGATATGATAATTTTAGCTTCAATAAAAACTAACTAATTATGAAACCAAAATTATTGTTAACAGTATTGTTGCTGTTTACTTCTTTTGCCTTTGCGCAAACCCTGGATGTAAACGGGACAGTACTTGATGCATCAGGTTTATCCCTGCCTGGTGTAAATGTAAAAGCAAAAGGTTCGTCACAAAGTACCACAACAGATTTCGACGGATCTTTTAAATTGTCAGGTGTCCCAAAAGGAACCTTAATTGTTTTAAGTTATATAGGTTTTCGAACTCAGGAAGTTGTTGTTTCGGGAAATAAAATTACGGTGAAAATGAGTGATGATGCAAAATCACTTGATGAAGTAGTAGTCATTGGTTACGGAAGCCAGAAAAAGAGAGAAGTAACCGGTGCAGTATCTGTTGTAGACAGTAAAACGCTGGATATTTTAAAACCTGCACGTATAGAACAGGCTTTACAGGGAACAGTTTCGGGAGTAAATGTTACAACACAATCCGGATCTCCGGGAGCAAAATTGGATATTAGAATCCGTGGTATTGCTACAAATGGACAAAACGGTCCAGTTACTATTATCGATGGTTATGTAGGAGATATGAGTCTGTTAAGTCCAAGTGATATTGAAACGATTACGGTTTTAAAAGATGCTCAGGCGGCTATTTACGGTACTATAGGTGCAAACGGAATCATTTTGGTGACTACTAAAATGGGGAAGAAGAATTCCAAAACAAGATTCTCTTTTAATACCTATACAGGATTTCAGGAAACATCCAGAAAATTACCCACTTTAAATGCTACAGAATACGCCTTATTGTTAAACGAAAGTTTTGCTAACGGCGGCAGGCAGCTTCCTTATCCAAACGTAAGCGGTTTAGGAAAAGGAACAGACTGGCAGGATGAAGTTTTCAGTAAAGCGGTGCCTATTATTAATCATGACCTGTCTGTTTCCGGTGGTTCAGAAAAGATTACGTATTCAATTTCCGGTTCACATTTAGATCAGGAAGGAATTGTTGGCGGAGATAAAGCAGGCTTTCTAAGAAATACAGCAAGATTAGCATTGGGAGCGGATTTGACTGATAAACTGAAAGTTAAAACAAATGTTATCTATACTTATTTTAGAAGAAAATTACTAAATGAAAATGGTTTAGGATCTGTACTGTTTAATGCACTGAATGTGCCTGCTACATTTGCTCCAAAAGATGAAAACGGTGATTTCACCAAAATACCGACGACATTAGGAAATGAAATTATTAATCCGTTGGCACAGATTGACAATACCTATAATGATTACAATTATAAAAAAATCAACGGAAATTTCGGATTGGATTATAAACTCTTCAACGGATTTGTTTTATCAGGCGCAATAGGTTTTAATACTTCGAACAGTGAATCAAAATCATTTGCTAAGCAAGTACTATATTGGGAAAATCCAAGTGATAAGGTATTTGATGTAGTAAGAAGTTCCGTAACACAACAAACAGTAAATGATAACAACTATTCTTTTGACCTTTTTGGAACCTATACAAGAAAAGTAGCTGAAAACCATAATTTTGTAGGGACTATTGGGACTACTATTTTTAAAGAATGGGGGAATTCTGCCAACGCAACAGGTTTTGACGTACCCAATAACTCTTGGGAATATGCGGATCTTTCTTTAACAAAAGGAATTCCTGTAGCATTAAACACAGGCGGCTACGTTTATGACCAAAGAAGACTTTCCTATTTTGGAAGATTACAATATGATTATAAAGGTAAATACCTGTTTTCTGCCATGCTCAGACGTGATTCGTCTACGAAATTCGGACCGGGGAATAAAGTTGGGTACTTTCCTTCTTTTACCGCAGGTTGGGTAATATCAGATGAAAACTTTTTCGGAGAATCAAAAACGATCAATTTCTTAAAATTTAGAGCCAGTTACGGTACTTTAGGGAATGACCAGATTCCAAACTATGGTTATCTGGGGCTTTTAACCGGTGAAGCAACTTATGTTTTTGATGGGAGTTTATCAAGCGGAACCGCAACAGGTCAAATACCTAATCCTGATTTGAAATGGGAAGAGGCAAAAAAGTTTGATGTTGGTTTTGATTTGAAATTATTTAAGGATAAAGTTTCGATAGTAACAGACTATTTTATTGACACCAGGAAAGACTTATTGATACCAAATATTCCGGTTTCGGGAATTACGGGTATTGGTGCTCCAGGTGCAAGTCCTCCCACGATGAATGCAGGTACAGTTAGAAATTCAGGAATTGAATTTGCGATTGATTATAAAGAAAAATTCTCGGACAACTTTAGTATGAGTTTAGGTTATAATGTAACATTTATCAAAAATGAAGTGCTGGAAGTAAATAACGGAACAGGTTTTATTGAAGGAGGAGCTTTTTCTATCGGACAGGTGCCTTCAAGAATGGAAGAAGCGTTACCAGGGCAAAAGAAACTGCCAATAGGTTATTTCTACGGATATAAAACGGATGGAATTTTTCAAAATCAGGCAGAAGTTGAAGCTCATCCTTCTCAATTAGCATTAGGAGCAGAAGCCGCTCCGGGAGATCTTAGGTTTGTGGATGTTAATGGTGACGGGGTAATTGATACAAAAGATAAAACAAATATAGGAGACCCTATTCCTGATGCAACCATGGGCTTCAATTTACAATTGAATTATAAAAACCTTGATTTTGCGGCTTACACATTTGCTTCGGTTGGAAATGAAATGGTACGCAATTACGAAAGAACAAATGCGTATGCCAATCGTTTAGATTATGTTTTAGATCGATGGACAGGTGAAGGAACGGGTAATTCTGTACCAAGGGTAACCACCAGTGCAACGGCAAATAATAATTTTTCTGATTATTTTGTAGAAGATGCGTCTTATCTAAGAATTCAAAATATTCAGTTAGGTTATACACTTGATCCTAAAATTTCTCAAAAAGCAGGAATTACAAAGCTAAGACTTTATGCAGGGGTAAATAATCTGTACACTTTTACCAAATACAAAGGTTTTGATCCGGGGGCTTCATTTGGACCAACCAATCAGGACGGAGTTTCTCAATCGCCTATTGGTGCCGGAATCGACTATGGATTCTATCCAGTTCCAAGAACTTATTTATTGGGCTTAAACGTTAATTTTTAATTGCAATTAAAATGAAAAAATATTTATTTACAATCATTATAACACTAACTCTTTTTTCGACAGTGAGTATTTCCTGTTCGGATGAGTTTGTAGATCCTAAGCCGGCATATTCGATAGATTCAGAAAATTATTTTAATTCAAAGGCAGATTATGAGCAGGCATTAATTGCTGCTTACGATTTGCTTCAGTCTTCTTATGCAAATGTTTTACTGGGAGAAATTGCTTCTGATAATACTTTGTGCGGTGGAGAAAGTCCTATAGATGTAATCGGATGGCAGCAAATTGACGATATGATTCACACCGAGACAAACAGCAATCTTAGGGATATTTGGAACTGGATGTTTGCAGGTGTTCAAAGAGCCAATTACATACTTGAGTTTCAAAATAAAACCGATTTTGAAGGGAAAACCCAGCTTTTAGCAGAAACCCATTTTCTTAGAGCATACTATCAATTTGAATTAGTAAAATGGTTTGGTGGTATTCCTATGAAAGGAGATGCCAGGTTTAGGATTGGAGATGAAAAAACAATTCCGCGTTCATCAGTTCCGGAAGTGTATGCTGCTATTGAAGCCGATTTGATTTTTGCAGTTGCCAATTTATCTCCAACGGCATCACAAAAAGGCCGTGTTACAAAAGGAGCGGCACAGGCATTATTAGGCAAGGCTTATTTGTATCAAAATAAATTTGCATTGGCAGCAACAACTTTAGAAAGTTTAATAAGTACTTCTCCATATTCTTTAGAAACAGATTATAATAAATTATTCGAAAATGAAGGTGAAAACGGACCAGAATCTGTTTTTGAAGTGCAATATACAGATGTTGAAGGTGCTGGTTTTACCTGCTTGCAATGCAGCGAAGGAAATGTAGCTGTAGGTTTTAGCGGAGTACGCGGCTATGACGGACCTCTTTTTACTTCCGGGTTTAGTTTTAATATTCCGACTCAGGAAAGTGCAGATGCTTTTGAAATTGGTGACAGACGCAAAGACGTAGCTATTTTGGATATTGCTGCCTGGGCTGCTGCTAATGCTTCTTATAATAATGGTAAGGGAATCAAATACGGAAAAGGAAATGAGGACACAGGATTTTTTAACCGAAAATATTTGCCAAGAAAAAGAAGCAGTAATGCCGCAGGAGATTTGAATTTAACGAATCCGAATAATTACAGAGCCATTCGTTATGCTGATGTTTTATTAATGGCTGCTGAAGCTTACAATAGAGGAGGTATTGATGATGGAAAAGCAAGAGGTTATCTGAATGAGGTAAGAAAACGTGCATTTGGAGATTCAAATCATAATATTTCTGCTTCAGGAGCTGCATTGACCGATTTTATTCTGGCTGAAAGAAGACTGGAGTTCTTTGGAGAAGGACATCGTTTCTTTGATTTGGTAAGAACAGGAAAAGCAGTTGGAACAATACCTGGTTTTGAAAAGGATAAAAACGAATTATTTCCGATTCCGATCGAAGAAATTCAATTTGCAAACGGAAACTGGAAACAAAATCCGGGCTATACTAAATAACATCAATTATGAAAAAAATACATTTTATTATAAGTTTTTTCGCTTTGACAATTTTATTAGGTTGTGCAAACGATAACAGCGATATTGATCTGGATGGTATAGCCTTACCGGAGAATATATCGGCTTTGACCACTGTAACACAGGATAATTCAGGTAAAGTTACTTTTTTGCCTAAAGGAGAAGGAGTTACCCAGTATAAAATAAACTATGGAGACGGTTCTGCTGAGTCAGATTACTTTTCTCCGGGCGGAACTGTTAGTCATATTTATAAAGAGGGGGTTTACAATGCTAAAATCATAGCAATGGGACTAAATGGAGAAAGTACAGAAACAGATCAGCAGGTTGTAGTTTCTTTTAAAGCCCCTCAAAATTTGCAGGTAGTTATAACGAATGATTTATCGGTATCTAAAAAAATAACGGTTAAGGCAACTGCAGATTTTGCTTTGTTTTATGAGGTGTATTTTGGAGAAACAGGAAAACCAGATCCAATTTCGGCAAATAACGGTGAATCGATTTCATATACGTACAAAGAGGCTGGTGTGTATACAATTAGAGTAGTTTCAAAAAGTGCTGCTGTTAAAACAACAGAATATACAGCCCAGGTTACAGCTACACTCGTTCTTAACCCGACAACTTCTGCACCAACTCCACCAAACAGGCAGGCTGCAGATGTAATTTCTATTTATGGTTCTAAATATACGAATGTAGCAGGAACTAATTATTTTCCGGATTGGGGGCAGGCAGGACAAGGCAGCAGCTGGACAGAATTTGATCTGAATGGAGATAAAATGCTGAATTATATTAAACTAAGTTATCAGGGAATTGCATTGGCAGATGGTACATCAATAGATGTTTCCGGTATGGAATTTTTGCACATGGATGTCTGGACTGCAGATTTACAGAAAATTGAAACGTCATTGATTAATGTTGGCCCTTCAGAAAAACCTGTAACAAAAGATCTTACAGCAAATCAGTGGACAAGTATTGATATTCCGATTTCAGCATTTACAAGCCAGGGATTATCGGTTGATAAAATTTTCCAGTTAAAACTGGTTGGAACTCCATGGGCGGGAGGTACTGTATTTGTAGATAATATTTATTTCTACAAAACAGCTGCTCAATCTGTGCAATTACCTTTAGATTTTGAATCATCGGCCATAACGTATGCCTGGGGAGGTTTTGGAGATGCAGGTTTTGGACCAATTCCGGTTGCTGTTGTGGCAAATCCAAGTAAAACAGGGACGAATTTGTCAGACAAAGTGGTTAAAATAGAAAAACCGTCCGGGGCTCAGGTTTGGGCAGGTGCGAGTCTGAATTTAGAAAACACAATCGATTTTACTAAAGGAACTACTGTGAAAATAAATGTTTGGTCTCCTAAAGCAGGGGCTGATATTTTATACAAAATGGAAGTTTCAACATCGCCAAAAGACGGAAATGGAAATCCAACTGTTTTTTTCGAGGCGCATGCAACAACTACAACGGCCAATGCATGGCAGGTACTAACTTTCGATTTGACAACAGCACCGGGTTTTAATACGGCCAATAAATACGACAGGGTAATTTTATTCCCTGACTTCGGACAAATGGGAACAGGTTCTACTTATTACTTTGATGACATAAAACAATCCAATTAAATTAAGAAATCATGAGCAAAAAAATAATCATAAAAATAGTATTCATATTTGCGATTGTCCTGATGATGGGTTGTCAGAAAGATGATTACGCATTTGGCTCCATAGAGGCGCCAGCCAATTTTCAGGTAACTGCGGAGATTGTAGGAAAAACGGCTGCTGCTCCAAACGGAGACGGATCAGGAACAGTAAAATTGACAGCAACTGCAGATAATGCTATTTCTTATAAATATGTATTTAGTGACGGAACTTCAGAAAATGCACCTGGAGGTAAATTTACAAAGCGATTTACCAAAACAGGAGTTAACACCTATACCATTACAGTTATCGCTACAGGCAGGGGAGGTATTGCTTCAAATGTTACACTGGATGTTGAGGTGTTGAGTAATTTTAGTGATGACGAAGCGGTAGAGTTTTTAACTGGCGGGACTTCTAAAAAATGGTATTGGTCGGCTTCAGAACCGGGACATTTGGGAGTAGGTCAAAATGATGCTGATGCGACTAAAAATTATTATGCCAATTATTATCAGGCAGGTCCATTTGAAAAGGCAGGCTCACCGGCCAGCAGTTGTTTGTATGAAAACGTATTGACTTTTTCTTTAGATGGAGAACAATTGAAATACGAGTTGAATAATGGTGGCTCGACCTTCTTTAATGCTGCATTTGCAAGTGTTGCAGGCGGAAGCTCACCTGATGATGCATGTCTGGCATACAATGCAGGCGGCGTAAAAACGGTATCGTTAAGTCCTTCAGAATCAGTTGTGACTAAAAACCCTAACCATGCAACTCAAACAAGAGGTACAATGTTAAACTTTTCGGATGGAGGTTTTATGGGCTACTATATTGGTCAGAGCTCTTACGAAATTTTATCTATTACGGCTAACCGAATGGTGGTAAGAGCTGTTATGGGAGGAAATCCTGCTTTGGCATGGTATCATATCTTCACCACTACGAAACCTTCTCAGGTTCCTGACACAGATGTTGATTATACTAATTTAGTCTGGTCGGATGAATTTAATACAGATGGTACTCCAGATACAGCAAAATGGGGGTATAATTTAGGAACCGGAGATAATGGCTGGGGAAATAATGAAAAACAAAATTATACCAATTCTGCCACCAATGTAATTGTTCAGGGCGGGAGTCTTAAGATTACAGCCAAAAAAGAAGCTTCGGGGGGTCAGGCTTATTCATCTGCAAGATTAGTAAGTGACAGTAAATTCAAGTTTACTTACGGAAAAATAGAAGTAAGGGCTAAACTTCCTACAGGAGCAGGAACCTGGCCTGCGATCTGGATGTTAGGGCAAAATTATGCAACAAAACCATGGCCTGCCTGTGGGGAAATTGATATAATGGAACATGTTGGCAACAATCAAAATGTTGTACTTGGGACATTTCATTATCCTGGACGTTCAGGTGGAAATGCAGATTCAGGCAGTAAGACAATTGCAAATGTTTCTACTGAATTCCATGTATACAAAGCAGTCTGGAGCCCGGCATCGATAAAAATATATGCCGATGACACTCTCATTCATTCCATTACAAATACAGCTTCTTTGCCGTTTAACAGTGATTTCTTTTTAATATTAAATGTGGCGATGGGAGGAAATCTTGGAGGAAATATTGATCCGGCGTTTACACAATCTTCAATGGAGATTGACTATGTAAGGGTTTATCAATAAATAAATTAATTAGTAAAATGAAATTGGAAGGCCGGTTTTGCTGGTCTTCTAATTGAATATTTTTTAAATAAAATAAATAATACATGAAAAAAGCAGTAGTGCTGTTTCTGGTCAGTAGTTTTTGCATGGCTCAGCAGGTAAAAAGAAAACTGATTTGGGAGGAGAATTTTAATAAAAAGAGTTTGAATGAATCGGTGTGGAATTATGAACTTGGCGATGGATGTCCCAATCTCTGCGGCTGGGGAAATAATGAAAGGCAAATTTATACCAAAACCAATCATGAAATAAAAGATGGTAATGTGGTTATTGAAGGCCGAAAAGAAGGAGAAAAATATACTTCAACAAAAATCACAACAAAAGGAAAAAAAGAATTTCTGTATGGCAGAATTGAAGCAAGGGCGAAGTTGCCTGTCGGTCACGGTTTATGGCCGGCTTTTTGGATGTTGGGTGCTAATATTGATGAGGTAAAATGGCCTAAGACAGGCGAAATTGATATTTTAGAATATATTGGAAGAGATCCGCACATGGTTTATACCACTCTGCATACACAGGACAGTCACGGAAACACAATTAATACGAAAAGAACCGAATTTCCAAACATAGAAGAAGGATATCACGTTTATGCAATTGAGTGGAATAAAGATAAAATTGATTTTTTTGTTGATGATATTCTCGTTTATACTTTTAATCCCGAAGTTAAAAATGATGACATCTGGCCGTTTAATAAGCCATTTTACATCATTGTCAATCTCGCTATTGGCGGAAATTTTGGAGGCCCGGCTGTTGATGATAGTATTTTGCCCCAAAAATTTTATGTAGACTATATTCGTATTTATCAATAAAATAAAACAATTACTATTAAAAAAAGAAGAGCTAACTTGTTTGTGTCAAATCATTTAAACAAGTTGGTCTTCTTTTTTAAAGTGTTAAAAAAGGTACTATTTGTTTGGTTTTTGGTAGTGCTTTATCGACAAAAGTTAATTTTAAGGAATAATTTTTACTATTTTATTATTAATTATTGTTCTATCGTTTGCTTTTTAAAATAAATATTTGTTAAATTTGGACTGATAATTAACATAACACAAAAAAAGAGAAGCCTATACAATAAAATTACTTTTTAGAAAAATTACTCCAAATTTCAAAAACAAAACTAAAAAGTAGTACTATGGCTGATCTGCATATTCCAGACGCTCTATTAGTGAAAAATTATGTTGAAGGCAATGAAAACGCCCTGGCAACATTAATAAAAAGACACGAGTCTAAGATATATGGATTTATATATTCTAAGATAGCTGATAGAGATATTTCAAATGATATTTTTCAGGATACTTTCATTAAAGTTATAAAGACTTTAAAATCCAATTCATATAACGAAGAAGGTAAATTTTTACCTTGGGTAATGCGTATTTCTCATAATTTGATTGTAGATCACTTTCGTAAGACCAAAAAAATGCCAATGTACAGAGAAACAGAAGAGTTTTCGATTTTTTCGATTATGTCTGATGATTCTTTGACAATAGAAGGTAAAATGATTGTAGATCAGGTCGAAGTTGATCTGAAAAAACTAATTGAAGAACTACCTCAAGACCAAAAAGAAGTGTTGGTAATGCGTATGTATCAGGATATGAGTTTCAAAGAAATTTCAGAACTGACAGGTGTTAGTATCAATACAGCATTAGGCAGAATGCGCTATGCTTTAATGAATTTGAGAAAAATTATTGATAAACATCAAATAATTTTGACCAACTAATACTATTTTGAGTATTAGTTCGTTATACTGGTATAAAACATTTTCATAGTATGGCGAAAATTTACTCAAAAAAAGCATTAGCTTCAAAAGACTTAAAGCCAAAAAAAGAAGTAGTTTCTTTTTTATTAAGTTATTCACAAGCTTTAAAAGTTGTGAAAACTGAAAATAAAAGTTTTGAGATTATAGCTAATTAAACAGCCCCACTACTTTGTCGGATGTTTATTTCGAAAGAAAAACCAAATGGTCGTTTTGGTTGAAAGCTCACTATTCGTATGCAAATACAAATAGTGAGTTTTTTTATACAATAATTTTATTTTTTAGATAAAAACGGATCGCCAATCTTAAATTAATTAACAGGATTTGCGGTTAAAATTTTTAATTAATTAAAGGAATTATACTTTAATTATGATTTTTATTATTACGGTGTTAAAGTTTAGTGCTTTGTTAGTTTGGCTGATTTTTATATTTAGTTTATTGAAAAAAAGCTTTTATTTTGTGCATATCAATAAATTCAAATTTGTTGAATTGAAAATTGTCAGAAGAAAAGAAAATAATAATAAAAATGAATATTTTAATCCATTAACTTTAATAATCTATGAAGAATAACTACAATAATTTATTTTGTTTTGTTTGGCTCTTTTAAATGTGAATTACACTTAAATTATCAATTTATTTAACAATCAAACTAAACAAAAAATGAAAAATAATATTAAAATACTATCCTTTCTGTTATTGATTAATGTTAGTGTCTTTGCACAAAAAGATCAAATAAAAGAAGCTCAGTCCTTTTATGACAAAGGTAAAATTGAGGAATCTATAACAATTTTAAAAAAAATAGAATACCTTATTGTAAACGCTCCTGACGTAACCAAATCTGACTTTTTTTACTTAAAGGGAAATAGCTACAAAGATTTAGCGACTAAAAATATAGATCCGGCAAATAATTATACTTTAGCATCAGGCGCATATCAGGATGTACTTTTATACGAAAACGATTCACGTCATTACAAATATGCTTTGAAGGCAGATTTAGCTTTAAAAGATATTAAATCAAAGCTCGTTAAGGGGGCAATTAGTGACTTCAAAGAAGGTAAATACAAAGAAAGTGCTGATAAGAGTTATGAAGTTTACTTATTTGATAAAAAAGATACATTGAACTTATACAATGCAGCAGCGGCTTCACTTTCAGGTAAAGATTATGTTTCAGCTATTAAGTATTATGGGGAACTTAAAAAAAAGAATTATACAGGAACAGGAACTATTTTTTATGCAACTCATAAAAAGACAAAAGAAGAAGACGCTTTTGTTTCTTTAGGTGCGCGTGATTTGGCGGTTAGTGAAGGTGTTTACGAGAAACCCAGAAATTTCTTTCCTCCTTCTAAAAGAGAAGAAGTTTTGATTAATCTGGCTTTTTCATATTTAGAAAGAAATGATTTTGCTAATGCAGAAAAAAACTATATGGATGCTTTGCAGTTAAATCCTAATTGTATTAATTGTTGCATTAACCTTGTTTTTGTCAAAATGGAATTGAAAAAGGCGTTGTTGGATCAGATGAATGCATTGGGAAATACTCCAAAAGAAGTAAAGCAATACGAAGAATTAAATGCTAAAAAAGATGAAATTGTAAAAAGTGCAATTCCGTACCTTAAAAAAGCTTTACTTATCGAACCAGGCAACGAAGAAGCAAAAAAATCACTTTTGGGGATATACAGAGCTCTGGAAATGACTAATGAATATAATGCTTTAAAAAATAGTAAATAATATATCAGGAGCTGCTAAATTTTCTTTTTAGCAGCTTCTTCTATCACAGATTTTTTTCCAATAGTTCTGGTAATAATATCTTTTTCGAGACTCCAGCTTCTTGCAGGTGAATATTCCCGACCGTACCAGATAATTTGTAAATGCAGGTCATTCCATAATTCTCTGGGAAAAAGCCTTTTTGCATCTTTTTCCGTCTGAACTACATTTTTTCCATTTGATAAATTCCATCTGTACATCAGCCTGTGAATATGGGTATCAACAGGAAAAGCCGGAACTCCAAATGCCTGCGACATCACAACACTAGCTGTTTTATGACCAACAGCCGGTAAAGCCTCAAGCGCTTCAAAACTCTGCGGAACTTCTCCGTTATGCTTTTCAATTAAAATCTCCGATAGGCCGTGAATTCCCTTAGATTTCATGGGCGATAAACCGCAAGGACGAATAATTTCCTTAATTTCTTCAATCGACATTTTTACCATATCATACGGATTATCAGCCTTTGCAAAAAGCAGTGGAGTAATTTGATTCACACGTACATCTGTACATTGTGCCGAAAGTAAAACGGCTATCAATAAAGTATAAGGGTCTTTGTGGTCAAGCGGTACAGGTATAACAGGGTAGAGGTCTTTTAACGTATTTATAACAAATTGTACTCGGGCTTCTTTATTCATTTCCGTATTTTTAATGTCGTAAAAATAGCATAATTTTGATGATGTGCCTAATCCGGCTTTACGTTTCAACTCCTCATTGTCAAAGTAACATTTTTGAGCATTAACAAGAGCTTCCTCCGGTCGCTTTCTTAATGCAAAAAATGTAAACTTTCACAGTTCCGGGGTTTTCACTTCAATCCGGGGCATTTTTTAATTATGAATTATGAATTATGAATTATGAATTATGAATTATGAATTATGAATTATTTTATATTTATAACTCGAAATACAATCTCAAATTCTAAGTAGTCCAATAATCTAATAATCTAAAAAAAATGACAACATTACAAAAAGGAGATAAAGCACCAAATTTTTCAGGAATTGACCAAGATGGGAAAGCACATACACTGGCAGATTATGCCGGAAAAAAACTAGTGGTTTTCTTTTATCCAAAAGCCAGTACGCCAGGCTGCACTGCAGAAGCCTGTGATTTAAGGGATAATTTTGAACGTTTTAAAGCCAATAATTACGAGCTTTTAGGTGTAAGCGCTGACAATCAGAAAGCACAATTGAAGTTCAAAGACAAATACGAATTTCCTTTTCCGCTTTTAGCAGATGAAGATAAATCAGTAATCAACGCATTTGGCGTTTGGGGACCAAAGAAATTCATGGGAAAAGAATATGACGGAATCCACAGAACGACTTTTGTAATTGATGAAAACGGAGTTATCGATGAGGTTATTTCGCAGGTAAAAACAAAAGAACATGCAGCTCAAATTCTGAAATAATAAAAGTTAAAATCTAATAAAAATGCCCTTTTCGAAAAGGGCATTTTTGTAAATTTCTATTTGAAAATATTATTCTAAAACCAAACCAATCTGACCGTCGTCATCTAATTCAGTTTCTACTGGTTCATCTTCTGAGATTTCAGGTTTTTCAGGAACCTCTTCAACTGGTTCTTCATAAGGAAGCGGTTCTAACAAATTGACTTGTCTTAACTTGTCAGTCGTCAGTTGATTTCCTAATGCTTTAAAACCTTTTACAGCTATAAAGTCCTCTACATCAATATGCAGATCCTCTTTTTGGACTCCTTTCACCTTCGCAAAAACCAATTGCGCTACAGGGCGATAATCTGTAGATACAATTTCTAATTGTGAATTAGGGTGATCCGTGATAAAGCTGTCTTCTTTACCTTCATTCTCCACAAGGAAACGCTTTAAGAAATAACGCTCTTTTTCACCATCATAATAAATCGCAGAAATTGGCTTTTTCGGCTTCCATTTTTCCAGAACAATCATATCTTCTTCAAAATGAGTTGATAACTCCGGAATAATCACTTTTAATTTTCCGGATTGACTAATCACCAAAATTTTGTCTGTTGGTTTGAACTCACCCAGTAATTCTCCTCTTCCGTCCACATTTAGACGTTTTACTGTGTCATCAAACCAAACTTTTCTTGGAAGAAGAGTTGAGATTCCTTTTTCCTTCAATTCAATTTTCTTGATAGGATATTTGGTTACTAAATTTCCTTTAGAGCTACGCCCTTTGATTGCTAATTTTGCAAAATCAATATCGAATTTGAGTTTTTTGATTGTTCCAATCTGGCGGAGCAATATGGTTACGACTTCAGCTTCTCCATTTGGATTGTGCGAAAAATAAACAACCTGAGAACCTTTGGTTCCATTTGTTAAATCATACGCTTTATCTCTGGTGACTCCGGTAACATTGAAACGTTTTATGTAAGATGGGCCGGATTTTCCATCTCGGTAAATCATATTGTAAATGGTTCGTTTATCACTCTTATCAAAAACGGCAACATGTATAATATCTTTTCCAACAAACGTTTTGGCATCCACTTTTGTAATCATCATGGTTCCGTCTCGTAAAAAAACAATGACATCATCAATATCAGAACAATCACCGACGTATTCGTCTTTCTTTAAGCTGGTTCCTACGAAACCTTCTTCACGGTTTACGTATAATTTTGTGTTTCGTAAAACAACTTTTGTAGCTTCAACATTATCAAAAACACGAAGTTCGGTCTGGCGTTCGCGTCCTTTTCCGTATTTCTCTTTTAATTTGGTAAAGTAAGCAATCGCGAAATCTGTTAAATGCTCCAGATTATGCTCTACTTCTTTCATTTCGTCTTCTAACTTAGCGATTAAGTCATCCGCTTTATCAGAGTCGAAACGCGTAATACGAATCATCGGGATTTGTGTCAAACGCTGTAAATCATCGTCATTGATTTCTCTGACGAATGATTTTTTGAAAGGCTCAAAACGATCGTATAAATATTTGTATAATGACTCTCTGTCTCCGTATAATTTGAAGTCGATATACATTTCTTCACGAATGAATATTTTCTCCAAAGTAGAAAAGTGCCACTTATTTTTTAATTCTTCTAACTGAATTTCTAATTCCTGACGAAGTAAATCAACTGTTCTGTGTGTTGAAATTTTTAACATTTCAGAAACCCCGATAAACAAAGGTTTGTTGTCTTCAATAACACATCCTAAAGGTGCAACAGAGGTTTCGCAGGCTGTAAATGCAAACAAAGCATCAATGGTTTTATCCGGTGAAACACCCGGGAAAAGATGAATTAAAATCTCAACATCGGCAGCCGTATTGTCTTCAATTTTCTTAATTTTGATTTTACCTTTTTCATTGGCTTTCAAAATACTGTCAATCAAACTCGAAGTATTGGTAGAAAACGGAATCTGAGTAATCACCAAAGTATTTTTGTCTAATTGTGAAATTTTAGCACGTACACGCACACGTCCGCCACGCATTCCGTCATTGTAATTCGAAACGTCGGCAATACCCTGCGTCATAAAATCGGGATAAAGCGTAAAAGGTTTCCCTTTTAAGATTTTAATCGAAGCATCAATTAATTCGTTGAAGTTATGAGGTAAAACTTTCGTTGACAAACCTACCGCAATACCTTCAGCTCCCTGCGCCAAAAGCAATGGGAATTTTACAGGAAGATTAATTGGTTCTGCCTTTCTACCGTCATACGATAATCCCCACTCAGTGATTTTTGGAGAATATAAAACCTCCAAAGCAAATTTTGACAAACGAGCCTCGATATAACGGGGAGCAGCAGCACCGTCACCAGTCAAAATATTTCCCCAGTTCCCCTGACAGTCAATCAATAAATCTTTTTGGCCAATTTGTACCATAGCATCACCAATACTCGCATCTCCGTGTGGGTGATACTGCATGGTGTGCCCAACAACATTGGCAACTTTATTGTAACGACCATCGTCCAGCTCTTTTAGAGAGTGCATAATACGACGCTGAACAGGCTTGAATCCGTCTTCGATAGCAGGAACAGCACGTTCCAGAATTACGTACGAAGCGTAATCCAGAAACCAGTCTTTGTACATACCTGTTACTTTGGTAATAACGTCTTCGCCTTCTTCTTCCTGATTTTCGTAAAAATGCTGCCCTTCAAAATGTTTAGCATCTACGTCGATAATCTCATCGTCATCTCCATTTTGATTGTCATCAATCTGGTTTTCATCCTGAGTATTTTCGTCGTCGTTTGGAATTATGTTATCGTCTTCTTCGTCTTTCATTTTATATGCTGAATTATTTCAGTATTTCTATTTAATCGCTTTGATTGCTAAATTTTTTTCTACGAATGCTTCTTCTTTCGCTATTGCTTTTGGATCATCATTTTCTACAAAAAGTGTAATTCCAAATTTTTTAAATAAGTTACTCATATCATAATAACAATAGCTTTGAAAATCTTCTAAATTATCTGAAACTCTTGAGCTTTCACATTCTAAGCAAAACTCATTATAACCAATAATTCTGTTTTTATTATCTCTAAACAGAATCATGTGTCTAGGATTATAGCAAGCTGACTCAATTTGATCAAGTGAACAGCTATCACTTATCATTAAATTCAAAAGCTCTTTTTCCTGAATTTTATTTAAAACAACTCTTCCCTGTATCATTGTACTGTCGAAAGTTAATTTATATTTATCTACTAATACTTTGTGAATTGGAAATTCTCCTTTAAATTTAGTATCCCAATAATTTCTATTATAATAAGAAATCAGTTCAATCTTAGAATAATTCTTTATTGGAAACTCTCTTTTATTAATTACTTTACTAAATGTTTCATCTGTATCATTCTTTTTACAAGAAATTAAAAGTAAGGTTACGATCAAAAATATAATTTTCTTCATTTATCGCTCTCTATTATTTTGAAGAAGTTCTTTCAAAACCTCAACACTTGGTAAAACGGTTTTATATTTACTCGCAAAAATCTGTTCATTATTTTCGGGTAAGGTATATTTTACCACAGCTTCACTTTTGTTTTGGCAAAGAACAATTCCAATGGTTTTGTTCTCATCTTCTAGACGCATTTCCCTATCATAATAGTTAACATACATTTGCATCTGACCTAAATCCTGATGTTTTAATTCTCCAATTTTAAGATCAATAAGAACAAAACATTTTAATATTCTGTTGTAAAAAACTAAGTCAATTCTGAAATGTTTGTCATCAAAAGTTATCCTTTGTTGTCTTCCAACGAAAGTAAAACCGTGTCCTAATTCTAATAAGAAATGTTCCAGCTTATTGATGATTTCTTCTTCTAACTGCGATTCTGAATATTGATGTAATTCTGGTAATCCTAAAAATTCAAGTATATAAGGATCTTTAATTAAATCTTTCGGTTTTTCAATTATTTGGCCTTTTTGTGAAATTTCCAGAACTCCTTCTTTATCTCGGCTTAAAGCTAATCTAGTATATAATGCTGAATCATATTGGCGTTTTAATTCTCTTACACTCCAATTGTATTTTTCAGATTCTATTTCGTAAAAACGTCTTTCCTTTTCATCATCTATTCTCATTAAAAAAGTATAATGAGACCATGTCAGTTTAAAGCGAAGTAAAGATGAAGGATCTTCTGCTACGAGTGAAAGTTGCTGTGAATCTTTATTTTCCAATTTCGTAGACAGTGTCGACGAAATTGAATATATCTTATAAAATTTTCTCATTCGGTCAAGATTTTCTACAGAAAATCCTTTACCAAATTCTTTCATAAGTTGCTTAGATAGACCTTTTAAAAGTTTTTTACCATATTCAGCTCTGTCTTTTCCATTTTGCTCTTCTTCAACTATAATTTTCCCTATCTCAAAATAAGTATAAACCATTGTTGAATTTACGGTACGCAAAACCTGTTGTCGGGCATTATGCAATAACTCCGCAACTTGTTGAAAAAGGACTTTGTTTTGAAGATCGTTTGACAATATTATTTTTTATTTAACCTGAATATTTTCAATAGTATTCTGACTCTTTTTATAATTTTTAATTAAAACATAAGTGATTGCAAAACTTACAATAAACACTAGTGCTGCATAAATTAATTTCTTCTTTTCCATTTTTTTATATTTCCTCAACGGCGTCCAATTCAACTTTTAGATTTTTTATAATAAAATCTTGTCTGTCAGGTGTGTTTTTACCCATATAGAAAGACAATAATTGCTCAATCGAAGTATGTTTATCCATCATAACCGGGTCAAGGCGGATTGTGTCTCCAATAAAGTTCTTGAACTCATCTGGCGAAATCTCTCCTAAACCTTTAAATCGGGTGATTTCCGGCTTTGGTTTAAGTTTTTCTATCGCATCTTTTCTTTCTTCTTCAGAGTAACAATAAATCGTTTCTTTTTTGTTACGAACCCTGAAAAGCGGTGTTTGTAAAATATACAAATGACCTTCTTTGATTAATTCAGGGAAAAACTGAAGGAAAAATGTAATCAGAAGCAAACGAATGTGCATTCCGTCGACATCAGCATCGGTTGCAATTACGATGTTGTTGTAACGTAATTTTTCTAATCCGTCTTCAATATCAAGTGCCGCTTGCAGTAAGTTGAATTCTTCGTTTTCATACACGATTTTTTTACTCATTCCGTATGAATTCAAAGGCTTACCACGCAAACTGAAAACCGCTTGTGTATTCACGTCACGCGATTTTGTAATAGATCCGGAAGCCGAATCTCCCTCGGTAATAAAAAGCGTACTTTCTAAGTTTCTTGGGTTTTTAGTATCCGGAAGATGCGCACGGCAGTCTCTTAATTTTTTATTGTGAAGATTGGCTTTTTTTGCACGATCTGTCGCCAGTTTTCTAATTCCTGATAATTCTTTACGCTCGCGTTCTGCCTGAAGAATTTTACGTAATAAAGCTTCTGCAGTTGTTGGATTTTTATGCAAATAATTATCCAGTTTTGTTTTGATGAAATCGTTAACAAAGGTACGAACAGAAACTGCAGGAGTTCCGTCATCAGAACCCATATCTGTAGAACCTAATTTTGTTTTGGTCTGAGACTCAAAAACCGGTTCCATTACTTTAATACTAATCGCACTCACAATCGATTTACGAACGTCTGATGCTTCGAAGTTTTTATTGTAGAACTCACGAATCGTTTTGACAACAGCTTCACGATAAGCAGCTAAGTGCGTTCCTCCCTGTGTGGTATTCTGACCGTTCACAAAAGAGTGATATTCTTCACTGTACTGCGTTTTACTGTGTGTCAGCGCGACTTCAATATCATGATCTTTCAAATGAATAATTGGATATTCTAAATCTTCTTCACTGATCGTTTCCTCTAATAAATCGCGAAGCCCGTTTTCTGAATAGTATTTTTCTCCATTAAAAATAATTGTCAGACCATTGTTTAAGTAACAATAGTTTTTGACCATTTTTACCACATATTCCATTCGGAATTTATAGTTTTTGAAAATCGTTTCGTCTGGCGTAAAAACAACTTTTGTTCCTTTTCGTTTTGTGGTTTCGATTACGTCTTCTTCTAAAACCAGATTTCCGCCGGAAAATTCAGCTGCTTTTTGTTTTTCATCACGAACCGATTCTACACGAAAAAAAGTCGAAAGTGCATTTACAGCCTTCGTTCCGACACCATTCAGACCAACCGATTTCTGGAAAGCTTTTGTGTCGTATTTTCCTCCTGTGTTCATTTTCGAAACAACATCGACCACTTTTCCTAACGGAATTCCACGTCCGTAATCACGAACCGTTACGGTTTTGTCTTTAATGCTTACCTCAATAGTTTTTCCTGAGCCCATTACGAACTCGTCGATACAGTTGTCTAAAACCTCTTTTAAAAGAATGTAAATACCATCGTCAGGTGCAGATCCGTCTCCGAGTTTTCCGATGTACATTCCCGGACGCATACGGATATGTTCTTTCCAATCGAGTGATCGGATATTATCTTCGGTATATTGATTTTGCTCTAGCATAAATGAAGTTTGGATTTTTGGCTAATGTACCATTTATCGGTAAAAAATGAAAGCGTATCATTTTAAAGTTATCAATAAAAACAGCTTTAAATTTCTATTTAAATTGATGAGAAAATAATACAAACCACTAGTGTCCACTAAAAATTAAAATAAGTTCTTTGAAATTATTGTAAATCTGTATTTTAAGAGTCATTTTAGAGCGTGACGATTTGAAATGATTATTATGTTCGTAAATCAATATTACGAA